>JBKCUM010000100.1:0-8257 GCA_046318395.1 Rubrivivax sp.
GCGAAGGCCCGCTGTACGCGCTGCGCCTGGCCACCGGGGCGGCCAGCGCCGCCACCTTCGTGGCCGGTGGGGTGCTGGCGGCGCGCCTGGCCGCGCCCAGCCGGCGTCCGGGCCTGGTGCTGGGCATCTTCTACGGCGGCACGGGCCTGGGCATCGTGGCCAGTGCGCTGGGCCTGCCACTGGTGCTGCAGGGCGGCGGCGCCCACGCCTGGCAGCCCGGTTGGTGGTTGCTGGCGGCGCTGGCGCTGTTGGCCACGCCGCTGATGGACCGCGGCGCCCGCGCCGTGCCCGCGGCACCGCCCGCCGTGGCCGGCGCTGCGGCCGCGCCCTGGCGGCGCCTGGGCTTGGGCCTGGCGGGCTACACCTGCTTTGGTGTGGGCTACATCGGCTACATGACCTTCATCGTCACGCTGTTGCGCGAGCAGCAGCTCAGCGCCGGCACCGTCACCGCGTTTTATGCGCTGCTGGGCACGGGGGTGATGGCCTCGTCGTTCATCTGGGCCGGCCTGCTGCAGCGCCAGCGGGGTGGCGGCGCGCTGGCGCGGCTGAACGGCCTGCTGGCCTTGGCCACGGTGCTGCCGGTGTGGTGGACGGCCGCGCCGGTGGCCTTTGTGTCTGGCGCGTTGTTCGGTGGCGTGTTCTTGTCGGTGGTGGCGTCCACCACGGCCCTGGTGCGCCACAACCTGCCGCCCACGGCCTGGCCGGCGGGCATCAGCGCTTTCACCACCGTGTTCGCGGCGGGGCAGATCGTGGGGCCCACGCTGGTGGGCCTGGTGTCCGACCAAGGCGGCCTGCGCCAAGGCCTGGCCTGGAGCGCCGCGGCTTTGGCGCTGGGCGCGCTGCTGGCCAGCTTCCAGCGCCCGCTTGACCGCAGCGCATGAACGGCGTGCCCTTGCCCGCCGAACTGCTGGCCAGCACCGGCGAAGCCTTGCGCCAGGCCCTGGTGCAGCGCCTGGCCGCCTGGCCGGTGCAGCGCCTGCCCTTGGCGCCTGGCCAGCGTCACGCCGCCGTGGCCCTGGTGGTGGCCGAAGAAGGCGGTGGTGCCGATGTGCCCGGCGTGCCATCGCCCAGGGCCTGGAGCCCCGCGCCGGCCCTGCTGCTGACCCGCCGCCCCGAGACGCTGCGCCGCCACGCTGGCCAGTGGGCGCTGCCCGGTGGCCGGCTGGACGCGGGCGAGACCCCGGCCCAGGGTGCGCGCCGCGAACTGGCCGAAGAGCTGGGCCTGGCGCTGGGCGAAGACGCGGTGCTGGGCTGCCTGGACGACTACGCCTCGCGCTCGGGTTTTGTCATCACGCCCGTGGTGCTGTGGGGCGGCGCGGTGCCAGCGCTGCAGCCCGATGCCGGCGAGGTGGCCTCGGTGCACCGCATCCCGTTCAGCGAGTGGCTGCGCGCCGACGCGCCCATCCTGGAGGCCACGCCGCACAGCGCGCACCCGGTGCTGAAGATGCCGGTGGGTCGGCAGTGGATTGCCGCGCCCACGGCGGCCTTTCTGTACCAGTGGCGCGAGGTGTTGCTGCTGGGCCGGCCCACGCGTGTGGCGCATTTCGACCAGCCGGTGTTTGCCTGGCGCTGATGGTTTCAAGGGCGCCCACTTGTGGCGTTAGTCAAGACCCAAGAAGGTGCTCAGCCGCTGCAGTTCTTCGTCCAGCGCCGCGCCGTAGGCCGCATCGGCCGGGGCCCGGCCGCTGACATAACCCAGGTCCGGCACCAGCCGGCCTTCAACGACCGACAGGTTGCCCCAGCCGATGACCTGGCCACGCCACAACAGCGGCAGGGCGTAATAACCGCGCACCCGCTTGGGCGCCGGGGTGTAGGCCTCGAAGCGGTAGGCCCAGCCCCAGAACAGCTCGAAGCGGTGCCGGTCCCAGACCACGGGGTCGAAAGGCGCCAGCAAGCGCACCTGCTCGTCCAGGCCGTGGCGCTTCGAGGCCGGGTTCTCGTCGGCCGGCCAGTACCAGCGTGTGCCGTCCACCACGGCGTGGGGCAGGCGCGCCTTGGTGCGGGCCAGCAGCGCCGACATGTGTGGTGTGTGCTGCGGCGCGCCGTAGCGGATGCGCCGCACCAGCGTGTTCAGCGTGGGCTCGGGCAGCGGCGCGCACTGGTTCAGCACCAGGTCGGCCAGGCGGTCCAGCGCGGCGTGGGGGTTGGCCGGTTCGGCCTGCGGCGGGCGCACGGCGTACAAGCGGGTGCCGCCTTCGCGGCGCGCTGTGCGCAGCAGGCCGCGGTAGTGCATGCTGTCCAGCAGCTGCGTGCTGGCGTTGCTGTTGCCGCCGAACCAGTTTTTGGCCTTGCCGTGCTGGAAGGCGGCGTCCACCTCGCGCGGGTGCACCACGCCGCGTTCGCGCACAAAGTCCAGCACCGCGTGGGCCTGGGCCCAGCGGGTTGGGTCCCAGGGCGTCTCGGGGGTGCGCGGGTGCATCAGCGCGGCCAGTTCGCGCGGCAGGAAGCCGTAGTTGACGAAAAAATCCTCTTCCAGCGGCAGCTGCGGGTAGCGCCGGTCCAGGTCGCCGGCGCGGTAGCCCTTCACCCGCTGGCGCAGCGTCAGGTCTTGTGCGCGCGCCGGAGCGCGGATGGGGTCGGCCTGCACAAAGCCCAGCTTCTGCAGCGCCTGCGGCAGGCTGGTGGGTTTGAACAGGCTGCGCGCCACGGCGTGTTGGCGCAGGTGCTGAAGGGTGAGCGCGGGCGGTTTGGCCATGGCGGGGATGATGCCGCAGGCGCATCCACACCCAGACCCCACCCACAGGCCGCGCCGGCCGGGCCCCGCCGCCGCTGCACAACGCCAGCGGCGCCACAATCACAGGCTTCGCCAAACTGCACCGAAAGCCGCACCATGTCGACCGTCACCCTGGGCACCCCGCTGAGCCCGCAAGCCACCCGTGTCATGCTGCTGGGCAGTGGTGAACTGGGCAAGGAGGTGCTGATCGCCCTGCAGCGCCTGGGCGTGGAAACCATCGCCGTGGACCGCTATGAAAACGCGCCCGGCCACCAGGTGGCGCACCACGCGCGCACCATCACCATGAGCGACCCGGCCCAGTTGCAGGCGCTGATCGAAGCCGAGCGCCCAATGCTGGTGGTGCCCGAGATCGAGGCCATCGCCACGCCCATGCTGCAGCAGCTGGAAGCCGCCGGCGTGGTGCGGGTGGTGCCCACGGCGCGCGCCGCACGGCTGACCATGGACCGCGAAGGCATCCGCCGTCTGGCCGCTGAAACCCTGGGCCTGCCCACCAGCCCCTACCGCTTCTGCGATTCACAGGCCGAACTGCAGGCCGCCATCGACGGCACCGATGGCCAGCGCGGCATCGGCTACCCCTGCATCGTCAAGCCGGTGATGAGCAGCAGCGGCAAGGGCCAGAGCAAGCTGGACGGCCCGGCCGACGTGGCGCGCGCCTGGCAGTTCGCGATGGACGGCGGGCGTGTCAGCCACGGCCGTGTCATCGTGGAAGGTTTCATTGATTTCGACTACGAGATCACGCTGCTGACCGTGCGCGCCCGCGGTGCCGACGGCCAGGTGCACACCCAGTTCTGCGAACCCATCGGCCATGTGCAGGTCAGCGGCGACTACGTGGAAAGCTGGCAGCCGCAGCGCATGGCGCCGCTGGCCCTGCAGCGTGCCCAGGCCATCGCCCGGGCCGTGACCGACGACCTGGGCCGCGGCCTGGACGGCGAGCCCGCGGGCCTGGGCCTGTTCGGCGTGGAGCTGTTCGTGAAGGGCGATGACGTGTGGTTCAGCGAGGTCAGCCCGCGGCCGCACGACACCGGCATGGTGACCATGGTGACGCAGTGGCAGAACGAGTTCGAGCTGCACGCGCGCGCCATCCTGGGCCTGCCGGTGGACACCGCGCTGAAGAGCCCCGGCGCCAGCGCCGTGGTGTATGGCGGCGTGGACGCGGTCGGCGTGGTGTTCGACGGCGTGGCCGAAGCCCTGGCCGTGCCGAACAGCGAGCTGCGCCTGTTCGGCAAACCCGAGAGTTTCAGCAAGCGCCGCATGGGCGTGGCCCTGGTGCACGACGCCGACGTGGACACCGCGCGCACGCAGGCCAAGCTGGCGGCTTCGAAGGTGAAACCCCGGGCTGTGTGAAGCCGCGGGGCGGGCCAGAATGGGCCATGCCCACCGCTGTTCCGCCCACGCGTCACGCGCCTAGCCACCCCTTGGACGGCCTGACCGTGCTGGAGCGCGGTTGGCTGTCTTCCAACAACCTGTTGGTTCACGTCGCCCCGGGTGAAGACGGCGCCTTGCTGGTGGACAGCGGCCATGTGAACCACGCCGCGCAAACGCTGGCCCTGGTGCAGCAGGCGCTGCAGGGCACGCCGCTGACGCGCCTGGTCAACACCCACCTGCACAGCGACCACTGCGGCGGCAACGCCAGCCTGCAGCGCGCGCACGGCGTGGTGGTGGCCATCCCGCCGGGCCAGGCCGATGCCATCGCGGCCTGGGACGACGCCGCGCTGAGCTACGCGGCCACGGGCCAGCGCATCGAGGCTTTCCGCCACCAGCAACTGCTGCAGCCGGGTGAACCGCTGGTGGCTGGCGGTGTCGAATGGCAGGTGCTGGCCGCACCCGGCCACGACCCGCATTCGGTGATGCTGTTCGAGCCCCGGCGCGGCCTGCTGGTGTCGGCCGACGCGCTGTGGGAACACGGCTTTGGCGTGGTCTTCCCCGAGGTGCAGGGCGAGCCGGGTTTCGACGACGTGGGCCAGGTGCTGGACCAGATCGCCGCACTGCCGGTGAAGCTGGTGGTGCCCGGCCACGGCGCGCCGTTCACCGACGTGGCGGCGGCGCTGACCCGTGCGCGCGCCCGCCTCGCGGCCTTCCGCGCCGACCCGGCCAAACACGCGCGCCACGCGCTGAAGGTGCTGGTGAAGTACCACCTGATGGAAGAACGCCAGCAGCCGCTGGCCGCGCTGCTGGACTGGGCCGAGGCGACGCCGCTGGTGCAGACCAGCGGCCGCCTGCACCCGCCGCCGGCCGCGGCCGGCGGCACGCGCGCCTGGCTGCAGGGGCTGGTGATGGAGTTGGTGGACAGCGGCGCGCTGGCGCGCGACGGCGACCTGGTGCTGGACCGCTGAGACCTGCTGGGCTAACCGGCCAAGCCCGCACGGGTGCCACCGGTTCGCAGCTTCTGACCGCGCAGGAAGTGGCGCCCGGCCACCGGGTTTGCACCGACGCGGGGCGTCGTCCCTTCAGTCGGGCGGCTGGGCGGCCGATAAGCGGTGAGCACCGGTGTGGTGGCCGCAGGGCCGCTGCTGGACGTGCTCCACGCCAAAGCCGCCAAAGCCATGTCAGAAAACGCCTTCCGCGCCGCCAAGGTGCTGCTGCTTGAACACGATGCGCAGCAATACCAGGCCTTGTTGGACTTCTGTGCCGACCTGGGCTTGAGCGCCTTGCCGCGCACCGCCGTCAACGCCGTGGCCGCGCTGGCCGAACACCTGGA
Source organism: Rubrivivax sp. (assembly GCA_046318395.1). Lineage (GTDB taxonomy): Bacteria > Pseudomonadota > Gammaproteobacteria > Burkholderiales > Burkholderiaceae_C > Rubrivivax. The sequence continues at coordinate 5,433 of JBKCUM010000100.1, forward strand.
CCTCGCCGGCGTGCTGCTGGCCGAGGACCTGCCGGGCGCCAAACCCGACAGCCTGGCGCTGGCGCAGAGCATCCACCGCGAACGGCCCGAACTGCCCATCTTCCTGCGCCGCACCTCGGACCGGCCGCTGACCGACGCCGAAGCCGCGGCCGTCAAACACCCCTGGACCAGCGGCGACATGGCCGGCCTGCGCACCCAGGTGGAACACAGCCTGTTCAGCCTGCGTTACCCGCCGGAACTGGTGCACGGGGTGGTGGAACTCACCATCAGCGGCATCCGTTCCATGTTCCCCAACGCGGTGGTCACCAACGAGCCGCCTTACGTGGTGCACGACCGCATCATCTTCGGTGAGGTGTCCACGCTGATCGCGCTGGAGAGCACCTGGTGCCGTGGCTACATGATGCTGCAGACCGAAGAAAACGCCTTGCGTCAGGGCCTGCTGCAGGGCTTCGGTTACGCCGGTGTGGGCGGCGACCTGAATTTCCGTGAACTGAACCACCTGCTGGGCGAGACCACCAACCTGATCTGGGGCGCGTTCAAGAACCGCTACATCCCGCCCGAGGCCTTTGCCAACCAGCAAACCCAGGTGCCCATCGTCATCAACCACGAGCACAAGTACATCAGCTTCGGTTCGCAGGACCCGCAGCTGTGTGTGCGCTACCAGCTGTCGGATCCGCGCCGGCCGGGCCTGCCGCCGCTGACCATCGTGCAGCGTCTGATCTTCAACCTGTTGTGGTTGCCCGAGAAGTTCACCGAGTTTTCCAAGCCCGTGGCCGACAACGCCAGCACGGGCGAACTGGAACTTTTCTGAGCGACAGCACCTGCCGCTGCCTCCAAGAACAACCTGCCTGAACGGCACCTGCAAGGACTGCACCCCATGGCCCAAGTACTGGTGGTCGACGATTCCAACACCATGCGCGAGATCGTCGCGAGTTTCCTCAGCAACAACGGCTTTGAAGTGGCCGTGGCCAACGACGGCCGGGACGGCTTGGCCCAGCTGGGCAAAGACCCGGGCATCCGCCTGGTGCTCAGCGACATCAACATGCCCAACATGGACGGCCTGACCATGGCCGAAAAGATCCGCAAAGACATGGGCAACACCGATGTGCGCATCGTGATGCTGACCACCGAAGACAACGCGGCGATGCGCGCGCGCGGCAAGGCCATCGGCGTGACCGGTTGGATCGTCAAGCCGTTCAAGGGCGAGGCCGTGCTGGGGGGCCTGCGCAAGCTCTGCGGCCTGAGTTGAGCGGCGGTGCGGCTGGGGCCTGAAGGCCCGGTCTGCGCCGCGCCGCTTGTCTTGTGGGTCCACAGCCCGCTGCGTTCGCCGCAGCGGGCTTTGTCGTTTTCGTCCCGCTGCGTTCGCCGCAGCGGGCTTTGTCGTTTTCAGCCGTGCGCGCGCGGCCGCGGCAGCCGGCGGGGGCCTTCGGGCTGCAGCCACACCACGTCCAGCAGCCGGTGTTCGGTCTGCATGGCCACCAGGGGTGCATCGCCAGGGGCCTGGGCCTTCAGGCGCTGCAGCGTGTCGCAGGCGTGCTGGTTGCAGATGTCGGCACGCCAGGCCGCGGGCAGGGTGCAGCCTTGGCGGCCGTGGTAGACGCAAGAACCGGCCGCGTGCCAGGCCGGTAGCCGTTGTGCGTAGGCCGCCGCGGCGTCTTCAGGGGCGTGGCCGGGGTGTTGCGCGAGCCAGCGCTTCAACAGGTCGGCGGTGATGAAGGCGTGGCTGGCAGCGCCGTAGCGGCAGCAGCGGCCTGCGCAGAAGGCGCACAGCGCAGCGGCCAGCGGGTGGCTGGGGGCTGGCGTTTCGCTGTTGTCCGCCGGTGGCGTGGGGGTCGGCGGTGGCGCGTCAGGGCTTGCCTGCAGTGCCGCCGCCAGGCTGTCGTTGTTCGCTGAACTCTGAACTCCCATGCTCCATGCGACATGCAGATAGCCGCTTCCACACCGCCCGTTCCTGAACTCTTGATTCATTGAACTCTGAACAGTGCGGGGTATTGATCACTGAATCTTGAGCCGGCCAGCTGTCGGAAAAAATACCTGCACGACAACTGCAACCACGACCACGACCATCCGTGACAGGCATCGGTTACCTAAGACTCATACTCACGCGTGGCCTGAGCGCACACCCAAGGAAAAGCGGAAAACCTGGAGTATATCCGACTGGCGCAGGATGCTATGTCGCAGGACGATGGCAGACGCGGATCACATGAAGTTTGGCCTAGACCCGCTTCCCACGAATAACCATAAGGAGGTCTTCCTCGGCGAGAGGAACTAGGTGAAGCAGTGGGAAGCAACAGTGCAAGTCTCGAAGCCGTAACACCCCGAAGCTAAGACTGACCTGCCGCCGTTTCGCAGCCAGACGTTGTTGCGTATCTACTACCTGCAACAGTAGTCCGACCTGCCCTAACCAGCAGCTTGATAATCTATTGCCTCACTACTTCTGGTTATTCATACGAATCTCAACGATTTCATCCAACAAGTCTGTTCGTTGTGTGGCAATCTGAATTCCGTACGCCGGTACCAAGACAATAGTAAAGGCGGGAGAATCGTGCAACCCATTCACACGCACCTCGTCAGATGGCGCTGCTTGAGTGAGGAAGCCTTCACCCCACCGGAAGTTTCGAACCGTCTTAGAGGAGTCCGGGATGGCATCAAGCAGCCTTCGAACCTGCGCGGGGTCAGAAGTAATCATGAAACTCCCAACAACATGGTCAGTGGCGAAGAGATCCACCTTTTCGAAGTACATTGAATTTTGAAACCACCGAGATCGCAGCCAACCCCGCTCAAGATCGATGGCCACACTCGGCATCTGTATCGGATCGACGAAG
>JBKCUM010000101.1:0-31407 GCA_046318395.1 Rubrivivax sp.
TCAGCGCTGCTGCTTGACGGCCGCGCCCAGTTCCAGCACGGCCATCGCGTACAGGCTGCTCCAGTTGTAGCGGGTCAGCGCGTAGAAGTTCTGCGTGCCGGCCACGTAACTGGCCGGGCGGTTGCCGTTTTCCAGCAGCACCAGGGCCAGCGGGCCGCTGTGCGCGCGGCCCGAAGGTTCCAACTCGGCCCCGGCCTCGGCGAACTGCGCCGCGCTGAAACTGGGCTGGATGTCGGGTTGCAGCAACCGGCTGCGCTGGGCCTCATCGGCCGGGGCTTGCACGGCATAGGTGGCCGGCTGCCCGGGCTGCCAGCCGTGCTGGGCCAGGTAGTTGGCGATGCTGCCGATGGCGTCGGCGCTGCTGCCGGTCAGGTCCACGCGGCCGTCGCCGTCGAAGTCCACGGCGTAGCGGTTGATGCTGCCGGGCATGAACTGCGCCATGCCCATGGCCCCGGCGAAGGAGCCCTTGGCCGTCTGCGGGTCCAGGCCTTCGCGCTGGCACAGCACCAGGAATTCCGCCAGTTCACTGCGGAAGAAGGCGCTGCGGTCGCTGCGGCCTTCGGGGAAGTCAAAAGCCAGCGTGGCCAGCGCGTCGATGACGCGGAAGGCGCCGTTCAGCCGGCCGTAGAAGGTTTCGACACCGGCCACCCCGACGATGACCTCGACCGGCACGCCAAAGCGCGCTTCGGCACGGCCCAGGGCTTCCGCGTTCACCTGCCAGAAGGCGGCCCCGGCGGTGATGCGGCGCGGTTCCACAAAACGGTCGCGGTAAGCGCCCCAGTCCTTGGGCGCGGGGGTGCCGGCTTCGGTGGTGGGCGGCATCATCAACTTTTGCACGCTGTCGATGCGGCGGGCCTGGGCCAGTTGCTGCAAGGCCCAGTCGGCGTCCAGACCGCGCGCCGTGGCGAGCTCTTGCGCGAAGGCGCGCACGTCGTCGCGTGTGCCGTAGGCCTTGGCGCCCACCACGTGGGCCGGTGTGCCGCGCGACGAGACCTTGCCGTTGGGTTTGGGCTTCTTCGCGGGCGCCTTTTTGGCCTTGCCCGCGGCCGGCTTGCTGGCCTTCTTCGGTGCGGGCTTGGCGTTGTTCTTGTTCTTGGCGGCGTTGTTGGACTTGGCGGGTTTGGCCGCCGCCGCGTTGTCTTGGGCCTGCAGGGCGGGCGGGGCCAGCAGGCCTGCCAGCGCCAGGGCCAACGCAGCCAGGCGGGCCCGGTGGCCGGTGTGGCGGTGGTGGGCGGTTCGGGTGAACAGGGTCATCCGACCGATTATCGCGACCCCGCGCCGGGCCCTGTTTCCAGGCGTGCCAGGGGCTTACCCGTCCCCCGCGTCCGGCGCTGTGGGCGGCCTCAGGGCTTGGCGACTGGCGACGGGCGCCCCGCCTGGGCGCCCGGGGCCGCCGCCCGCGCACGCCGGGCGGCGGCGGCAAACCGCCGCCACCAGGCGCGGCCCGGGGCCTGGGCCTGGGCTTGGGCGTAGCGCAGGGCCTGCAGGTCGTCCAGGCACTGGGCCAGGCCGTCGCCGGCCGCGCCCAAGCGGCGGCGCACTTGCTGCGCGCGGGCCGCGGGGCTGTCTTGCACAGCCACGGCGACACCCAGGCTGGCCAGGCGTTGCTGCACACGCGTTTGCAGGCGTTGCCAGGGGTCTTGGCGGCGGCGGTCCCACCAGGCCCAGGCGGCGCCACCCAGGCTCAGCAGGCTGAGCGCACCGATCAACAGCGTGGCCAGGTCTTGCCAGCTGTCGGCGTTCAGCCCCAGCGCACGCAGCAGCTGGAACTGCTGACCCCGTGCGTAGTTCAGCACCCACTGGTTCCAGCGGTTGTTCACCGTTTCCCAGGCCTGGCGCAGACGTTCGGCCATCTCAGGGCTCATGTCCACCAGGGCGCCGGTCACCAGGCCCGGGCGTGGGGCCAGGCTGCGGCCGCGCTGGATGCGGTCCGGCGCCACCGCCGCCGTGGGGTCCACACGTTGCCAGCCCAGGCCCGGCGCCCAGTACTCGGCCCAGGCGTGGGCGTTGCGCTGGCGCACGATCCAGTAGCCGTCCACCGGGGCCGGGTCGGTGCCCTGGTAGCCGGTGACGATGCGCGCCGGCACGTCCATGGCGCGCAGCGCCACCACAAAGGCCGCGGCGTAGTGTTCGCAAAAGCCCAGCTTGCGGTCGAACCAGAACTCGTCCAGCGCGTTCTCGTCGTAAGGCCCGGGCTCCAGCGTGTAGAAATAGCCGCCTTCGCGGATGTGGCGCAGCAGCGCGTCCACCAGCAGGCGCGGCTGGGCGTCGCCCCCGGGCGTGCGGGCGCGCAGGTCGGCGGCCCATTGCATCAGGCGCGGGTTCTGGCCGCCGGGCAGGTCCACCCAGTCGCGCAGGCCCACCACCTTGGTGGGCGGGCCGTGGCGGTGGTCGGGCCAGGCCTGGGTTTGGAAGCGCAGGCGTTCGGTCAGTGGGCGGTCCAACTGCCACTGCAGGTCGGCGCGCAGGCTGGCCTGCAGGCCGGGCAGCTGCGGCGCGGCGCCCTCGCGGTCGGGCGTGGCTTCCAGCAGCGGCAGCAGCGGCAGGCGGCTGGGCTCCAGCGTCATCTCGTAGCGCACCGGGGCGCCCTGGGTTTGCAGTTCAGCGCGCAGGCGGTAGGCCGGGGGCAGCTTGGGCTCCAGGCGTGTCCACTCGCGGCCGTTGAAGCTGCCCAGCACCGGGCCGCGGAAGTACATCGCCTCGGGCGGTGGCACGGCGTCCAGGAAGCGCACCCGCAGCGCGATGCTGTCGTCGTTGGCCACCTCGGCCACGCCGCCCAGGCGCAGCGTGCCTGACAGCCCGGTGCGGCCGATGGCGTCGCCGGGCATGCCCCACAGCGGGCCGATGCGCGGGAACAGCACGAACAGCAGCACCATCAGTGGCGCACCCAGCAGCGCACCGCGCAGCGCCAGGCCACCGGCCAGCCTCAGCGACGGGCGGCCCACAGGCATGTGGGCCAGCGCCAGCGAGGTGAGCATGCCCCACACGCTGAGCAGCATGCTCAGCGCCACCAACAGGCTCTGCGAGTAGAGGAAGTTGGTCAGCATCAGAAAGAAGCCCAGGAAGAACACCACCTGGGCGTCGCGTTTGCCGCGCAGCTCCAGCGTCTTCAGGCACATCAGCATGGCCAGCATGGTGACGCCGGCGTCCTTGCCCAGCAGCGTGCCTTCCGTGACGATGGTGGCGGCCGCCCCCAGCACCAGCAGGGCCGCCACCAGCCAGCGGCTGGGCAGTGGTCGGCCGTGCAGCGCGATCTCAGCGCGCCACAGCAACACCCCGGCCGACAGCAGCGTGCACCACCAGGGCAGGTGGCCGGCGTGTGGCACCAGCGTCCAGGCGATGACGGCCAGTTGGAACAGCAGGTCGCGCGCCTCGCGGGGCAGTTGCAGCCAGCGCTGCAGCACCGGCAGGCGAGGGCGGGACAAGGCGTTGGGCGGCATGGGTGCGGTGTTCAGAACAGCGCCAGCCGACGCAGGGCCTGGCGCTGTTGGTGCTCGCCTTGGTCGGGCGCCAGATCGTCGCCGGGCAGGCGCAAGCCCCAGGGCAGGCCGTGTTGTTCGGCGGCCAGCACCCAGGCGGCCAAACGCGAGAGGCGGGCTTCGGTGTCGCCAGCGGTCAAGCCCCAGTCCAGCCACAGCTCTTCGGCGGCGCTGCTGCGGGTGTCGCGGCTGACGAGTTGGCCGGTCTGTGCGGCCTTCTTCCACACCACCTGGCGCAGGTTGTCGCCACGGCGGTAGGCGCGCACGCCGTCGAATTCTGCGCCGTGGTGCTGGCGCGCGCGCTGGGCCACGCCGGGCACGGGGCTGGGCGCGGGCAGGGGGCTGGCCGGGGTTTCCAGCGCTGGCCAAGCCAGCACCTGGGCCGCCGGTCGCCACTGCGACCAGGCGCGGAAGAGCCCGAACGGGAACACCGTTTCCACCACCACCGTGGGCACGGCGTGCAGGCCACGGTGGGGCGGCACGAAGCCCAGGCGCACCTGGGCCTGGCCCTGGGCCGGCACGTCGCAGGCGTCCCAGGTGGCACCACCTTCGCGGCGTTCCTGGAAGAACAGGGCCACGCCGTGGCGCTGGCGGCCGGGGTTGTCCAGCACCACGTCCAGCAGGGCCAACTGGCCGGCGTGCACGGGCTGCACGGCGCGCAGGTGCAGCGTCAGGCCGCGCAAGGTGGCGTGGGTTTGGTGCATGGAGACCGCCCCCACACCGGCCAGCAAGAAGGTCAGCAAATAACCCAGGTTCAGCTGGTAGTTGATGCTGGCCACCAGCATCAACAACAAGGTGCCGGCAAACGACAGGCCGGCCTTGGTGGGCAGGATGTAGAGGTTGCGCTGGGTCAGCGGCCAGGTGTCGGTGACGGGCAACCGGCTCTGCAGCCAGCGCTGGATGGGCGCGCGGATCACGGCAGTGGTGTGGCCTCCACCAGGGCCCGCACCTGTTCAACCGCACCACGCCCGGCACCGGGCACGGGTTGCAGCCGGTGGGCGATGGCCTGGGGCAGGATGGCCTGGATGTCGTCGGGCGCCACGTAGGGCCGCCGCGCCATCAGCGCACGCGCCTTGGCCACGCGCAGCACGGCGATGCCGGCGCGCGGCGACAGCCCGTCCACGAACCAGCGCCCGCTGCGCGTGGCGGCGATCAGCGCCTGCAGGTAGTCCAGCAGCGCGTCCGACGCGGTGATGCCCAGCACCGCCTGCTGCGCGGCTTTCAGCTCGGCCGGTGTCATCACCGGTTGCAGCGCCTGCGTCAACTGGCGGCGGTCCACGCCAGCCAGCAGCGCGCGTTCGCTGGCGCGGTCGGGGTAGCCCAGGGTGATGCGCAGCAGGAAGCGGTCGAGCTGGCTTTCCGGCAGCGGGTAGGTGCCCAGCTGGTCGCTGGGGTTCTGTGTGGCGATCACGAAAAACGGGCTGGGCAGCGGCCGGGTTTCGTTGTCCACCGTCACCTGCTGCTCTTCCATGGCTTCGAGCAGGGCGCTCTGGGTCTTGGGGCCGGCGCGGTTGATCTCGTCGGCCAGCAGCACCTGGGCGAATACCGGGCCGGGGTGGAAGACAAATGCATCCCGCTGGCGTTCGAACACGCTGACGCCGATGAGGTCGCTGGGCAGCAGGTCGGCGGTGAACTGCAGGCGCGAGAACTTCAGGCCCAGCGACAGGGCCAGGGCGTGCGCCAGCGTGGTCTTGCCTACACCGGGCACGTCTTCGATCAGCAGGTGGCCACCGGCGAGCAGGCAGGCCACGCTGTCCTCGATCTGCGGCCGTTTGCCCACGATGATCGTGCTAACCTGACCAACCAACTGGCCGATCTTTCGTGCAAGGCTATCGTCAAGGTCAGGGGCCATAACTCAGGGGGTGCCGTGGACCGTGGCACCTTACCTGAAAAGCAAACGCCGACTCGAACGAAGTCCCATGAGCACCGCCTTCTATTCCCACGCCGAGTGCCGAATGCACGACATGGGCGCTGGCCACCCGGAATGTCCGCAACGGCTGGACGCCATCAGTGACCATTTGTTGGCCACCGGCCTGGACGTCGCCCTGGACTTCCGCGACGCGCCCGAAGCCACCCTGGCCCAGCTGGAACGCGCCCACACCACCGGCTATGTGCTGCAGTTGCAAGACGTGCTGCTGCGGGTGCAGGAAAGCCAGGAAGCCCGCGCCCTGGACCCCGACACCGTGGCCAGCCCCGGCACCTGGCGTGCCGCGCTGCGGGCCGCCGGCGCGGCGGTGGCCGCGACCGACGATGTGCTGGCCGGCCACGTGAAGAACGCCTTCTGCGCCGTGCGCCCGCCTGGCCACCACGCCACGCGCGACGAGACCATGGGTTTCTGTTTCTTCAACAACGTGGCTGTGGCGGCGCGCCATGCGCTGGACGTGCGCGGCCTGAAGCGCGTGGCCATCATCGACTTCGACGTGCACCACGGCAACGGCACCGAAGACATCATCGCTGGCGACGACCGTGTGTTGATGTGCAGCTTCTTCCAGCACCCGCTGTACCCCTACAGCGGCGCCGTGCCCAAGGGCACGAACATGGTCAACGTGCCGGTGGCGCCGTACACGCGCGGCATGGAGCTGCGCGAGACCATCCTGGCCATGTGGATGCCGGCGCTGGAGGCTTTCAAGCCCGAGATGGTGTTCATCAGCGCGGGTTTCGACGCCCACCGTGAGGACGACCTGGGTCAGCTGGGCCTGGTGGAGGCCGACTACGAGTGGATCACCCAACAGCTGGTGGCCCTGGCCGAACGCCATTGCCAGGAGCGCATCGTGTCTTGCCTGGAAGGCGGCTACAACCTCAGCGCGCTGGCGCGCAGCGTGGCGGCGCACCTGCGCGTGCTGGCCGACGTCTGAATCGGCGCTGAAGCCCGCTGAAGGGCCGACGATCGCCCCATGAAGGCCCCATGAAAGTCTGCTGACGGCCCAAGAAGGGCCGGCCCCACCAGGGCCGCCCTGCCCACCGGCCCGCCGCGTAGACACTGGCGGCTTGGCGGGCCCTGGCCCGCGCCGCCCACCTTGCCGATGTTGAAGTCTTTGTCCGCCGATGAACTCGGCCGCCTGATCGATGGTTTGATGCAGCCCACCGCGCTGCTGGAAGCGGGGGTGCTGCTGCTGTGCCTGCTGGTGTCTGCGGGCCTGGTGCGGCTGATCCGCGGTGCGCAGCCGCAGCCCGACAGCATCTGGTTCGGCCGCCGCCTGGTGGATGGTGTGCTGTTCCCGGCCTTCGCCCTGGTGCTGGCCTTTGTGGCGCGCTGGGCGCTGAAGGGCCAGGTGCCCATCGCCGTGTTCCACCTGGTGGTGCCGGTGCTGCTGTCGCTGCTGGCCATCCGCTTCACGGTGCGGGTGCTGGAAAAAGCCTTCCCGCATTCGCACTTCTTCCGCGTGGCCGAGCGCAGCTTTTCCTGGCTGGCCTGGATCGCCCTGGTGCTGTGGATCACCGGCGCACTGCCGCTGATCCTGGAAGAGCTGGACGCCATCCAGTGGAAGGTGGGCGGCACGCACATCTCGGTGCGCAACATGCTCGAAGGTGCGGTGACGGCCTTTGTGGTGCTGGTGGCGGCGCTGTGGGTGTCGGCGGCGCTGGAGGCGCAGCTGCTGAAGGGCGCCACCGACAACCTCAGCATCCGCAAGATGGCGGCCAACCTGCTGCGCGCGCTGCTGCTGTTCGTCGGCCTGATCATGGCGCTGTCGGCCGCCGGCATCGACCTCACGGCGCTGGGTGTGCTGGGCGGCGCCCTCGGTGTGGGCATTGGCCTGGGCCTGCAGAAACTGGCGGCCAACTACGTCAGCGGTTTTGTCATCCTGGCCGAACGCAGTGTGCGCATCGGTGACCTGGTGAGGGTGGACAACTTCGAGGGCCGCATCACCGACATCAACACCCGCTACACCGTCATCCGTGCGTTGAACGGCCGCGAGAGCATCGTGCCCAATGAGATGCTGATCACGCAGCGCGTCGAGAACAGCTCGCTGGCCGACAACCAGGTGCTGATGACCACCACCGTGCAGGTGGCCTACGGCACCGACCTGGCCACGCTGATGCCGCGCCTGGCCGCCGCCGTGGCGGCTGTGCCGCGGGTGCTGGCCCAGCCGGGGCCGGCCGTGCAGTTGTCGCAGTTCGCCGCCGACGGCCTGGAACTGACCATCCCGTTCTGGATCGCCGACCCAGAGAACGGCCAGGGCAATGTGCGCTCGGCCGTCAACCTGGCCGTCTTGCAAACGCTGAACGAGGCCGGCGTGGACATCCCGTTCCCGCAGCGCGTGGTGCGCCAGGCCGGGGCCTGAAGGCCGCTGCCCCGCATTCCCAGGCCCTGGTGGCCGCCGGCGCTGGCGGCTTTGGTACCCTCGCCCTCTCTTGAAAGCTTCCACCGCCTTGCTCGGGCGGGCCCGTTGGCGGGCCCGCCGACACCGCCCCGCCTGGTGGGTGGGTTTGGTGCTGGCCGTGTTGCTGGCGCATGGTCTGGGACAGTGGCACCGGGTGGCGCACGGCGGCCCGGGGGTTGACCTGGCCCAGGTGGCTTCGGCCTGGACCGCAGGGCTGGGCGATGGCGCGGCTTCGCCACCGCTGAACGACAACGCCGGGCATGCTGGCCACGGCCATGCCCATGATCATGCCCATGGGCATGGCCATGGCCATGGCGACAGTGGCCTGTTCGGCCAGCACGGCGAACCCGAGTGCCGGCTGTACGACCAGCTGGCCTGTGCCGACGTGTTGCCACCGTCGGCCCCGCCCGCGTGGCTGCCGGTGGCGCACAGCGCCGGTTTGCGGGCCTGGGCCCACCCCACGGCCTGGTTGTCGCCGCGGTACCAGCGGCCGGCCCGCGCCCCGCCGCTGGCCTGACCCCCAAGGCGGCCCCTTCAGCCGCCCACCCCTCGCCCCACTCGCCTTCGCCGCGTCCCTGCGCGCACCGCCGGCTGCCCTGCGCATGCCCGGCCGTGCCGGCATGGGGCGCGCGCGCCTGGGCCTGTGCCCGCCGTCGTCACCGCGCCTGCCACCGCGCCGCGGGTGCCCGTTGGCGTGGTGTGTGCCCGGTTTGCCTTCTTCAGGATTTCCCATGTCTGCATCCCGTTCTGCCCCCCGTTCCGTGCCCACCACGGTGGCTTCTCTCGCGCCTTCGTCCCACGGCGGCCTCCACGCACCCCGTTTCCGCCGCAGCGCCCTGGTGGCGGCCTTGCAGGCCGCCTGCGCCAGCGCTGCGCTGGCGCAAACCGCGCCGGCCGTGGTCCCGTCGGCCACGCCCGCCGCACCGCTGGTCATCACCGGCAACCCCTTGGGCCGCGACACGCTGGCCGCACCCAGCAGCGTGCTCAGCGGTGATGCGCTGTTGTTGCGCCGCGCCGGCAGCCTGGGCGAAACCTTGGACGGCCTGCCCGGCGTGGCCGGCACCGGCTTCGGCCCCAACGCCAACCGCCCCGTGGTGCGGGGCCTGGACGGCGACCGCGTGCGCCTGCTGGACAACGGCGGTGCCGCCAGCGACGCCAGCAACCTGAGCTTCGACCACGCCGTGGCCATCGACCCCTTGGCCGTGGAAAGGCTGGAGGTGTTGCGGGGCCCGGCCGCGTTGCTGTACGGCGGCAACGCCACCGGCGGTGTGGTCAATGCCGTGCACAACCGCATCCCACGCGCGCCGGTGGAAGGCTTCAACGGCCGCACCGAACTGCGCTTCGGCGGCGCGGCCCGTGAAAAGGCCGGCGCTGTGGTGTTGGAAGCCGGCGCCGGTGCGTTCGCCTGGCACTTGGACGCCTTCGGCCGCGACGCCGACGACCAACGCACGCCGCAGTACACCCCGGTGGAAGGCGGTGTCGCGCTGGAGCCGTCGCGCCGCGTGCGCAACAGCGCTTCCCAAGCCAAGGGTGCGGCCTTGGGTGGCAGCTGGTTCGGTGCATCGGGCCGGTTGGGCTTGGCCGTGGACACGCTGCGCCACGACTACGGCGTGACCGCCGAAGAAGACGTGAAGATCCGCCTGGAACGTGAACACCTGGCCTTGGCCGGTGAACAGCGCCTGGCCGGCGGCCCGCTGTCGCTGCTGGAGGTGCAGGCCGGCCACACACGCTACCAGCACCAGGAGGTGGAAGGCACGGGCGAGGTGGGCACCACCTTCAGCAGCCGCGGCCAGGAACTGCGGTTGCAGGCCCGCCACCGGGCCTGGGGTGGTGTGCAAGGCGTGTGGGGCCTGCAGGCCGAAACGCTGCGTTTTTCAGCCCTGGGCGAAGAAGCCTTCGTGCCGGGCACCCACACGCGCAGCCAGGCGCTGTACGCGCTGGAAAGCTGGCAGCAGGGCGGCCTGACGCTGAGCGCCGGCCTGCGTGCGGAACAGGTGCGCGTGCGCAGCGACGGCGACGCACCCGACGCCGCCGAACCCCGCTTCGGCGAAGCCGCTGAGCGCCGCTACAAGCCTTTCAGCGGCTCGGTGGGGGCCGTGTGGCAGCAGGGCCCCTGGGCCTTCAGCGGCCACCTGGGGCACACCGAACGCGCGCCGGCCTACTACGAGCTGTACGCCAACGGCCTGCACCTGGCGACCGCGGCCTACGAACAGGGCGACCCCAGCCTGGGTTTGGAACGCAGCCAGCACCTGGAGGCGGGCCTGGCCTGGACGGCCGGCGGCGCCCAGCTGAAGCTGAACGTGTTCCAGACCCGTTTCGGCCGCTACATCGCGCTGGACGCCACGGGCCAAACGGTGGACGTGGACGGCGAGGCCGTGGCCGAGTACCGCTTCAGCGGCGTGCCGGCGCGCTTGCGCGGGCTCGAGGCCGAAGCCCGCTGGGCGCTGGCCGGCGGGTTCAGCCTGCACGGCGGCCTGGACCTGGTGCGTGGCGACAACCGCGCCACCGGCGAGCCCTTGCCGCGCCTGGCTCCGCTGCGCCTGCGCGCCGGGGTGGCCCAGCAATGGGGCGCCTGGCGCCTGGGTGCGGACCTGCGCCACGCCGCCGAACAGGACCGTGTGCCCAGCACCGACACCACCACCCCGGCCAGCACCCTGCTGAACCTGTGGGCCCAGTGGAACACCCGCCTGGGGGGCGCCGACGCGCTGTGGTTCGCCAAGCTGGACAACGCCACCGACCGCCTGGCGTACAGCGCCACCACCGTGGGCACGCTGCGCGGCCTGGCGCCGCAGGCTGGGCGCGCCTTCACGCTGGGGTTGCGCGTGGCCTTGTGAGGCCGGCGCCGGCCGGTCCACCGGGCTGGGGTTCGGGCGCTGTCCCGGGCCCGATCGGCCGCTACACTGCCCCACCACGTTGACGGAGGGGCGAACGAGGATGGACCGCGTCTGGCGCCACGCGCCCGCAGCCGCCTTGCACATCCAGATGGGGGTGCAAGGCTTGCAGGTGACGGCGAACGAGGCCGCCACACGCTGGGCCAAGGGCATGGACCTGCGGCCGGCCGACTGGCAGCAGCTGGCCAACGCCTGGTGGCCCACACACGCCCCGGCCGAAGGCCTGGCCGCCGTGGGTGCCCGCCAATGGGCGGTGGACGTGCGCCGCGTGGCGCTGGAAGACGGGGCCGTGCTGTTGTGGCTGCAGGCCCAGGGCGCTGAAGAGCGCCTGCTGGCCGCGCGCCGCACCACCGAACTGTTGGACCATGCCCTGGTGCTGGCGGGCATTGCGTTGTGGCGGCTGGACCTGCGCACGCAGCGCTTCCACTTCAACACCGTCGGTTTCGAGATGCTGGGCCTGGCGCCCGACCCGGCCGGCGTGCCCCTGGAGGCGCTGCGCAACTCGCTGCACCCCGAGGACCGGCCGGCGGTGGAGAAGGCCGCCGAAGAGGCCTTGGCCAGCGAGCGTGTGATCGACGTGGTGGCCCGCTACCGCCAGCGCGACGGCAGCTGGCGCACCCTGCTGACACGCCGCACGGCCGACCGCGCACCCGACGGCCAGGTGTTGGGTCTGTCGGGCGTGTCCATGGACGTGGGCGATCAGATTTCCGAGCGCCAGCGTGCCGACGCCCTGGCCGAGCGCAGCCGCCTGGTCGCCGAAGCCATGGGCGTGGGCTTTTGGTCGCGCGACCACACCGGTGGGCTGGTGCATTGGGACGAGCAGATGTACCGCATCCACCGCCGCCCCATGGAACTGGGCCCGCCCACGCTGGACGAGTGGCTGAACCGGCACGTGCACCCCGAAGACCAGACCTGGATGGCCGCGCTGCAGCAGCGCTCCATTGAACGCTGGGAGCCGGTGTCGGACGTCACGTTGCGTGTGCAGGACGCCGAGCAGGGCGCACGCTGGGTGCAGACCTGGACCCGCCGCGTGGTGCGCGACGGGCACCAGCTTTCTTTCGGCATGCACCTGGACGTCACCGACCGGCTGCAGGGCCAGGTGAAGCTGGAGCGCGAACGCGACCGCATGCAGTTCGCCGTGGACGCCGCCGGGCTGGGCGTGTGGGAACGTGGCCTGACCGGGCGGGCAGCCTTTTGGAGTGAAGGCATGTACCGGCTGCGCGGCCTGAAGCCCGACGACCCGCGCAGCCCCGACGAACTGGCCGCCCTGTGCGCCCACCCCGAGGACCTGCCCTACCTGGACCGCCAGGTGGCGGCAGCCCTGGCCGACGGTCAGCCCTACCGCACCGAGTTCCGGGTGGTCTGGCCCGACGGACAGGTGCGTTGGCTGGCCACCCATGGCCGCGCGCAGCACGGGCCCGATGGCCGCTTGGTGGGCATGGCGGGCGTCAACGTCGACATCACCGAGCGCAAGCGCGCCGAAGCGCTGCGCCAGCAGACCGAACGCGCGGAGCAGGCGGCACGCGACCAGTCGGCCTTTCTGGCCCGCGCCAGCCATGGCCTGCGCACCCCGATGAACGCGGTGCTGGGCTTTGCCCAGCTGCTGGCCGAAGACCCGCTGGAGCCCGTCAGCCCCCGCCAAGCCAAACACCTGGCCCACATCATGGCCTCGGGCCACGAGATGATGGTGCTGGTGGACCAGTTGCTGGACCTGGCCAGCCAGGCCAACGCGACCGTCGAGGCCGCCGACACCGCGGCGACCGCACCGACGCCGCCGTTGCTGGCGGCGCCTGGGTTGGACGTGCTGTGCGTGGAAGACAACCCCGTGAACCTGCTGCTGGTGCGCGAGCTGATGGCTTTGCGCCCGGGCATGCAACTGCGCGAGGCCGTGGACGGTGCCGACGGCCTGCGCCAGGCCCTGGCCCAACCGCCCGACCTGCTGCTGCTGGACCTGCAACTGCCCGACATGCCCGGCCTGGCGGTGCTGCAGCGCTTGCGCGGCGAACCGGCGCTGGCCGGTTGCCACTTTGTGGCCTTGTCTGCCGACGCCATGCCCGAGCACATCGAGGCCGCGCGCGCCGCCGGTTTCCACGACTACTGGACCAAGCCCATCGACTTCAGCCGCTTCTTGGCCGGGTTGGACCAGGTGGCCGCCAGCACCGCCGCGCGGCGCGCGCGGCGTTGAAATCTTTCGCGCGGCGCGCGCGGCGTTGAAAACTTTCGCGCGGCGCGCGCGGCGTTGAAGACCTTCGCGCGGCGCCGAGCTCAGCCGCGCAGCCGCTCAGGGCGCCAGGCGTTCACGCACCCAGGTGCCTTGGTCGTCCAGGCGGTAACGCAGGCGGTCGTGCAGGCGGCTCTTGCGGCCTTGCCAGAACTCCCAGCGGTCGGCCTGCAGGCGGTAGCCGCCCCAGTGCGGCGGGCGCGGCGGCTGCAGCGCGAACTGCGCGCCGTAACGGGCGGCGTTGGCCACCAGCACCGCGCGAGAGCCGATCACCTGGCTTTGCGGTGAAGCCCAGGCGCCGATGCGCGAATCCAGCGGCCGGCTCTTGAAATAAGCGTCGGACTCTTCCGCCGCCACCTTCTCCACCCGGCCTTCGATGCGCACCACCCGCTCCAGTTCCACCCAATGGAACTGCAGCGCGGCGAAAGGGTGGGCCGCCAGTTCTTGCCCTTTGCGGCTGTCGTAGTTGGTGAACCAGGTGATGCCGCGCGCGTCCACACCCTTGATCAGCACCACGCGCGTGGACGGCCGGCCGTCGGCCCCCACGGTGGCCAGCGTCATGGCGTTGGGCTCGGGCACCTGGGCGTCCAGGGCCTGTTTGAGCCAGTGCTGGAACTGCTGCAGTGGGTCGGCCGCGCTGGCGGTCTCGTCGAGCGCGTCGCGCTCGTAACTCTTGCGGAGGTCGGCGATGTCCATGCGCGGCAGTATAGGAACCCAGGCTGCGCGCCGCCGCCTGTTGCCCAGGGTGACCCGGCCGCACTCTCAGGGCAAAGCCCTAGGGACCGGGCCGTAGGTACACGCCCCGATTTTTGCGAATTTGTTTAGCCGCCATGCTGCACAAGCCTTGAACAGCTTCGCCGCGTTGCCGGCCACCCGCATGCCCCACCGCACCGCCATCGTCGTGCTGGCCACCGGCCCCCGCCCTGGGGACGGGGCAGCCCAAGCCGCGGGCGCCGGGCCGCTGGGGCAGACCGTGGCGCGGGCCCTGCAGACCCGGCTGCCCGTGGTGGTGGTGACCACCGCCGAACGTGTGCCGGCCGTGGCCCACCTGGTCGCCGGCCGTGACTGTGTGGTGCTGCCCCCCACCCAGGCCGCCCAGGGCTGGGGCCGCGGCTTTGCGGCGGGCGTGGCCGAACGGGCCTCGGCCAGCGGCTGGTTGCTGCTGCCCGGCGACATGCCCCAGGTGCAGCCCAGCACCTTGTTGGCGGTGGCCCATGGCCTGCGTGGCCATGCGGTGGCCTTCGCCCAATACCGCGGCCGGCGGGGCTACCCGTTGGGGTTCTCCGCCGAGCTGTACTCCGAGCTGATGGGGCTGCAGGGCGATGAAGGCGCGCGCCGTTTGGTGGCGCGCTACCCCGGGTACGCCGCCGAAGTGGACGACCCCGGGGTGCAGCCCGACAGCGACGCGGCCCTGGAGGTCATGGCCGTGCCTTCACGCTTCGGCGCCACGCCCTGAGCGGGCTGCACGCCCGCGGCGGCGCCTTTGCCGCGCCCGGGGGCCATGGCGCATTCAGCCTGCACAGCACCCAGCCTCACACCAGCCCGTGCCGCCGCGCCAGCGCCACCTGGCGTTCGACCTCGCGGTCGCGCACGCCCTGTGCGCGCAGCGCGTGGGCCGTTTCCAGCAGGTAGGCCAAGGTGCTGCCGTAGCGGCCGCTGGCATGGCGCAGCACCTGCAGCAGGCTGGCGTCGTCCAGCCTTGGCAAGCAGGCCTCGCTGCGGCGGCTGAGCGTGAAGGCCAGGGCCGGCACCACGCCCTGCGCCGTTTTGCACGGCAGCACGCGGGCGTCGTACACGCCGGTGGGCATTTCGCGGTGCCACAGGCGCTGCAGTTCTTCATCGGCACGCTCGGCGTGCATGCGGTACACCACGCCGCGGCACGAGCCGCCGGGCAGCAGCGCGAAGACCAAGCCTGGCTGCTCCGGCGTGCCACGGTTCACGCGTGAACGCATGCGCAGCGCGCGGTGCCAGCCCTGCACCAGCGCGCTGCGCTGTTCTGCGGCTTCGAACTCGGGGCGCCAGATCAGCGAGGCGTAGCCGAACACCCACAGCTCACCCAGGTGCAACCATTGACGGCGCAGGCGGTGCAGCTGCTCGGCGGGGTCGCGCAGCACCAGCTCGGGCGCCACGGGGGGCAGGCTGGCCGGCACGCCGGGGCTGGCGGCGTCGGGGCAGGGGGCGGGAGGCGTTTGCACGGTGGAGCCAGACAACAGGCAGGAACGGCACATCTTATGCATGCCACCGGCCCGCACGCCCCTGCATGCGGCTTTGATTTGACGATGTAACTCAGTTACCCGACAATCGGCCTCATGGTTACAGCGTCGAATGTCCTATGCGCCCAGCCCTGATCGAGATCACCCAGCGCATCCGCGAGCGCAGCGCGCCGCAGCGCCAGGCCTACCTGGCCCGCGTGGCGCGCCTGGCCGCGCGCGAACGCGGCAGCGACCGCATGGGCTGCGCCAACGTGGCCCACGCCTTCGCCGCTTTGCCCGGCGCCGACAAGTTCAAGGTGGTGGCCGAAAAGGCGCCGCACATCGGCGTGGTGACGGCCTACAACGACATGCTGTCGGCCCACCAGCCCTACGAAAGTTACCCGGCCTTGTTGCGTGAAGAAGCGCGCCGCCAGGGCGCCACGCTGCAGGTGGCCGGTGGTGTGGCCGCCATGTGCGACGGGGTCACCCAAGGCCAGCCGGGCATGGAGCTCAGCCTGTTCTCGCGCGACAACATCGCGCAGTCCACGGCCATCGCGCTGACGCATGACGTGTTCGACGCCGCCCTGCTGCTGGGTGTGTGCGACAAGATCGTGCCGGGGCTGCTGATCGGCGCGCTGCACTTTGGGCACCTGCCTTGTGTGTTCGTGCCCGCCGGGCCCATGAGCACCGGCCTGGCCAACAACGACAAGGCCAAGGTGCGCGAACAGTTCGCCCAAGGCCTGGTGGGCCGCGACGCCCTGCTGGCCGCCGAGAGCGCGGCTTACCACGGCGCCGGCACCTGCACCTTCTACGGCACGGCCAACAGCAACCAGATGCTGCTGGAGGCCATGGGCCTGCACGTGCCCGGCGCGGCCTTTGTGCACCCGCATGCCGCCACGCGCGAGGCGCTGACGCGCGAAGCGGTGCGCACGGTGCTGGGTCTGGTGCGCAGCCGGCGCTTCACGCCCATTGGCCAGCTGGTGGACGAGCGGGTCATCGTCAACGCCATGGTGGCCTTGCTGGCCACCGGCGGCAGCACCAACCACCTGATCCACTGGGTGGCCGTGGCGCGTGCCGCCGGCATCACCATCGACTGGACCGACTTCGCCGACCTGGCCGCCGGCGTGCCGCTGCTCGCCCGCGTGTACCCCAACGGCAGCGCCGACGTGAACCAGTTCCAGGCCGCGGGCGGCCCCGGCTACGTGCTGCGCGAGCTGATGGACGCCGGCGCCATGCACGCCGACGTGGCCGCTGTCAGCGACCGTGGCCTGCGGGCCTACACCGAGGTGCCCACGCTGGACGGCGAGACCCTGCGCTGGAACGCATTGCCCGCAGCCAGCGGCGACGACAGCATCGTGCGCCCCTTCGCCGCGCCGTTCTCGCCCACCGGCGGCCTCAAGCTGCTGACGGGCAATGTGGGGCGCGCCGTCATCAAGACCTCGGCCGTGCCCGAAGAGCGCCACATCATCGAAGCGCCGGCCCGCGTGTTCGACAGCCAGGAAGCCCTGCAGGCCGCCTTCAAGGCCGGTGAGCTGGCGCGCGACGTGGTGTGCGTCGTGCGTTTCCAGGGGCCGCAGGCCAATGGCATGCCGGAGCTGCACAAGCTGACGCCGCCGCTGGCGGTGTTACAGGGCCAAGGCCACCGCGTGGCCCTGGTGACCGACGGTCGCATGAGCGGTGCCTCAGGCAAGGTGCCTGCGGCCATCCATGTGAGCCCCGAGGCCCTGGCCGGTGGGCCGCTGGCCAAGGTGCGCGACGGTGACATCCTCCGCCTGGACGCCGTGGCCGGCACGCTGCAGGCCCTGGTGGACGAGGCCGAATGGGCCGCCCGCCCGCTGGCCCAGCGCAGCGCCGAGCAGGCTGAACTGCACGACCACGACCTGGGCCGTGAGCTGTTTGCGGGCCACCGCCGCAATGTGAAGAGCGCCGAAGAAGGCGCAGTGAGCTGGACATGAACCAACCCAAGCACCCCCCGATGAACCCGCTGGACCTGGTCCAGCACGGCCCTGTGATCCCCGTCATCGTGCTGCAGCGCGTGGCCGACGCCGTGCCGCTGGCCCGCGCCCTGGTGGCCGGTGGCGTGCGTGTGCTGGAAGTGACGCTGCGCACCCCCGTGGCGCTGGACTGCATGCGCGCCATCGTGGAAGCCGTGCCCGAGGCCATCGTCGGCGCCGGCACGCTGCGTTCCGTGGCCGATGTGCAGGCCGCGCTGGACGCCGGCTGCCGTTTCGGCGTGAGCCCCGGCTACACGCACGACATCGGCCATGCTTGCCGCAACATGGGCCTGCCGCTGCTGCCCGGTGTGGCCACGGCCGGCGAGGTGATGGCCGCCAACGCCGACGGTTACCACTTCCTGAAGTTCTTCCCGGCCACGGCGGCCGGTGGCATCCCGATGCTGAAGGCCCTGGGCGGGCCTTTCCCCGACGTGGCCTTCTGCCCCACCGGTGGCATCAGCGTGGACACGGCGCCGCAGTTCCTGGCCCTGCCCAATGTGAAGGTCTGCGGCGGTTCCTGGCTGACGCCGCAAGACGCGGTGGACGCTGGCGACTGGGCGCGCATCACGCGCCTGGCGCAGGAAGCTTCTGCGCTGAAGCGCTGATGCCGTTGCCCTGGCACGGGTGCCAGGGCCCTTTCGCCGAACGGGTGCAAAGCCGCAGGCCGCGGCCGCTTCAGCGTGCGCGCACGCAGCGAAAACCGATGTAGACCACCGTGGTCGCCGGCGGCTTGCCCTGGCGGTGCTCGGCGCGCATCGGGGCTTCGCCGTACCACCAGCTGCCGCCCAAGGTGAGGCGCTCGGCGTCGGGCGAGTTGTCGCCGGGGTTCGCCGGGCTGTCCACCCATTCCCACAGGTTGCCGGCCATCTCATGCAGGCCGTTGACGCCCGCAGGCGTGCGGCCGGCCAGTGCGGGCCCGTGCCCGCGTGGTAGCTTGAAGCCGTGGTTTTGCCCACGGCGCGCAGCTTCGGGGCCGCAGTCTTGCAAGCATTGCGCACCCGCGGGGCTGTCGCCGATGGGGTAGCGGTAGCGGCGGCCGGCCACCCAAGGGGCCGGTGGTGTGGGGCGCTGTTCGGTGTAGGCGGCCGACCACCACTGGGGTGCGCTGGGCAGCTGGCCGCCGGCCCAGCGGCAAAAGGCCTGGGCTTCGGCAAAGTTCAGGTGCGCCGCGGGTTCGTCGTCGTGGGCCGCACGGCCGGCCTGGCCGAATGGCCGCGCCCAGTGCGCGCCGGGCAGCGTGACCCAGCCGCCGTCGTAGTGCTGGCCGCCGCCCTGCGCTTCAGCCGCGCTGCGATGGCCCGTGGCCTGCACATAACGCCGCACCTGGGCGACCGTGGTTTCGGTGCGGACGATGTCGAACTGGGGCAGGGCCACCCAGTCCAGCCCCGCGGGGTTGGCGCGTGCAGCGGGTGACGCTGGCGACGCGGGCCCGGTTGCCGGCAGGGCCGTCGCGGCCCCCAGCGCACCGAAGGCGCCGCCGCACAGCAGGCCGACGGCCAGCCTGGTGGCAACCCGGTGTGGCTTCAGCGGCCCGTGTTCCATGGTGCGTGCGGCCGGCAGGCGGCGCCGCTCACGGCCGCACCAGGCCGGCCATCGGGTGGTCGCCCCACTGGGCTTGCAGGCCGTCGGCGATGCCGTGGCGGTCGGCGGCCGGCCGGTTCTGGCTGACCTTCCACTTGCCCGCCAGCGTGCGCACGGCCACCTCGATGCCGACGATGGCGCCCAGCATCTTGTCCAGGTAATCGGCCGGTGCGTCGGCCACCGCCCAGGGGCGGGGCTGGCTGCTTTCGTGCACCTGGGTCAGCCCGCTGACCAGGGCGTGCAGCGCGGTTCTGTCCTGCACCGCGCGCAGCCCGCCCTGGGCCTGCACCACCACGTAGTTCCAGGTGGGCACGACCTGGTGGTGTTCGGCCTTGCCCGGCAGCCAGTTGGGCGAGATGTAGGCCTGCGGGCCCTGGAACAGCACCAGCACTTCGCGCCCGTCGGCCGCCTGCCACAGCGGGTTGGCGCGTGCCACGTGGCCCCGCAGCGTCTGCGTGGCGGGGTCGAACATCAACGGCAACAGGTCGGCCGCCAGGCCGTCGGTGCCCTGGTGCACCAGGGTGGCCAGCGGGTGGGCGGCCATCACCCCATGCAGCTGCGCGGGGTCGACCTGTTCGAAGTGGCGGGGTTGGTACATGGGCTGCGGCCGGGTTTGGTGGTGCGGTGGATTACCAGCTGCCGGTGTTGGGCATGGACGCCCAGGGCTCGGCCGGTGGCAGGGCGTCGCCGGCTTGCAGCAGTTCGATGGAGACCTGGTCCGGCGAACGCACAAAGGCCATGCGGCCGTCGCGTGGGGGGCGCAGGATGGTCACGCCGTGGTCCTGCAGGCGCTGGCAGGTGGCGTAGATGTCGTCCACCGCGTAGGCGATGTGGCCGAAGTTGCGGCCGCCGGTGTAAACCTCGGCCGTGCCGTCGGCGGCCGGCCAGTTGTAGGTGAGCTCCACCTGCGCTTCGCGGTTGCCGGGTGCGGCCAGGAAAACCAGGGTGAAGCGGCCGCCTTCGTTCTCGCGGTGCGACAACACCTCCAGCCCCAGGGCGTCGCGGTAGAACTTCAGCGAGGCTTCGATGTCGGTCACGCGGACCATGGTGTGCAGGTATTTCATGGCCGGCATTGTGCGTTCAATGCCGTCTGCAGCGCTGCCGTGGGGGCACGGCGCCGCTGCAGCCGCCGCCCGGCCACCGGGCCCACTCAGGCCGCGGCTTTGGGCAGTTCAAACACCAGGCAAGTGGTGCTGGCGTGGGCGTACAGCGTGCCGTCCGGGCCCACCAGGCGCGCCGTGGCCGTGGCCAATTGGCGGCCGCAGTGCACCACCTCGCCGATGGCACGCACGCGGGGCACCTTGGGTGTCAGCGCCTTCACCAGGTTCACGCCCAACTCGGCGGTGGTGTAGCCACGGCCCACGGGCATGGTGGAGTGCACGGCGCAGCCCAGGGCGGAGTCGAGGATGGTGGCGAACCAGCCGCCGTGCACGGTGCCCATGGGGTTCAGGTAGGCCGGGCCGGGCGTGCCTTGGAACACGGCGCGGCCGCGGGCCACCTCCACCATCAGGAAGTCCATGCTGGGGCCGATGGTGGGGTAGGGCAGTTCGCCGCGCAGCATGGCCTGCATCAGCGCCAGGCCGTCGCGGCCGGCCACCTGGTCGGGCCGGGTGACGCCTGGGCCGGGGCCACGGGCCGTCACCTCGCGTTGCGCGGCTTCTTGCGCCAGCCAGGTGGCCAGCAGGTCTTGGGGTTCGGTCATGGACGCTCCGGGGCCAGGGGTTGAAGTGCCACCACAGGCGCTTCATGCGGTCTGTGATCGTTGCATATGCAAGTATAATCACAGCCCATGCCGTCACGTCATTCGCCCACCGCCACCGCCCAGAACGCGGCTGCAGCGGCGCTGCGCCCGCAGGGCTGCACCAACCTGAAGCTGCGCCAGGCCGCGCGGCGGGTGACGCAGCACTACGAGGCCTTTGTGGCGCCCATGGGGCTGAAGATCACGCAGTACTCGCTGCTGTCGCACGTGGTGAAGCTAGGCCCTTTACGCCTGGGCGAACTGGCCGCGGCCATGCAGTTGAGCGCGTCCACGCTGACGCGCAACCTGGCGCCGCTGGTGCAACAAGCTTGGGTGGTGCTGGAACCCGACCCGGCCGATGCGCGCGGCCGCGTGGTGGTGGCCACGCCCGCGGGCCTGGCACTGCGCGCCGACGCGCAACGGGCGTGGAAGCGCGCACAGCTGGCCCTGAACGAACGCCTGGGCACGGCGCGGGTGGCGGCGCTGCACGCGCTGATCGACGAATGCCTGCCGCTGCTGGACGCGGCACCCGAAGTCGAAGACGGGTTGTGAAGGGGCCCCGGTGGGCCGCTTTCGGCGGCCGGGTCTTCGAGGTTTCAGTGCGGCATCAGACCGGCACGGTGTAGTTCAGCGCCATGCGGCCACCGTCCACCACCACGATCTCGCCTGTGACGTAGCTGGCGGCGCTGCTGAGCAGCCAGGCGCAGACGTCGGCGATCTCTTCGGGCTCGCCCAGCCGCTTCAGCGGCGTGCGGCTCATGATGCGGTGTTTGGCTTCGTCGCTGGTCAACACCGCGCTGCGCGCCAGTTCGGTGGCGATGGTGCCCGGCGCGACGGCGTTCACACGCACGCCACGGTCGGCCAGGGCCAGGGCCATCACACGGGTCAGCTGGTCGATGGCGCCCTTGCTGGCGTTGTAGCTGGCGATGCTGGGAATGGCCAGCCGGCCGTTCACCGAACTCATGTTCACCACCGAACCGCCGCCGTGCGCCACCATGGCCCGTGCCACGGCCTGGCCCACCAAAAAGCTGCCCTTCAGGTTGACGTCGATGACGGCGTCCCAGTCGGCTTCGCTGATGTCCAGGAAGTCCGCGGCCTTGAAGATGCCGGCGTTGTTCACCAAGCCGTCCACGTGGCCGAAGGCGGCCAGCGTGGCGGCCAAGGCGGCGTCCACCTCGGCCTTGCTGGCCACATTGCAGTGCTGGTACAGCGCGCGGTGGCCTTCGGCTTGCAGGGCTTCGGCCAGGGCCTGGCCGGCGGCATCGGCCACGTCCCACAGCGCCACGGCCGCACCGTCGCGCGCCAGGCGGCGCGCACAGGCTTCGCCGATGCCCTGGGCACCGCCGGTGATGACGACCACGCGGCCGTGAAGGGCGAAATGAACTGCTTGAACCATGGACCCGGCTCCCCCGTCTTGTGAACGCTGTGTGTGCCCCGGGTGTGGGGCGCGCGCAGTGTAGCCGTGGGGCGGTGGGCCGGTGGGCTGGGCTCAGGCCGTGGCGGCCTCGCGGGCCTGTCGGCGCAGGGCCACGGCGTCGGCTTGCGGGCCGGTGTCGCGCAGGTCGATCTGGAAGACCTGCACGGTCTCTGCCACCGTGATGGCCTTGGCCTGCAGCTGGGCTGCCGCGGCCGCGATCTCTTCCACCAGCGCCGCGTTCTGCTGCGTGATGCCGTCGATCTGCGACACGGCTTCGTTGACCTGCGAGATGCCGTCCAGTTGTTCGCTGGACCCGGTGCTGATGGCGTCGATGACGGCACTCACGCGCTGCACCGTGTCCAGCGCCGTGGCCATGGTGTCGCGCGCGGCTTCGGTCAGGCGGTTGCCCAGCTGCACTTTTTCGGCGGATTCGCTGATCAGCTGCTTGATCTCCTTGGCCGCCACGCTGGAGCGCCCGGCCAGCGCGCGCACCTCCGAGGCCACCACCGCAAAGCCGCGGCCTTGTTCGCCGGCCCGGGCCGCTTCCACGGCGGCGTTCAGCGCCAGGATGTTGGTCTGGAAGGCGATGCCTTCGATGACCTGGATGATTTCGCCAATGCGCTTGGAGCTGTCGCTGATGACGTGCATGGTCTGCGTCACCTCTTCCACCGCGGCGCTGCCGCGTTGGGTGACGCTGGTGGCTTCGGCCGCCAACTGCGTGGCCTGCCGTGCGGCGTCGGCGCTCTGGCGCACGGTGCCGGTGATCTGCTCCATCGACGACGCCGTTTGCTGCAGGCTGCTGGCTTGCGACTCGGTGCGCGCCGACAGGTCGTGGTTGCCGCTGGCGATTTCCCGGGTGGCGTCGCGCATGTAGTCCACCTCGGTGCGTGCGTCGCGCACGATGGAGCGCAGGTTCACGTTCAGCTGGTTCAGCGCCTTGGCCAACTGGCCGCTGATGCCACCGCCATGCACCTCCAGGCGCTGGGTCAGGTCGCCAGCCGCCATGCGGTTGGCGAAGTCCAGCAGGTGCGTCAGGCGCGACTGCACCATGGGCGACAGCACCCAGGCCCCCACGGCGGCGCCCACCAAGGCGCAGCCCAGGCTGGCGGCCGTGCCAGCGGCCGTGGCGCTGCCCACGGCGGCGCTGGCGCCACTGAGCACCGCTGCCGAGGCCGCCAAGCGGCCGCGGGTGCCCAGCTTCAGGGCACGCTGGGTGCGGCTGAGCAGGGTGTCGATTTCCAGTTGCCCTTCGTTCAGCCGGTGCACCAACTGACCGCGTTCTTTTTCAGCCCGCATCTGGGCGTACAGGGCCTGTGCGGCGTCGATGTCCTGGCGCGTGGCCTCGGTGCGCACCGACATGTAGCCCACCGGTTGCTGGCCCCGCATCAAGGGCGTCACGTTGGCCATCACCCAGTAGAAGCTGCCGTCCTTGCGGCGGTTCTTCACCGCCGCCGACCAAGGTTTGCCTTTGGCGATGGTGGCCCACATGTCGCGGAAGGCCTCTTCCGGCATGTCGGGGTGGCGGATCATGTTGTGCGGCTGCCCCATCAGCTCTTCCCGAAGGTAGCCGCTGACCGCCACGAAGGCGGGGTTGCAATACAGGATGCGGCCTTTCAGGTCCGTGGTCGACACCAAGGTCTCGCCGGGCGGAAAGGGGAATTCCTGTGTGGTGACAGGCAGGTTGATGCGCATGCAGACAGCTCCCAGTGGTCAGTTCTGTTCGCTGTTTTCGGCCGCATCGATGAAAACCCAAGCGCTGCCTGTGACAAATGCCCGCTGGGTGGGGCAAGGCATGGACAGACATCGATTGCACAAGCCGCCAGTTGTGCTACCCGGCCCGCTGGAGGGCGTGCCGAGGGCTACCAGGGGGCCCGACGCGGGCGATCAGGCCGCCCGGTCCAGCCAAACGGCCATGCCTTGGGCGTTCAATTCCACGTCCACAGTCAGCAGTTCTGCCACTTTTGCCGAAGACAGTTGGGCACCGTGGGCCGCCAGGCTGCGCAGGTACAGCGCCAGCAGGCCGTCCTTCAGCGCCTGGTGGCGCGCCTCGCCGGTCAGGCCCGGCTGCAGGCCTCGGCCCAGGGCTTCCACCTCGTCCAGCAGGGCCAGGAACTGCCGGGCCAGCTGCGGCACCCCGCCCACGCGGCTGTAGTGCGTGAGGTACAGGCACTCGGGCTGGTAGGCCAGCAGGCGTTGCACGGAGGCGCGCATGGCCTCGGGCTCGAACTGCACCGGCGTGCTGGTGGGCATGATCCACGCGCCTTGCGCGGTGTCGAACTCGCGGTAGCTCAGGCCGAAGGTGTCGCCGGTGAACCAGCCGCGCGATGTGGCGTCCCAGATGCAGTGGTGGTGCTTGGCGTGGCCCGGGGTGTCCAGCAGCAGCAGTTCCCGCCCGCCCAGGTTCAGCACCTGGCCGTCGTGGCTGCTTTGCACACGTTCGGCCGGCACCGGTTGCAGCTGGCCGTAGCTGCGCCGCATTTCTTCTTCACCGTACACGGCCAGCGCGCCGGCCCACAGCGCGCTGGGGTCCACCATGTGGCGGGCGCCGCGGGGGTGCACCAGCACCTGGGCTCGCGGCAGGTGCTGCATCAGCAGGCCCACGCCGCCGGCGTGGTCCAGGTGCACGTGGGTGGGGATCACCCAGTCCACCGCGTCGGTGGCCAGGCCCACGGCGGCCAGCGCGCCCAGCAGGCGCGGCACCGAGAAGTTGGTGCCGGTGTCGATGAAGGCCGCGCGGCCGCCGTGCACCAGCAGGTAGGCGGCGTCGAAGTCGTCGCGCTGGAACCCGGTGTCGACGGCGTACACGCCATGGCCCAGGGCCTGGACGTAGGGGGGCAGGGCGGTGGCGTGGGGGGCGGTCGCGGTGTTCATGCGGGCATTGTGGCGGCGGCCCTGGGGCCATCACCCTGGGGACTGCCCGGGCACGGCGCAAATGGTTTACAACTAAACTAAATCGCCGTCACAATCGCTGGCAGCCCATCCACCCACCGGAGGTGCCCATGCGCATCGTCTGCATTGGCGGCGGCCCCGCCGGCCTGTACTTCGCGCTGCTGATGAAGCAGCTGGACCCGGCGCACCGCATCACCGTGGTGGAGCGCAACCGCCCCTACGACACCTTCGGCTGGGGCGTGGTGTTTTCCGACGCCACGCTGGCCGGCATGCGCCAGTGGGACGCGGCCACGGCCGACGCCATCGAGGTGGCCTTCAACCACTGGGACGACATCGAACTGCACTTCAAGGGCGAGCGCATCCGCAGCGGTGGCCACGGTTTTGTGGGCATCGCGCGCAAGCAACTGCTGAACATCCTGCAGCGCCGCTGCGAGGCCCTGGGCGTGGAGCTGGTGTTCGAGACCGAGGCCGACAGCGACGCCGACTACCCCGACGCCGACCTGGTGATCGCCAGCGACGGCATCAACTCGCGCATCCGCCAGAAGTACGCGGCGGTGTTCAAGCCCGACATCGTCACCCGGCCCAACCGTTTCATCTGGCTGGGCACCACGCAGCTGT
This sequence comes from Rubrivivax sp., assembly GCA_046318395.1. Taxonomy (GTDB): domain Bacteria; phylum Pseudomonadota; class Gammaproteobacteria; order Burkholderiales; family Burkholderiaceae_C; genus Rubrivivax. The sequence continues at coordinate 25,343 of JBKCUM010000101.1, forward strand.
TCGACGCCTTCAACTTCCTGTTCGAGCCCACCGAACATGGCTGGTTCCAGGCCCATGTCTACAAGTTCGACGACCAGACCACCACCTTCATCGTCGAAGCGCCAGAGTCGGTGTGGTTGGCCCATGGCCTGGACCAGGCCGACACCGCGCAGAGCATCGCGTTCTGCGAAATGCTGTTCGCGCGCCACCTGAACGGCCATCCGCTGCTGAGCAACGCCCGCCACCTGGACCCGCTGAAGCGCGGGTCGGCCTGGATCAACTTCCAGCGTGTGCGCTGCCAGCACTGGCACCACCACAACGGCCGCAGCCACGTGGTGCTGATGGGCGACGCCGTGCACACGGCGCACTTCGCCATCGGCTCGGGCACCAAGCTGGCGCTGGAAGACGCCATCGAACTGACGCGGCTGTTCAAGCAGCACGGCAGCAGCGCAGAGCACATTCCCGCCGTGCTGCAGGCCTACCAGGCCGCGCGCGAGGTGGACGTGCTGCGCCTGCAAAACGCGGCCTGGAACGCGATGGAATGGTTCGAGGTGGTGGGCACCCGCTACTGCGAACAGCTGCCGCCACCGCAGTTCATGTACAGCATGCTCACACGCAGCCAGCGCATCAGCCACGAGAACCTGCGCCTGCGCGACGCTGCCTGGCTGCAGGGTTACGAGCGCTGGTTCGCCGAACGTGCCGCGGCCCAGGCCGGCCTGCCGGCACTGGCCGCCGACCAGCCCCCGCCACCACCCATGTTCACGCCCTTCAAGCTGCGCGAGCTGGTGCTGAAAAACCGCGTCGTGGTGTCGCCCATGGCCTTGTACTCGGCGCAAGAAGGTGTGCCCGGTGACTTCCACCTGGTGCACTTCGGCGCCCGCGCGCTGGGCGGTGCGGCCTTGTTGTTCACCGAGATGACGGCGCCCAGCGCCGACGCGCGCATCACGCCCGGCTGCACGGGTTTGTGGAACGACGCGCAGCAGCAGGCCTGGGCCCGCGTGGTGGGGTTTGTGCACGGCCAGGGCGCCAAGATGGCGCTGCAGTTGGGCCACGCCGGCCGCAAGGGCAGCACACAGCTGGGTTGGTTGCAGATGGACGAACCGCTGCAGCCGGGGCAGGGTGAAAACTGGTCTTTGGTGTCGGCCTCGCCGCTGCCTTATGGCCCCAACTCGCAGGTGCCGCAGGCGCTGGACGAAGCCGGCATGGCGCGCATCACCGCCGACTTCGTGGCCGCAGCCCAGCGCGGCGCGGCCGCGGGCTTCGACTGGCTGGAACTGCATTGCGCGCACGGTTACCTGCTGTCGGCCTTCCTGAGCCCGCTGACCAACCACCGGCAAGACGCCTACGGCGGCACGTTGGAGAACCGCGCCCGTTTCCCGCTGCAGGTCTTCGCCGCGCTGCGCGCCGTGTGGCCGGCCGAGCGGCCGATGTCGGTGCGTTTGTCCTGCCACGACTGGTTCCCCGGTGGCAACACCGCCGACGACGCGGTGGCGCTGGCCCGGCTGTTCAAGGCCGCCGGGGCCGACCTCATCGACTGTTCTTCGGGTCAGGTGGTGCGCGAGCAAAAGCCCACCTACGGCCGCATGTGGCAAACCCCGTTCGCCGACCGCATCCGCAACGAGGTGGGCATCCCCACCGTGGCCGTGGGCGCCATCAGCGAGGCCGACCACGTGAACATGGTCATCGCCGCCGGCCGCGCCGACCTGTGCGCCGTGGCCCGCCCGCACCTGGCCGACCCGGCCTGGACGCTGCACGAAGCCGCCAAGATCGGCCTCACCGGCCAAGGTAGCCAAGCCGCCGGCCCGGCCTGGCCTTTGGCCTACGAAAGCGGCCGCCGGCAGTACGAGGCCGGTGTGCGCGGGCGCTGACCGCCCGAAAACCCACCGGTCAGACGCTGCCTACACCAACACGTTAGCAGGAGACATCGCCCATGGACCAACGCCCCTTCCAGCACTACACCGCCCGGCACTTCCGCTGGACCTGCAGCGACGACGGCCGGGTGGCCACCGTCACGCTGAACCGGCCCGACAAGAAGAACCCGTTGACGCTGGACAGTTATGCCGAGCTGCGCGACCTGTTCTTCGGCCTGCAGCACGCCAGCGACGTGCGCGCTGTGGTGGTCACCGGCGAGGGTGGCAACTTCTGCAGCGGTGGTGATGTGTTCGAGATCATCGAACCGCTGACGCGCATGCCCGCCCCGGAACTGCTGCGTTTCACGCGCATGACCGGCGACCTGGTGCGCGCGATGAAGAAGGCGCCGCAGCCCATCATCACCGCCATCGACGGTGTGTGCGCCGGTGCCGGGGCCATGGTGGCGCTGGCCTCGGACCTGCGCCTGGCCACGCCCGCGGCCAAGACGGCCTTCTTGTTCACGCGCGTGGGCTTGGCGGGTGCCGACATGGGCGCCTGCGGCCTGCTGCCGCGGGTCATCGGCCAGGGCCGGGCGGCAGAACTGCTGTTCAGTGGCCGTGCGATGACGGCGCAAGAAGGCGCGGCCTGGGGTTTCTTCAACAGCCTGCACGCGCCCGAAGACCTGCTGGCCCAGGCCCAGGCGCTGGCGCACAACCTGGCCGACGGCCCCTGGTTCGCGCACACCGTGACGAAAACCATGCTGAACCAGGAATGGGCCATGGGCATCGACGAGATGATCGAGAGCGAAGCCCAGGCCCAGGCGCTGTGCATGCTGACGCAAGACTTCCGGCGTGCTTTTGAAGCCTTTGCCGCCAAGCGCAAGCCGGCTTTCGAGGGCAACTGACATGGCCAGCGCCACGACCCGCCTGGCCCACCTGGACCTGCCGTTCTTCGAAGACCGCCACCGTGCCTTGGCGGCCGAGCTGGAGGCCTGGGCGGCCGAACACTTGCAGGCCGTGGACCACCACGACACCGACGCCACCTGCCGCCGCCTGGTGCGCGCCTTGGGTGACGCGGGCGTGCTGCGCCACTGCGTGCCGGCGGCTTTCTCCGGCGCTGAAGGCCTGGGCGGTGCGCCTGCGGCCGCGCTGGACTCTCGCGCCTTGGTGGTGTGCCGCGAGACCCTGGCGCGCCACGACGGCCTGGCCGATTTCGCCTTCGCGATGCAGGGCCTGGGCAGTGGGCCCATCACGCTGGCCGGCTCGCCGGAAGTGCAGGCCGCCGTGTTGCCCAAAGTGGCACGCGGTGAGTGGATCAGCGCTTTTGCCTTGTCGGAACCCGAGGCCGGTTCCGACGTGGCCGCCATGGCCTGTACCGCCCGCGACGACGGCGACGCCTGGGTGCTGAACGGCGAAAAAACCTGGATCAGCAACGGCGGCATCGCCGACGTCTACTGCGTGTTCGCGCGCAGCGAAGGGGCCGGCCCGGGCGCGCGCGGCACACGCGGCATCAGTGCTTTCGTGGTGCTGGCCGGCACGCCGGGCTTCGAGGTGGTGGAGCGCCTGCAGGTGATGGCGCCGCACCCCTTGGCACGCCTGCGCTTCACCGATTGCCGCGTGCCCAAGCACCATCTGCTGGGGGCCGCCGGTGAAGGGTTCAAGCTGGCCATGCGCACGCTGGACATCTTCCGCGCGTCGGTGGCCGCCGCCGCCCTGGGTTTTGCGCGCCGTGCGCTGGACGAGGCCCTGGCCCACAGCCAGCGCCGGGCCATGTTCGGCGGCGTGCTCGCCGATCTGCAGCTCACCCAGGCCACGCTGGGCGACATGGCCGCCGACGTGGACGCTGGCGCGCTGCTGACCTACCGCGCCGCCTGGCTGCGCGACACGCAGAACCGCCGCACCTCGCGCGAAGCCGCGATGGCCAAGATGGTGGCCACGGAAAACGCGCAGAAGGTGATCGACCGCGCGCTGCAACTGCATGGCGGCCTGGGCGTGCAGGTGGGGCAGGTGGTGGAAAGCCTGTACCGCGAGATCCGCGCGCTGCGCATCTACGAAGGCGCCACCGAGGTGCAGCGCCTGATCATCGGCAAGGACTTGCTGGCCGCCTGACCCCCAGGCACCCGGCAGGCCGGGCGGGCAGCGCCTTCAGTCGGCTTCGGGTTCGGCCAGGCTGTGTTTCAGCTGGCCCAGCAGGTCGAACAGCTGTTGCTGTTGGGCCGGGCGCAGGCCGCCCATCAGCTCCACCACCCAGCCTTCATGGGCCTGGGCCATGGTCTGGAACTGGCGGCGGCCTTCGGGCGTCAGCCGCACCGTGGTGGCGCGGCGGTCTTGCGGGTCGGCCAGGCGCTCCACCAGGCCTTCGGCCACCAGGCGGTCGGTCAGGCCGGTCACGTTGCCGCCCGTCACCATCAGCCGGCGCGACAGCTCGCGCATCTTCAGGCCCTGGGGGTGGCGGTCCAGCTGCGCCATCAGGTCGAAGCGCGGCAGCGAGCCCTCGAACTGCGTGCGCAGCCGGGTGCGCAGCGGGGTCTCGATGCGGTTGGTGCAGGCCAGCAGACGCAACCACAGGCGCAAGGCCAGGTGGTCGTCGGGGCGGGCCCGGGTTTCCAGGTCGGCCCCGGGGGGGGGGCTGGGTGGGCTGGCGGGGTGGTCCTGAGAGGGCCGCCCCGCGGCTTCGGCGGTGGGCACGGGGCGCGCTTCAGGGTTCAGCGGTGACCCTGGGCGCGCCATGGCCGTGCAGACTGCTTCAGTTGCCGACGACCAGCCACAAGCGGGCGATGTCGGCCACGCCGTCCGTGCCCTTCACGCTGCGCAGCGTGGCGCTGGCGGCGGACTTGCCCTTGCCGGACTGCAGCTGGGCCATGCCCAGGCGCAGCTTGGCGTCCTCGGGGCGCTTCAGACCGCCCTTGGCGATGCCCTTGTTGATGAGCTCGATGCCTTTGTCCACCTCGCCCAGCGACACGTAGGCGTAGCCCACCTTCACCAAGTCGTCACCGGTCTTCTCGGCCAGGGCGGCGGTTTCCTGGGCGGCGATGTTGGCCTTCTGTTCGGTCTCTTGCTTGGTGGCCAGGTCGCGCAGGCGCTGGTGGCGCGCGGCTTCGGCGCCCGTGCCCATGACGCCGGCCTTGAAGCCCTGTTCGGCGATGCGCTTGGCTTCAGCCGGCAGGCCGGCTTGCATGGACAGCTGGGCCATTTCCATGAAGTCTTCGGTCTTGGCCAGCGTGCCGCTGGCCAGCCGCAGGCGCATCACGTCCAGTGCAAAACGGTCACCGAAGCCGGTCTTGCGCGGCAGGCGGCCCAGGTAGGCGTTCCAGTAGTCCTTCTTCGGGTAGAAGCTCAGCAGCTTCTCCAACGTGGCCACATAACCGTTGTTGTTGTTGGTGCGCTGCTGGGCGTCGGCCAGGCGCAGCAGGTCGTTCTCGGCGGGGCGCTGGCCGGCGCTTTCGGCGGCGGCCACGGCGGCGGCGGCGTCCTTGGCGATGGCGGCGTAGTCACCGCTGGCCGACTGCAGGTAGCTTTGCAGTTGCTTCAGCGTGGCGCTGTTGTTGCCGGCGGCCATGGCCTTGTTCATCCACTCGGTGGCCTTGCCGTTGTTGCGCTGTTGCGCATAGGCGGCGGCCAGCTGTTCGGCCACCTGGCCCAGTTCTGCACCGCTCACCTTGCCGGCCACGCCTTCCAGCGCGGCGATGGCGGTGGGCAGGTCGTTGGCGCGCTGGGCGGCGGCGGCCTTCATGCGGTCGATGGTCAGCTGTTCGGCCGGCGTCTTGTTGGCCACGGCGTCGGCTTCTTTCACCTTGGCCAGGGCCTCCTTGGCCTTGTTGGCCTTCAGCAGTTCACCGGCCTGCTGCAGGGGTTTGCCGACTTCGGGGCGCAGGCCCTGGGCCTGGGCGACGGTCAGCCAGCCAGCGGCCAGCAGGGTGATCAGCAGGGTGGAAGCGCGCGGCATCTTCATGGTGCTCAGTGGGTGCAGTGGTGCAGTGGTGCGCTGGGGGTGGAGCCACGGGCGTCAGGCCCCGGCGCAGGGTACTTCAAACTTGAAAAAGCCCTGCAACCGGGGGCCGGCTGCAGGGCTGTTTGGGTACGAGTTCAGTTCAAAGGAACTGCTCGTTGCCAACGATGCCGATCTTGGTGACACCCAGACGTTGGGCGCTGGCCATGATCATGGCCACCACCTTGTACGTCACCAGCTTGTTCGGGCGCAGGTGCACCTCGGGCTGGTCGGGCATGGCCGAGACG
>JBKCUM010000102.1:0-37077 GCA_046318395.1 Rubrivivax sp.
AGGTTGATCGGGCCGTCGGCCTTGGTGATTTCCTTGTAGACGCCCTCTTTGCGGATGGCGCAGCGCCCCGCGTGGCAGATGGTTGCGTGGGGGTAGTTGTGCTCGTGGCGTGGCAGCCCCTCGTGCGCGGCGCAGTGGTACACGTCGTGCACCGCGCCGGCATAGGTGAAGCTGTGCCTGGGGGTGGCGGTCATCACAGCGAAGGCACCCCCGAAGAGCGCACGTTCAGCGGCAAGATGGCCTCGCTGCGCGCTTGCGTCAGCAGGCCAGCAGCCACCAGCGCGTCCAGCCCGGCGGCCACGCGCGGATCTGCAAACACCACCTCGGTGGCGGCGATCAGCTTGTCGTACCACAGCTTCACCTGCGGCACCGCCAGCGTGGCCGACACCACGGCCAGCTGCTCGGCCTCGGTGAACCGGTCAATAAACTGCAGCGGCGTGCAGCTGGTGGCCAGGGGCGCCGGCGGCGTGGGCTCCAGCAGCGCGGCGGCGTAGGCGTCCTTCAGGGCCTGCAGGGTAGGCACCGGTACATCCGCAGGCCAGCGATCGATCCATGCGTCGCTGGCTGGCGTGCCGTCAGTGTTGATGCCCATCAGCACCAAGAAGTCTTTGCCATGTTCCCAGGTGGGGTGCAGGTACTTGATGGCGCGGGCCATCTGATCGTGGGTGAAATAGCTCATTGTCAGATGTTCCTGATGTTGTAGCCGCGCAAATACAAAAACCTGTCGCCGCAAGTGCCTGCGGTTCTAATGCCGGTCGCCACTCTGTTCGATCCGAGATCGGCCGTCCCCGGGACCTGGTTACTGACCACTTGAATGCCAGCCGTCTCCACCAGCGTGCCCTCATAGGTACAAGTCGCCCCGCTCGCTGCAGAGTCCCCGGCATTCACACCGTCAAAAAACACCGTACCTGTGGCAGTGCCGCTGCCGGGGATGCCGCCTGTCAGCTCCACGCGGTAGAAGCGCGCGTTGGTGGGCGCGGTGGCCACGGTGGCCAGCACCGTGTTAGCCGTGGGCGTGTTGGTGGTGGTGTAAAGGTCTGTGGTGCTGATCTGGGCCAGCGCGTCGCTGTACCAGATCACGCGGGCGCGGCTGCTCACGTTGGCCACGCTGGCCTTGTAGGCCAGCTTGAAGCCCACCTTCTCGCCGCCCGTAACGGTGCGGTACTCGTTGCTGGTGGCCACGCCGCCGCCGTTCACCGTGCTGGTGCTGGTGAGCGCCAGGCACTTGGCGCCGTCCATCTCCTGCGTGGTGTTGATGGCCTGGCTGCCGCCCGTGTAGGTGGTGATGGTCCAGCCATCGGCGTCGCTCTCAAAGCTGCCATTGCGGATGCCGTTGGGGCCGATCTGCACCAGCGCGCTGTTCACGCCGTCGTGGTTGTGGTCCGTCACGGCCCCGGCGGTGTAGGCCGCCCCCAGCCACTCACGCAGGTGCACCAGGTTGTCGCGCATACCGGTGAGCAGCGCTGTGTCCAGCGGGCTGTCGGGGTCCACCGCCGTGTCGGCAATGGCGACCCAGGCTTTACTGATGGCGGGCATTACTCGGTCTCCTTGATCTCACGCAGGGTGGGTCGCGCGGTGCAGGGCACGGTGTAGCGCTGGGCAAAGGCCAGCTGCACGGCGCCGGGGAAGCGGTCTACCAGCGCCCTGCCCTGCATGTGCTCGCACTCCAGGCACTTGGCCACCTGCCGCAGCTTGAAGCCCACCAGCGGGCAGTGCACCAGCGCGCTGGCCGGCACGACCACCTGCTCGGCGGCCTCGGGCTGCAGGGCTGAGGTATCGCGCAGGGTGTTGTCTTGGTCTTGTGGTGTGTTCATGGTCTTTCTCAAACAATCCTGTAGCCCGGGTCTCCGTTGCCCATCAGCCCGCTGTTGTTGCTCACCCAGGCGTAGATCTCCCGGTCGGCCTGGCTGGCGCTGCCGTAGTTGGGCAGGCCGTTGGGGGCGATCAGCCCGTAGCGCTGGCCGCCGTAGCCGATGGTGAGCGCCGTGCCCTCCAGGTGGGTGCCCTTGTCGGCCATGCGCACCACGCGGCAGCGCAGGGCGCGCGGGGCGCCGCGTGCGTCGGTGAGCTGGTTGTGCGTGAGGGTGACCAGGTTGCCCAGGGGCACCTCGTTGCGCGGGTCCAGGCGGAAGGTCTGCTTGTAGGGCGCGTCGCGCAGGCGTGCCACGCGGCGGGCCACGGCCGTGCGCACAAAGGTGGCATTGGCCGCGCTGAGCCAGCGGCTCTTGGCCACGCTGGGGCGGGTGTCGCCGTACTCGTTGGCGCTCTGGGCATCCAGGTCGATGTTCACCGCAGCTGAGGCGTAGTTCTTGGTCTGGTCGGCCTCTGCCGTGGCGCTGCGCAGGCCGTAGTACATGGCCGCCTGGGTGATGCGCTCGGCGTCTTGCCGCTCCACGCGCACGCTGCCTTCCACCAGCTGGTCGAGGCCCAGCGCCGTCACGCCGCCGCCCTGCAGCGGCTGGTTGACCAGCATCTCGGCTTTCTGGGCCACCGGGTCCCACCACTCAATGGCGCCAATGTCTTGCAGAAACTCGGCAATCAGCTCGCTGGCTTTCTCGGGCTCGGTGAGGATGGCGGTGATCTCGGCGCCGTTGAGCCAGTCGGTGTCTTGCGCCTGCCAGCCGGTCAGGTCCAGAAAGGTGCTGGCCAGGCCGGCTTCGGTGTGCAGGTCTCGCAGCACCTCCCAGGGGCGCTTGGCCACCCAGGCGCGGCACAGCTGCACGGCGTCGCCAGCGGCCAGGTCAGAGCGGGTGGTGCCCCACTGGCCGCGGAAGGTGCCGTCGGTCCAGCTCAGCACGTCGCCGCTCTTGGCCGTGTAGCGGATCACCTCGTCCTTGATGCGCACGTACTCGGGCTTGCCGCTGGTTGCGGGGTTGGGGTACTGCGCGCCCTTGCCGGTGCCCACGTTCAGGTTCAGGGGCACCACCTCGTAGGTGCTGGCGTTGGTGGGCTGCACGGCCCAGGCCACGCTGACCGTGGCCACGCGGGTGGCGCCCACGTAGCTGCTTACCACCCGGCGCTGGCCACTGCCCACGCCGCTGGTGATGAGCACCTCGAAGCCGTTGTAGGCGCTGTCTGCAGCGCTGGCCGCGGTGGCCAGGGTGATGGTGCTGGCGCCACCGGCCTGCGCGGTGCCGGCATTGGCCACGGCGGGCAGCGCGGCCACCAGCGCGCCGTCGGTGGCGGCGGGCACCACGTTGCGATCGGCAATCTTGAGCGGGTCGCTCAGCACCAGGGTGACCGAGCCATCGGCCTCGGGGCCGCGCACGGCGTCCACCACAAACAGCTCGGTCTGGAAGGTGGCCCAGTCCCACGGGCTCACCACATAGCCCCGGCGCACGCGGGCGGGCCGGCCCACCAGGTTGGGGTTGCGCGCGAGGAAGCGGCTCCAGAAGGTGCCGGTGGCGGGCGTGACGCGGGTGGCGCTGTAGCGGTCTTCCAGGTGGTCTGGGCAGGGCTCGTCGAGCAGCTTGATCTGCGTCTGGCTGCGCATGGCCAGGCCCTTGCCGGGGACGATCTCGGTGGGGGTGACAGCCGCGCTGCCCGACACATAGGGGCGCACCGTCTCGGCTGGCACCACCTGGCCGCGGCTGCAGAATTTCTGCGTGACCGTGCCGCGCACAAAGGTGGCCTTGGCCTGGCAGGTGGCGTAGGTGTTGTAGCACTCGTTGCCCACCCCGCCCGAGGCGGTGCAGGGCAGCACCCCGTAGGTGTTGGTGCAGCGGTCCACGTCGACCTCGAGCACCATCATGAAGGTGCGCTCGTGGCGTTGCTGGGCTGTGATGCGGGCGGTCATGGTGAAGTCCAGGTCAGGTCACGACGGCCTCGACGTCAAACGTCAGGTCGCAGGTGCTGCCGCTGTAGTGCGGCGTGTCGAACTTGTCGCCGGCGACGACGAGCTTGAGATCGGTGGGGTACAAGTCCACCTCCCAGCCCAGCACAAAGGGCGAGCTGCGCAGGTGAGCGCGCCAGGCCGGCAGCCAGACATTGCGCACCCAGGCCCAGGTCACGCGCTCGAGCTTGATCTGCTCTTTCCAGCTCTCAAACTGCACCACGCGGCCCAGGGGCTGCCCGCGCTCGTTGCGGTTGCTCTGCCCCATGATCTGACGGCCCAGGGGGTCAAACGGCTGGCCCAGCCACTCAGGCAGCTCCAGCCGCGCGCCAATGGCCGCAATGGCCAGCGCGGGCATGGTGGCCGCGCCCGTGATGCGCAGCCGCCAGTAGCGAAAGCTGGCGCTGTTGAACAGCAGGAGCTGCGGCTCGTCGCTGGTGGGCGTGAGGCTGGCCACCAGCACATTGCTGGCGCCAAAGTTGTCGGTGCTGCCGCGCACCTCCAGCGTGCAACCTGCGCTGAACAGCGTGTGGCCATGCACCAGCGCATAGTCGGCCGCGCGGGCGCTGCCGCAATCCACCGTGAGGGTGGCGGGCAGCGCCGTTGGGCGCCACCATGTGTAGGGCCGCCAGTCGGCCACGTTGCTGGCAGCAAAGCCGCTGGCCGTGCTGCTGGCCACCACGGCGGCGTCGCCCAGGCGGTTGTCGTAGAAGATGTGCGGCTTGGCCATGGGTCAATCAGGTTTGATGCGCCGAAGCAGGTCAGCGGCGATTTTTTCGGAGTAAACGCGCTGTGCCAGCAGGACAAAAACATTGGCGCCGAACTGAGCGTAGAACTCGTGCGGGGCGCGGGCGTCGAGCTGGGCCACGTGGACCACGGCGTCGATCTCTTGCCTGACCTGCTGGCTGAGCTCCGCCTCAAGCGCATCGCCGCCGCAGAGCAGGCGCTCCACGGCGGCAAGCATGGGCGCCATGTCGACATGAACGTTCATTGCCTAGCCCCTGCGCACGACAATATCGACCCCGTTCTCGGCGGCCTCGTTGATCCTTGGAATCAGCACGGTCGCCACGGTGTCGTATGTAAAAGCATCGCCGACCAGCGTCAGGTCCATTTGCTGGCGCGGCCTGGTCTGCTCCGGCACCGGCGTGCTCTGCATCGACGTCCCCCCAGCGTTGAAGACCGGGATGGCATTGCCACCGGCAATGCTGGGCGCGCTGGTGCTGCTGCCAAACTGCGCCGATCGAATCGCGTTGACATTCGCAAGACCTGCAGCGATGGCAACGCCCGCCGCTGCCGCACCCAGTGCGGGGCCGACGATGGGGATGGGCGCCAAAGCCGCGTAAGCGCCAGTCGCAGAGCGGTAGGTGTTAATCACCGCCTCGGAGATGCCCGCGATCTTGTTGATCTCGAACATGGCCTTATTGGATGTGGCGGCGGTATTGGTCAGCTCCCTGAACATGCCCGCGTAACCCTTGACCTGCCCGTCCCAGCTTTTCTTGGAGATGTTCTGGTGCCAGATCTGGCCCTGGGCCATGATGTTGCCCATGCGTGCTTGGTGCTGGAGCTGGGCGTCTTCGAGCAGCTTGTGATGGTCTGCCTCCGACAGGATGCCCATATCGCGAGCGAACTGCAGGTCGTTCTGGATGGCGGTGAGCTTGCCGCGTTCGATCTCGACCTCGCTCAAGGCGGCCGTCTGCAGGGCCGCCAGGCGCTGGGCCACGCCCTGCTGCCAGGCCAGCTCACTGGCGGCGGCGGCCTCGTTGTCCTTGATGAGGCGGTCACGCTGCATGGCCTCGATGGCCTCGCTCTCGGCCAGCACGGCGTCGGCGTACCGGACCCAGCCGTCGATGTCTTTCTGGCGCATCTTGGCGAACTCGTCGCTGGCGCCGGAGAGGCTTTGCAGCAGCTGGGCGCCCCGGTTGTCGGTGCTGCCTTTGTTAGCCCCTCCCTCGGCTTTCTTGGCCTCTTCCTTCGCGCGCTCACGCGCCGTAAGAACCTTCTTCGTGAATTCGTCAATGCCCTGCCGCGCAGATTCTGCGTCGGCCTTCATCTCGCGGCCGATGGCCTTGAAGCCCTCCCAGTCACCGCTGGCCAGGGCCGTGACCTGGGCAGCCATGCCCCCGATCTCACGGCCCACCGCGTTGAACATGTAGGCGACCTCAGCACCCAGGACCACGATGGTCTCGAAAACCACCGCAATACCATTGCCGACCGTTTCCGTGACACCACCCTCAGTGTTTACCCCGTTGAGGGCGGTCACCGTCTCATTGAGCACGGGCAGCAGCTGATCGCCGATGGTCAAGAAGACGCCTTGGCTCTTGAGCCGCAGGATGTCCATGTTGTCGTTGAACACCGCAGCCCGCGCCGCCATCTGCGTGGTCACGCCGGCCAGCTCCTGGCCTTGCTGCACCATCGAGCGGATGCCCTCGCTGCCGTTCATCAGCAGGGGGATGAGATCCTCGCCGGACTTGCCGAACACCCTGACCGCCAGCGCGCTGCGCTGCACGGGATCTGGCATGCCCGCAAAGACGTCGCCCAGCTGGATGAGGGCCTCGGTCTGGCTTTTCGTGTTGATGCCGAGCGACTGGAAGGCCTCCCGGTTTTCCACCAGGCCGGTGGCCAGCTTGCGCGCACCGGTGGCCAGGGACTCCATGCTGGTGTCCGACAGCTGGGCCGCCAGGCGCAGGCCTGCCAGCATCTCCACCGTGGTGCCGGTGCGCACGGCCAGGTCGTTCAGGCTGTCGGCGTAGTTGATGGCTTCGCGCGTGGCGGCGGCGAAGCCGGCCACGCTGACGGCGCCAGCCAGGCCCAGCAGCGCCTCGCGCGCGAACGAGGCCGCACCGTCGACCTGCTCTGCCATCTGCTGCACGGCCGTGGCAGCCTTCTTGCTCTGCTCTTCCAGCCGGGCGATGCTGGCGGCAAAGTCGATGCTGATGGTCAGGCTCATGGCTTACTTTCGGTTGCGCGTGCGGGCGGCTGACTGCTCCGCGCGCTTTCTGAAAACTCGTGCCGCCACCGCCTCCATGACGCGGACGCGGCGAAAGGTGTCGGGCTGCTGCTTGCGCGGCACAGGCCAGAGGGCGATGCTGCTTTGCAGCTGGGTGCGGTTGATCGCCTCGGGGGTGCCGTTGGCGTTGCGGTTCCACTGGCCCGCGCAGTCCAGGAAGATCTGTACCGCCAGCCAGTTGGCGGGCAGCACCTCGAACACCTGGGGCTGATCTGCAGGTCGGGCACGCAGGGTGGCCAGTTGCTCGGGGGTGAGGCCGAAGGCCTTCTGGTCGTCGGCCGCGCTGAGCTCGCCGCTGCCGGGGGCGCTGAGCCAGTACTCGGCAGCGGCTTCTAGTTTTTTGCTTCGGCGCCCCCGTTGAGGGTCTGCATGAAGGCCCGCACGATGGCCACGCGCATGCCCGGCAGCTCGAGCAGCATCTTGCGGCTGAGGGCGTTGCACACCACGGGCTCGCCCTGGGCGTTGCGGATCTCTTGCTCAGGCCAGCCGTCGAAGTACTTCTCGACGATCTCCTGGTCCAGCGCCCCGGCTTCGCTGCCCAGCTCGCCGCGCGCGGCGGCGGTGAGGCGCCCAAAGAGCGCATCCACATCGGGCTGGCTGGGCAGCTTGAAGCGCCCCTTGAACTCGTGCTGATCGAAGCCGCCGCCGTCTTTGGGGGTGCTGTACTTGATGGGCCACAGCACGGTGGCCTGCTCTGCAAGGATGAACATGGGCTTACAGGAACTTAAGGCCGAAGCCGTTGACGATGAGGAAGTTCATGGTGATGACCTGGATGCCGTCGGCGTCTTCGACCTTGGGGTCGAGCAGCTGCACCTCAGTGGCGTCGATCTGCACGCGGGAGCCGGCGGCGGTGCCGTGCACCAGCTGCATGGCGGCCAGGGTGCCGGCGCGGGCGATGGCAAACCAGTCGCGCGTGGCCAGCAGCGCGGCCTCGATGGTGAGCGAGCCGGTGATCTTGCGGTTGGTGATGCGGGCCTGCTGGGAGCTGTTGACAGCGTTCTTCCAGACCACTTCGTTGCCCAGGTCCAGGCTGAGCTTGTGCAGCACGGGCGTGGAAGAGTGCAGGCTGAACGTGGTGTTGGCCCGGTTCATGTGCACGGGCGCGCGCCAGGCGGTGACGGTGACCGCAGGCAGCGCCACGTCCAGCGGGTTCACGCGGTTGCCGGTGAAGGTGTACTTGGCGGCCGGGATCTCGTCGTGCGCGAACTCCAGCGCCACGTTGCCCCGGCAGCCGTTGCCTTCGTGCAGCACGCCATCGATGTTGTCGTAGATGGTGACGGAGTCGTCGGGGGTTTCGTCGGCGGTGTAGGTGACGTCCACGCCGGCGCTGACGGTTTCCACCAGGCCGCAGGCGCGCAGCAGCGGGCCCATGGCCGGGGCGGTGCCCGCCGTGCCGGAGCCCTGCAGGTGGGTGGTGAAGTCGAGCTTGTAGGGGCCGTCGCCCACCACGGTGCTGATGGGGCCCAGCGTGGGCCGCACGGGCATGCGCTCGGCCTTGGCAGACTCGTAGGCCGGGAAGCTGGGGTCGTAGGTCTCGATGTAGTTGGCGGCGCCGGTGGGCAGGGAGTCGGTGTTGTAGGTGACTTCAGCCTTGGCCAGGATGGCGCGCTGGGCGGTAAGCAGGTGGCTCATGGGGTTCTCCAGAGATAAAAGGGGGCGTCAGGGGGTGGAACAGGGTCTGAATCACTCTTTGTGGTTCACGGTGTAGTCGGCGCTGTGGACGTGCGCGTCGAGGGCTTCGTCGTACTCGGCGGCCTCGCTGCCGAGCTGGATGTCGTAGAGCAGCACACCGCCCACCAGCACGCCGTTGACGATGTTTCCGTAGCGGTCCAGCGCCAGGCGCACCTGCTCGGCCAGGGCCAGCACATCGTCTTGCGGGGCGTCTTTGGCGCCCACGCAAATGACCTGCAGGGTGGCGTAGACGATGCCGGGGTTGCTGTGCGCGCCCTTGAGCCGCCGCGAGCTGATGCGCTTGAACACGATGGCCGGCAGCACGGCGTCTTGCGGCAAGGCGCCGGGGTAGACCCGGTCGCTCACCAGGGCGGTGACGCCGCTGACCGCACCCAGGCGGGTCTTCACGATGATCTCGGCCTTCATGAGGACTTGATCTCCACGTTGAGCTTGTCGATGAGGGTGCGGGCGCGCTCCACAATGACGTCGAGCGCGCGGCCGATGGAGCCCTTGGCGCGGCCCATGAAGTCGTTGGGCTTGGCGCCCGGGTGGTCTGCACGGCGGCGGGGGACATTGCCCACGCGCAGGCCCTTGCCACGGCGCGGCACGATGCTGTGCGGCTGCGTGCCACCCAGCACCATATGGGCGTAGAACACGCCGGTCTTGAGGTTGCCCACCCGCACACCGGCGGTGACCTGGCCTTTGCGCGCCTTGGTGCTCACGCGGATGCTGCCGCGCAGCTTGCCGCTGCGCACAGGCGCTTCGGCTTTTGCGGAATCGCGCACCACACGGGCGCCGGCAGCCAGCGCCGCGCGCACAACGCGCTGCTCCACCTTGGGCGGGTAGGCCAGCAGCTCGGCCTGCACCTCTTGCGCGCCGTTGACGTAGCGGTAGTTGCTCATGACGCGCCCATGGCTTCGGCCACGATCTCCAGTCCCTCGCGGCGGCCCAGCTCGGCGACGTGCTTGACGTCGTAGGTCTGGCCGTCGTACAGCACCCGCAGCTTGTTGTCGTTGCGGGCGGCGGCGACATACCGCACCCGAAAGCGCACGCTCTTGGCGCTGAGGGGCTGCTCGAGCGTGGCGTTCATGAACTGGCGGCCACTCATGGGGATGACCTCGGCCCACACATTGGCCAGCGTGGTCCAGGCCTTGATCTCGTCGCCCAGCGGGGAGCGGCTGCCGCCCTGCTGCTGCAGCTGGATCTGCCGGTCCATCTTGCCCAGGTCTAGAGCGCCCATACCTTCTCCGTGTTGAGCAGCGCGGCCACAGCGGCCGGGGGTTCGGCGTCTTCGCGGTTCATGTCGAGCGCGGCCACATGCAGCAGCAGCGCATTGCGCACGGCCGCGGGCAGCGCCCCGCCGGTGGTGTAGCGCACCTTGACGGCGTTGGGGCTGTCGATGGTGGCGGGCCACTCAGACCCGAAGGCGGGCAGGAGCCAGTGATCCTGGGTGCTGTAGGTGTCCAGGCTGTAAAGCGACGCCGAGAGGGTTTGCTCGGCGCCGGCCTCGTCCAGGTACTTGACGCTGGCGATGCCCACCACCGGCAGCATGGGCAGCAGGATGCCGCCCTCGGGGAAGGCGTCCAGGGCCAGCTCCAGCGTCTGGTCGCCGAAGCTCTTGCCGCAGAAATGCTGCGCGTGGGCATGGGCAGCGGCCAGGAAGCCCTGCACCTCGAGCTGGCGGTTGGCGTCCGCGGCCTCGTCTTTGAGGTGCCGCAGCAGCTCGGCAATGGGTATGAGGGCCGCCATGCTGGGCGGCGTGATGACTTTGTGGCCCATGGTCCGGGGTTCCTTGGTGGGGCGATCTCGATCAAGCAGGGTGTCAGCGGCGTGCACGCGTCTGCACGCGTGCGCTACGGTTCAGGCCCTGGCGCTGGGGCAGCCGGCCCGGCGGCGCCACGGCCAGGGGGCGCGCCGGGGTGTCGCGCGGCTCGCGCACCGACGGGGCGGCCAGCGCCACCCCGGGCCGGCGCGGGCCGGCCAGCGGCATCCATGCCCGCACGACGGTGAGGTCGGCCTGCACGGTGGCCACCGCCTGGCCATTGGCCTCGAGGGTGACGGTGGCGCTGCCCGCCACCAGGTCGGCGCTGGCCAGGGCCTGCGCCTGGGCCTGTGCGCTCAGGCTCACGGCCAGGCTGAGCACGGCGCCCGCGCTGGCCTGGGCCAGGGCTGCGGCGCCCAGGGGCACGCGGATCTGCAGGCTGGCGCCGGCCAGGGCGGTGCCCCGCGCTGCGGCGCCCAGCGGCACGGTGACGGCAAGCACGGCGCTGGCGGTCGACTGGGCTTGCGCGGCGGCGGCCAGGCTGGCCCCGCTGGTGACAGAAAGGTCAGCCGCGGCGCTGGCCTGCCCCGTGGCAGCGGCCCCCAGGGGCTTGCCCAGCGCCACGCTGGCACTGGCCAGGGCCTGCGCCACGGCTGCAGCGCTGAGGCTGACGCCCACCGAGAGCTGCGCACCCGCCGTGGCCACCGCCGAGGCGACGGCGCCCAGCGGCACGCCGCGCGCCAGGCTGGCCGAGGCGCTGGACACGCCCACAGCAGCGGCGGCCAGGGGCGTGCCCTTGGCAAGGCTGGCCGTGGCGCTGGCCTGGGCGGCGGCCGCAGCCGCCAGGGTGTTCAAGGCGCCAGTGCTCAGGTCTGCGCTGGCGGTGGACCGAGCGGCTGCAGCTGCGGCCAGGTTGGCGGCACGCTGCAGCGACGCACTGGCCGTGGCCTGGGCGGTGGCGGCGGCGGCCAGCGTCTGGCTGGTGGAGCCGCTGACGAACCAGTCGGCATCGAGCACGACGGAGGCCTGGGGCTGATCCCACACGTCCGATCCGCCACGCAGGCCGACCGGCAGATCGGTCTGCGCGAACGGGATGGTCATGGCCGCTTACCCGTGGGCGATCTTGCCCTGGCCGCGCACGGTGCCCGTGCTGGTGGTGCTGCAGAGCATGATCATCATGAGGCAGGAGTCGTTGGGGATCTCGGGCAGGCCGAGCTGCGCCCAGTCGAACTGCTCGTACTTGTTGGCGATGTTGGCGTTGACGGCGGTGCGAGGTCGGGTGGCCGTCACGCCGAAGCTGCCGGCCGCGCCCGTGCTGGCCGACAAGGTGACGTTGTTCACGCCCCGGATGAATCGGCCAGCCACGGCCGGCACCAACGGGATCATCCGGCCGGCACGCACCGTGCCACCCACCGCGATGGCTGCGAGGTTGCCGGTGCTGGCGTCGTCATAGGTGACGTTGACCGTCGCGTTCGCTGCCGTGGCGCCGGTGTCGGTGTACCACTCCAGCCACCACTGAACATCTGAGTAGTTGGCATCGCCGCGCCGATCAGCTGGGAGACTGAGAGTGAGAAGGTCAGCGCCCACGGTTTGGGCGGTGGTCAGTGTGCCGCTGAGACCCGCCATGTGGGCGAGGCGGTCGTGGATCTCGACAGACGTTGCAGGGTTGCCCGCCGCAATGGTTTGCCAAGCGTAGTAACTGGTTGCAGGCGCCGTCTGATTGGCAAAACCCATAGCTCCGGTGAGCGCGCGGGTGGCGAGCGCCGCGGCGCCGGGGATCGCGCCTTGCGCCGGAGTGCCAGTAGCGCGCCAGAGCGAGAACAGTTGACCCGCCGCCGCGTTGGCGATGTTTGCCTTGTCCCAGACGACTCGGCTAGAGTTGTTGCCCAGCGCGTCGATCAGCTGGTCACGGGTGGTGATGGTCATGGCCTGCTCCGGCGCGCAGAGAAATCAGTTGTCGATCTGGAAGCTGAACGAGGCGGCAGGGAAGGTGACCGTGTCGCCGCTGTTGATGGTCTTGCTCACGGTGAGGGCGCGGCAGATGAGCAGGTTGCCTGCCGTGGATGCGTCATAGATACCCATGTGCGTGACGGTGCCCCACCCCGCCGAGGGCGTGGCGAAGGTGACCACACCGTTGTTGCTGGTGGTGCCGCTGGTGCCCGAGCTGGCCACGGTGCTGCCCGCGCTCTGCGTGCCGGCCCAGTTGGCCAGGCTGGCCGCCAGCGAGGCACGCGCGTAGCTGCCGCCCGACACCTCGGTACCGCCCGCAGCGTCACTGCACGCGCTGGTGAACAGCGCGAAGAAGATGGTGGTGGGCGCGGTGTAGGCCTGGCCACGGAAGACGTGGTCAATGAGCCGGTTCTCCAGGAAGTCGCTCATGTTCTGCGCGTGGGCAGACAGCGAGGACACCAGGGCAGCGACGGCCAGGGTGATGGTGAGCAGAGCGCGATTGAACAGGCGTTGCATGGGGTTCTCCGGGTTGGGTTGAGGTGCTTGGCAAAAAGCCCTCGGGCAGCGATGCGCGAGGGCTTTTCACGAAGCAGCTGGCGATCAGGCGTCGCCGGTCTTGAGGCTGAGGGCGTAGGCGATGGCGGCCTTGTCGTCATCCACGGCGCCGTCTGCCTTGGCTTGCTTGAGCTCGGTGGCCGGGATGTCGGCCACGTCGTTGGGCTCGCCGTACTGGCACTTGACCAGGACCCGCACCCGGGTGGTCTTGACCTTGGGTGCCGGGGTCTGGCTCAGGGGCTCGTCGGCCAGTTTGGCCAGCTTGTCGGTGAGCAGCTTCTCGGCCTGGTCGGCAGGCACCTCGAAGGTGCTGCCTTCGGGGATATCGGCGGAAATGGCGGCCACCGTGCCAGCTGCGATGGCAGCCAGCGCAATCAGTCTGGTGTTCATGGGTTCTCTCGGTGATGGGATAGAACCCGGCGCCTACCGTTGCAGGCGGGCGCCGGGGGCGGGCTGATCTGGGGGATCAGGTGGCGCTGTTCTGGTAGAACTTGACGGACGCGGTGTCCATCAGGTTGCCACCGCAGCGCTGCCAGCCGCAGAAGCCGACCTGGCCGTTCAGGGCGAAGGCCGAGTCATCGAAGCGGCGCACGATGAAGCTGTTGCGAACGTCGCGGATCTTGTACTGGCTGAAGTCGCCGAAGCCGATGGAGCGCGCGTTTGCGGCCATGGCGGCGACGTCGTCGTTCACCACGAGCGGCCGGCCAAGGAGCAGATCCATGGCACCAGCCGTGCCGCCAGCGTCGTAGCTGGGGGTAAAGATCGGGCGGCCAGCGGTGTCCTTGATCTTGCGAACCACACGCACCGAAGTGTCAGCCATCATGAAGCGCGCGCCGCGACGGTACGCGCTGTTGACGGAGTGCTCCAGATCCACCAGATCGTCATAGCTAACGGTGGCGGTCTGACCGGTCGTGCCGACCTTGCCGGACGTTGCGCGAGTCATGACACCGAAAGGCTGGCCAGTGCCGGTGCCGACGGTGAAGTGGCGATTCGTGATACGGCCCAGACGGGTGGTCAAGCGGTTGATCACGAACTGCACCACGTCGATGGCGCTGTCCTGGATGAGTTCCAGGGGGAGCGCGATGCGACGGGAACTGTACTTGAAGGGGTTCAGCGCTGCGCTACCGAAGGTGATTTCACCCAAGTTGGCGCCAGCGTTTTCCGCAACGATTTCACCCTCTTCCGCCGTGCCGTCGCTGGTGGGGTAGCTGATGCTCACGCCGTTCTCGGTGGGGATCAGCTCGGCCACGTCGCGCATCCCGCCAAAGGCCTTGAGCGCATCGACCACCATGGTGGCGACCTCAGTGGGAACGGTGAAGCCGCCCTCAGCCGGGGTGGTGGTGCTCATGGCGTTGCGGATGGCCACGGCCTGCTCGGGGCTGACGTTGTTGCCGAAGCGCATGTACAGCGCCACAGCAGCCAGAGCGTCGATCTCGCCGTTGCTGGAGCCCTTCTTGGCGCCGCGAGTCACGTCGTCGAAGTGCTTGTCGGCCTCGGCATCGAGCAGGCGCTGGTGCGCGGCGATCTGGGCGCCCAGGCGCTCCATCTCGTCCATGATGCCGTCGTACTTGGCCTGGTCTTCCTTGGTCCAGGTCTGGTCGCCCTTTTCGGCGAGCAGATGGTTGGCTTGGCGCGCGAGGTCGTTCTTGCGCTCGCGCAGTGCTTGGATGCTCTTGCTCATGGGGTTCCTTTCGGGTGGGTGAGCACAAATGAAAAAGCCGCCACGGAAACCTCCGGGCGGCCACTTCGCTGATGCGGCGAGCGCGTCAGGCGACCTGCAGCAGGCGCAGGCGACGCTCGTTGTGGGCGCGCTGCGCTGCAATGTCCTGTGCCGGAGCCGGCTTGGGCGGCTCCAGCAGCGCCTTCGGGGTCTTGTCGAAGGCGGTGAGGTTGAACTTGCGGGGGGTTGCGTTCTTGGCCTGGGCGTCGTCGCCAGAGGCCACGCGATCCGCGAACTTGTGGTCGACGGCTTCCTGTGCGGTGAACCAGGTCTCGTCGTTCATCCAGGCGGCGATCTGCTCCGGCGTTTCGCCAGTGCGGCGCGCGTAGTCGGCAACGATCGTGCCGTCCACCTTGTCCAGCAGCGAGGCGGCAGCGGTCATGTCGCGCTTGTCGCCCAGCGTGATGGTCCACGCGTTGTGGATCATGTAGAAGCTGCCCTCGGAGATCTCCACCTCGCTGGCCGCACTGGCAACCCGCGTGGCGGCGCTGGCGGCCAGGCCGTCGATGTGCGCCACCGTCTTGCCAGGATGCTGCCGGATGGCGGTGGCCATGGCCTCGGCTTCGAAGACATCACCGCCCGGCGAGTTGATGCGCAGATGCAGCGTGACGTCCTTGCCCAGGCCGGCGATGGCCTGCGCGACGGCCTGAGCGCTGATGCCCCAGTAAGCGTCGATCACGTCGTACAGGTACAGCGTGGCCTCGCTGGGCTCGGACTCGGCGCGCACCAGGTTGAGCGCCTGGCGCTCTTGGGCTGCGTTGTCGCGCAGCAGTTGCATGAGCTTCTTCATTGGGATTCTCCAGATTGAGAGGGTTTGGCCTTGGCCGCTGCTGCGTTGTCGGGGTGGTACAGCTCGGCAGCCTTGCCACCGCGGGGCGGCAGGTTTTTGAGCCTGCGGATCTCGTCGACATCCATCCAGCCTGGCCCGGAGCCCGGACCGCCCAGGGCCGCCTTGAAGTACTCGCTCTGGGCTTTGCTGTTGGCCTCCATGAGGGCGTCGCGGTTGAACTCGACGAAGTACTTGACCGTGCGGAACAGCTTGCGGTTGAGCTCCTGCTCGATGCGCTTGAGGTGCTGCTGCAGCGTGAAGATGACGAAAGACCGCGTCAGCTCTTCCAGGCCGCTGCCCCAGCTGGTGCTGGCGCTGGTCTCGCCAATCAGGTGGGGTGGCACGCCGAAGGCGCGGGCAATGTCCACCACCTGGAACTTGCGGGCGTCGAGCAGCTGGGCGTCTTCGGCGCTCACGCTGAGTGTGGTCGCCTTGATGCCTTCGGTCAGCACCAGAGGCAGGCGGTGCGCGTTCTCCACGCCGCTGTACTTGGCTGCAAAGGCCTCGCGCAGGCTGGCCTTTTGCTCGGCGTCCATCGAGCCCGTGGCCTCGAGCACGATGGACGGGTGAGCGCCGCCCGCAAAGAAGCGGCCGCTGTACTCGTCCATGGCCATGGCCGTGCCAGCCGCGTTGCGAGCCGCCCACTGGATGACGCTCATGCTGCGCAGGCCGTTGAAGCCGAAGCCCGGGAAGTGGAGCATGTCGTCTTGATCGGCACCCCAGCGCGTGATGTCGTTGATGTAGTACACCAGGCGATCGGTGTCGCCTTCCTTCTTGCGCTCGACCTGCACCGCCTCCCACGGAAGGGGGATGATCTCGCGCACGCTGCCGCCACGGTCGCGCGCCAGGTAGGCGAAGCCGTCACCGCGCAGCAGCATGTGGGCGACGCTTTGCTCCCACATGCTGGCGGCCGTATAGCGCGCCGTCGGCTGCTCATTCAGCAGCCACGAGAGCGGCGCATTCTCGACCTGCCGGCGCACACCATCAGTGCGTTCGAACTGCTGCACCGGGATGCTGGCGATGCCGCCCGCAATGCGCTGCACGCAGGCAAACACGGCCGACACGCGCATGGCCGTGCTGGGCGTGACGCTCATGCCGGACGCCGCTGGCACGGCGCCAAAGGTCTCCAGCACGGACTCGCTGTAGGTCACGTTCTTGACCTGCGGGCCCTGGCGCTCTGCCTCGCGCTGCGCGCGCCAGGCCGTCAGGATCGCGGAGCCAGGCGTGGCGGCCTTGGCTTGCGCGGCGTTCCAGGTGGCGGTTGCGGTGTTCACAGTTCGACGAAGCCTTGTTTGATGACCTTGCTCTCTTGCTGGCCAGCGATCCACCGCCCCAGCGCCATGATCGCGGCGACAGGCCCGTCGATCTTGTGTTCGTCCCGCTCTTTGCGCGGGTAGATGTTGTCCTTGGCATCCCGGTGGCAGACCACGTTGGAGATCATCCAGGTCATCATCGGGTTGCCGTTGTGCGTCAGCTTGCGCTGCAGCACCAGGGCCTCGAGCTGCTTCATCGGCTCGCTCATGTTCTGCACCGTCTGCCGGTACTCGACCATGGGCGCGCCCTCCTCCAGCAGGTGGCTGGACAGCTGCGTGGCCTGCCAGGGATCGAACGGGATCTCGCGCATCTGCAGCGTGCGGACGTCTGCACGGATCGCGTCCTCGATCTCGTCGTAGTCGGTCACCTCGCCATCGGTCACCTGCAGGTGGCCGGCGCGCCGCCAGCCGTCGTACTGGCTGTTGCGCCCCTGCTCCACCGCGCGCTCGGGCAGCCAGAAGGTGGGCAACAGGTAGTAGTGGTCGGCCTCGGCGTCGTAGTGCACGTTGATCTTGGCCGCCACGTCCACCTTGCTGGCCAGATCCAGGCCGCTGATGACCGGCAGGTGCTTGACCTGGTCGACCGTCAGGGTGTGGTCGGCGCAGCGCTCCCAGGCCTGCATGTCCATCCAGGCGCTGTCGGAGTTGACCCACACGTTGAGGCGCTTGGTCAGAAAGTTGGCCTGGGCGCTGGGCTGCGCAAGGGCCTTGCGGCTGGCGGCCTCCATGTCGTCCATCTTGACGCTGACGCCCAGGTTGGGATTGGCCTTGCGCCACACCGCCGGGTCGTGCCAGATGTCATCCTCATCGAGCGTGAAGATCACGCCCAGCCAGGTCTCGTCCTGGATCACGCCATCGAGCACCTTGACGGTGTAGTCCCGCTGCTCGTAGCAGATCCCGCTGCGGTCGCTGCCGGCGGTGGTGATCATCACGATCAGCGGCTGGCTCCGCGCACCCGTCGCCGAGTCCAACACGTCGTACACGGCGCGCGTCTTGTGGGCGTGCAGCTCGTCGACGATGGCGCAGTGGATGTTCAGGCCGTCCAGCGTCGAACCCTCGGCGTTCAGCGGCTTGAAGCTGCTGGCGGTTTCGGGCACGGTGATGTCGTGCTTGCCGATCTCCACCCCGAAGCGCGCCTGAAACTCAGGCAGGCGCAGCGCCATGTTTCGCGCGACGTCGAAGACTTCGCGCGCCTGGTCGCCTGTGGTCGCCGCGCTGTAGACGTGGGCGCCGGGTTCGTTGTCGGCCACCTCCATGTAGAGGGCGATGCCGGCCGCCAGGGTGGACTTGGCGTTCTTGCGCGCGACCTCGAGGTACACGCGCCGAAAGCGCCGCAAGCCGGTGACGGCATGCTTCCAGCCGAAGATCTGCAGCACCACCAGGCACTGCCAGTCGCCCAGCTGGATGCGACCGTGCTGGAAGCGGCCATCGGTGTAGACCGGCTTCGCCCACTCGCCTTTGATGTGCGGCAGCAGCTCGATGAAGCGGCAAGCGCGGGCGCCGGCGGCTTCATCGAACAGGTACGGGAAGCCATCACTCCCTTGGCGCTCCAGGTCGCGCAGGAAGCGTTCGCAGTAGCGTCGCTCCAGCCGGCCGGCGGTCTCCTGGCCATCCACCACCCGCCGCGCGTGGGCGATCGCGCGGCTGAGGTAGGTGGTCTCGCTCATTTGAAATCTGCAAAGCCCGTCGGCTCTCCTGGGCTCGGTGCGGTGGGGTTGCCCTCGCCGTCGATCAGCTTAAGCTGGGCGCGCATGGCCGTGCTCACGCGCGAGCGCTGGGCAGGCGTCAGCCCAAACTCGGCCAGCAGGCTCGACAGCTTGGCCTGCTCGCGGTTCAGTACCTGGTAGATGGCAGCCTGCACCTGCAGGCCGTTGGGGGTCTTGTCCAGCAGCGCCTGGGCGGGGTCCTCACCCTTGCCCACGTGCGCCTCCATGCGCGCCGCGATCGCCCGCTCGATCAGCTCCAGCCGGCCGATCGTCTGGCACAGCTGCGCGAAGGCGTCGCGGTCTACCTTGCTCAGAAGGTTGTAATACACCAGCTCGACGCTCAGCCGCTTCCAGGCCTTCTTGGCCTCAGCCGTCAACCAGCGCGGCGCGTCGGGTACACCGACCTCGGGCCTGAACGTTTGATCCAGGTTCACCGGCCGGTGCCCGCGCCCGCCTTCGAGCAGCTTCAGCTCGGCAGGCTTTGGCTTCGGTCCTCGCTGTCCCATGGTTCTCTCCTACCCCCCCTCCCCCCGAAACCTGCGCGCGCAAAAATCTGGGCAAAGGCTCGGTCTAGTCGGTTGGGGCTCTAGACTTTTGATCCCCCCTCCCCTGCGCCTCTATAGGGCCGGGCAAAGGTGCTGTCTTCGGTGGCCGTCTTGC
The DNA here is from genome assembly GCA_046318395.1 of Rubrivivax sp. Classification (GTDB taxonomy): domain Bacteria; phylum Pseudomonadota; class Gammaproteobacteria; order Burkholderiales; family Burkholderiaceae_C; genus Rubrivivax. The sequence goes on from JBKCUM010000102.1 coordinate 19,006, forward strand.
GATCGTGGCAAGTCTTGCAAAGGGACTGCCAGTTGGTGCTGTCCCAGAAGCGCTGCTTGTCGCCCCTGTGGGGAATGATGTGATCGACTACCGTGGCCGCGACGATCTGGCCGGCGGACTCGCAGCGCTTGCACAGAGGATGCTTGGCCAACCACGCCGCACGCGCCTTCTGCCAGGCACTGGTGTAGCCGCGCTCGTGGGCGGTACCGCGACGCTGATCTAGCTGCTTGGCCTCGATGCGCTTATGCGCATCACATCGGCTGCCGCCCTGCACCAGGACACCACAGCCAGGATAGGTACAGGGGCGCGGCGCTGATGCGGGCATGGCGTGTAAAAGAAAACCCCGACGAGCTTGCGCTGGCCGGGGTTGAGTGCGGGGGTGCCGGTGCGGGGACACTTCCTGCACTGTGCGAGAAATGTACCAAAAAGGTCTATGCCGTAAAACCCCCTGAGCCTGGCTTGAGTGAGGTGGCCCGCTGGCGCCGCCGCTGCTCGGCCTGGTCTTCGAGCCAATGGGCGATGGCGACATCGGCTTGGTCAAAGTAGGCCTTGACCGTGGACTCGGCCTTGGCCATGGCCAGGGCGATATGTGTGTGCGAGCGGTTCTTCAGGTAGTACAGCTCGAGCGCGCGGTGCAGGTGCGACCTGCCATCCCGCAGCGACTCCACCGCCCGGTGGGTTTCCTCGGCCTCGGTCTCGATCACGGGCAGCCACGTATCGAACGCACTGGCGCGGGGCTCGGCGAGCAGCACGGACCGGCTGCTGAACCCGATGCCGCCGATGGAGGCCTTGGCATGCCAGGCCGCCCAGTTGTCCAGCCGGCGCTTTACCCAGTCAATGCGCGCCATGGGTGCCCCCTTGATCCGGCAAACCGAAGATGCAGACGTATGCACTGCCGAACTGCACCATGGCCAGCGCCACGTCCGGCTGGATCTCGGGCAGGCTGAACGGTGTGCCCTTGACCCAGCCACGCTCCATGGCCCAGAAGCTGTTGGGCTGCCCCCGCAGCCCGCGTCGCACCAGCTGGTAGGCCAGCCGCCCGATCTCGCCGGCCTTAGCCTGGATGGCCTGGTAGGTCTCGGGCATGTAGGCCCGGATCTCCTGCAGATGCTGCTGAACCTCATCGCTGCCGTCTGTCCCGGTGTCCATGCTGTCCAATCCTTTCTACTGAGAAAACACAGGAGGGAGTGCGCTCACGCGCGCGAGCGCACGCACCCGCCCCTGCCTGCGCGCCTCACGCTATAAGGTGTGCCCATCCGGCCATGCGGCGGCTCGACCCCTGAAACCGGGGAAGAAGCCATAGCCATGGGCTCCATGGAAACCGCTGGCCACTGTGGACACCTGGACACTCCTACGTCATGGGCCCGTGCGATGACCTTCCCGCCATGGCAGCGCACCGGGTGCCGCGAATCGCGCCTCCCGCAGCCAGTGCGTCGCCGGGCGTATCGATCGCCCCGACCATCCGATGGTCAGAATGGGGCATCGTCATCGTCTCCGTGCGAGGGGGGTGGTGGCTGCTCGCCCGGGGGCGACGCAGCGCTCTTGTCTTCGTCATCGAGCTGGCGCGGCGGCCAGTTCTTGGGCCGGGCGTAACCCCAGGCCCGCACGCTGTTGACCTGCCGCTTCACCCGCTCCCAGCCTTCCTGCTTGAACCAGGCACGCGCCTGGCTTTCCAGCAGGGTGCTGCTCTTGCCTGCATCCACACCCAGGGCGTGGATGGTCTGGGCCAGGGTGACAAAGTCGGTCAGCTCGTTGACCGTCTCGGCGATCCCCGTGCCTGGCGGCCGGGTGAACAGGTGCTGCAGCTCGCTGATCACCGCTGTTTCGATGATGCGGCTGTCCTGCATGGGCACGTAGAGCCGCGCCTCGTCTTCACGCGTGGGCCCGTAAGGCTCTCCCGCCAGGTAGGCCTGCAGGGCCTCGGCAAACAGCTGATCGCGGGATCGCAGCAGCCAATCGAGCCGGATGGGCTGACGCACCGGGATAGGCCAGAAACGCCGGTTGCCCGTGCGGTCGCGCAGGTAGGTGTCCTCGTTGGTGGTGCCCACCATCACACACTGGCGCGGGAAGGATTCCACCGTGCGCCCGTAACTGGGCCGGTAACGGTCCACCTCCATGCTGATGAAGGCCTTGATCAGGTTGACCTCCGCCTTGCCCAAGTTCGCCAGCTCCGCCAGCTCGTAGAGCCAGACGCCCTGCACCTGCTCCTGGCCTTCCTTGCCACGCGTCAGGTCAAAGTGGGCATCGGAGAAAAACGGCCGCGACGCCAGCGCCTTGGCCAGCGTGCTCTTGCCCAAGCCGCCCGGCCCTTCGAGCACCGGGCAGTAGTCAAACTTGCAGCCGGGCTCCATCACCCGGGCCACCATGGCCATCAGCCAGAAGCGGCCCACCTGGCAGAGGTACTCGTACACCCGGGGCGACAAAGACTCAGGCGACTCGCCAATCACGTGCACCAGCCACTTGCCCAGCCGCTGCGTGCCATCCCACTGAAGCTGCTGCAGGTACTCGCGCACCGGATGGAAAGGCCGCGTGTGTGCCACGGTCTCGATGGCCTCGATCAGCGCCGCGCGCGGAATGCTGGGCAGGCCGTACGTCTCCGACAGGTAGAGCCCCAGCATCAGGTCGGTGGAGCCCTTGATCGGCCCCGCCTTGCCATGCAGCCACGGCCAATCCACCCGCGCCTCGATGTTGTTGCTCAGCTCATTGAGGCCCAGCACCGGGTACAGGGCCGGGTCGCGCTCCAGCGCCGTGATCACCAGCTTGCGGCTCGTGAGCCAGCGCTCTTTGTTCGCATCCCAGTACCAGGAGAGCCACCTGGGCACCTTGCGCCCGCCGCAGAGGACCAGTTCGTCATCATCCCCGTCTTCAGTGTCAACGGGGCCGTCGATTTTTTTGCCGCCACCCCCGCCGCCCCCAGCACCGGATGCACCCGCTCCCGCTGTGGCCTCGGGTGCCTGCGCGTCTGCGGGCAAGGGCTGGGCCTGGCCGAAGAACTCCAGCACCCGGTCGAACGTCCATCCGTCAGCATTGATCGCGTCGCCACAATCCCAGCCGTCCACCACATCGCCCGGGTTGGGGATGGGCAGCAGCTGCACCGTGCAGCCCAGCGTGTCGCGCAGGTGCGCGCCGATGCCCAGCATGGCCTGCATGCCGGGCTGCTTTTTCTCTGGCAGCAGCGGCTTGGCAGCCTCGGCAACAGCGCGGGCCACGTCGTCTGCGCAGGCTTCGCGCTCGGCTTTGGTCAGCGGCTCGTGCTTGGCATCGCAGTCGGGCCACAGCAGCACCGGGCAACCGGCCAGCGGCGCAAAGTCGGCCTTCTTCCAGGCCTTGCCACCGCCTGGCCAGCTGGCCACCACATAGGTGCCCGGCGCCCCAGCCTCCAGCAAGGCCTGCAGCGCATCGGCCTTCTTCTCGCCCTCCACCAGCACCACCGTGCGCGCTGCAGGCAGCTCGTGCCCAGGCAAGTACAGGGGCCGGGGCTCGTCAAACTGTTTCCAGTGCCACTTGCTTGCCCCATCCCGCGCGCTGGTGCACCAGGTGCGCGGCAAGGTGTCCTTGCCCCCGTCACTCGTGCGGAAGCGCACCACATAGCCGTGCAGATCTACGCCGTGCCGATACTCGGCCACGTGCTCGATGTCGTCGGGCAGCCGGAACTGGTGCTTGAAGTTCACGGCGGGCGCACCCGCAGGCACCGGGCGCACCGTGCGCCAGCTCTCATCGCTGGCTGGCTTCTTGGTGGGCGGTGGCGCCACGGGCTGCGGTGGCGGCTGGTGGGCGCCGTCACGGGTGACGCCGGCAATGTCCTCCAGGCCGTAGTCGCGGGCCACCTGCACGGCTGCCTTGCCTTGGTCGAGCCCGTGGATCGCAGCGTACAGGCTCACCAGGTCGCCGCCCTTGTCATCGGTGGCGAAGTCGCCCCAGGCGCCCTTCTTCAGGTTGACCGCGCAGCTCTCGCCGCTGCCGCCCTGCAGGCCTGCGCAAAAGTACTCGTGGCCACGCTGCGCACCGCCCGGCAGCCACATGGGCACCAGCGTCTCGGCGCGGGCCAGCAGCGCGTCATTGAGCGCCGCAAAATTGATCGGGGGCAGACGGTCCCGCTGCGTCATGCGCGCCTCCTGCTGCAGGGGGCACTTATCCAAGCCAGCGTCCGCACCGCCGGCAGCTTGAAACCAACTCGCAAAGCGTCTCCTCGTTATCGTGCCCAGGTGCCGACCACGCGGCCCAAGTCGACCCACCCGGCGCCCTGGCGGGCATCTAGGTCAGCCGCCATGGCGCCGTCCAGGTAGACCAGCGGCTCATACACGGCCACAGGCTTGTTGCAGTAGTCCACCCGCCTGGTGCCTGCGGGCTTGAGGTCACCCGCACGGGTCATGTTCTCAATGGTCCGGCGTGCGGCTTCCACCCCAACCTGTGCCCGGTGTGCAATCTCACGCATGGTGGGCCGGGGTGCGTGCGGATCTGCCATTCGCTCGCGCGGCACCAGCTCGCAAGCCGCCCGGTGCAGGGCCTGCCGCACCTCGCCTGCCGGGCGCATCAGCGCACCTGCCTTTCGGCTGCGGGCTTGCCGGCATGGTTGCGCTGCTCAACCGCCAGCAACAGGCTGTGCACCCGCGCAAACAGCTCGGCCGCCTCGCGCTGAATGCAGCCCAGCTCGTTGTCGCTCACACGCCCATCGGCCACGCTGGTCGATACCTCGGCCACCAGGTCGCTGAACTCCTTGGCCGCGCCTGAAAGCCTGGCGAGGCACTCGTCGGAGCCTGCGTCGAGCGACGGCAGCGGCACCAGCATCTGCCCTGCCTCCACCGCCCAGGCCTGCAGGATGCGCAGATCGCCCGTGAAGTCCGAGATCTTCTTGGCATCGAGCAGCCCGAGCTTGGCCGTACCGGTGCGGGTGAGCTCGTGGCACAGGGTGGTGGGGCTCTTCTTGAGGCGCACGGCCATGGCCGCTGCGCCCCCGGGGTATTCGTGCACAACGTCATAGGCCGCATCGAGCAGGCTCATGGCAGGTCTCCAGCTGGGTTGTCATGGACGCCCGGGCTGCGCGGGCAGAAACTGCAGCCATGAACAGAAAACCCACCCGCCGCCCCGCCCGAGCCAAAGCCCCGCGCCTTCCCGCGCGGGGCTCGTACAACAGGGTGGAGCCGACCCAACCGGCCCAGGCGGCCTAAGTGGCGGCGGGTGGTGAAAGGGCGAGCGCCCCAGACGCTGGACAATGGGAGCTTCTCAATTCCACCATTGCCAATGAGAGGGGCGCTCATGAAAAAAACTCCCGAGCAGATCGAAGCTGCCGTGAAAAACCTGATCGTGCAAAACTCAGCCATCGAGCTATCGCTGTGCGCCATGGCCAGCCTGTTGACTGCCGATCAGATGCGCCTGCTGCGGGACAGGATGGCAGCGCTGGGCGCGATTCAAGAGATTGCCGACGGCGAGAGATCCACAGCAATGGCGCAAGACCTGCTGCAACCAGCGTTGGACAGACTGCATGCGATGCTGGCAGGAGCGAACCGGCAGTTCCAGGACCGGGCGTAAGCCACTCCCGCAGGTGGATGACGTTGTCGCGCAGGCCCGCAAGCAGGGCCGCGTCCAAAGGATCATCGGGGTTCACTGCCTCATCACGCATGGCTGCCCTCCTCGGCCAGCTCGGGCCAGATCCGCGCCCAATCCTGAGGGCACATGTCTCGTCGCGTGACCTCACCGCCAGTGAAGACCTCAATCGCGGCCATGTGCTCGGTTGGGATCGCCTTTGCGCCTGAGGCCATCTTGGAAACAAATGAGGGAGGCACCCCCAAATGAGCCGCCAAGCGCACAGCACGCCCTCTTTCGGTGCCCATCCAAGTTCGCAGCTTCTTCATGGAATGGATTATTTATCCTATGGATACAAGCTGTCAATATCCACGGGTCAGTATCAATCCCTATCCACTGGATATTCAATTGGAGGGGTGCAAACCGTCTTTGAAACCCGACACCAGCGCCTGACGATGCTCGTCAATCGCCATGGCTCCGTGGCGGAGCTCAACCGCGCGATCGGGCGAGAGTCAAACTGGGCTCGGCTTTATCAGATTTACAATCGCAGCATCCGGTCTGACCGGGGCACCCCGTTTGTTATGGGTGATGACACAGCACGGGAGATCGAGGCCAAGCTCTCACTAGAAGAGGGCTGGATGGATACCCCGCCGACCTACAACGAGGTACACGGTCCAGAAGACCCGCGAACGAAAGCCATCCTGCTGCTTGAGCAAATGTCACCCGAGCAAGCACAGGTCGCCACGCGGCTGCTTACTGCGATTGCTGAACCAGAGAAAAAACAGGGCAACGGTGGCTGATGCGGCGAAAACCGTCACCGTGATCCCGTTTCAACCGCGCCGCAGGGGAGAGAGGACATGAAGAGAAGCATCGCCGTCATGGCCAGCGCGTTGCTTTGCCATGTAGCTGCCGCGCAACTAGCACCGCTTGAATTCAAGGGCCTTGCTCCTGGCGGCGACGCTTCACAAGTTACAGCTCATCCGGCTTGGCGGTGTCGCGCCCAAGAGATTGATGGCGCTGACACGGTGTGCAGTCGGCAACACGAGACCATTGCGGGCGCCAGCACTGAAGGCGTCTTCGTGACCGCCAAGGAAGGCACGATCATGAGCGTGCTCGTTTCCTTTGCACAGTCCGACTTCGCGCAGGTGCATGAAGCACTCGTCGCCAAGTACGGACGCCCAACAAAAACCCAGGCGGAACTGAAGAGAAGCAGGATCGGCGCACAGTTCGCGAGCCAGGTATCAGAGTGGCGACGGCAGAACGTCTACATGAGGGCCGAGGAGCGCACCAACAGCGCTGACGTCTCAATGCTTTTCATCAGCTCGGACCTTGCCGCCCGGCAATCAAACGAGCAGCGAAAACAACAAAGCCAGCGAAACAAGTCTGACTTGTAGGTTTTTATCCAAGGGATATTGACAAATAGTATCCATGGGATAAATAATCCGCTCCAACCCGCCCCATCACGGCGGTCCAGGAGCGGAACGTGTCCCTTAGCCAGACCCTTGAGCAAGCCGAGCACTTCATTGCCGGCTTCGAAGACGACGCCACTCAAGAGGGCGTAACCCAACTTCTGGCAGAGCTGCGAGCCAGCGAGCGCCTGTTGCCACGCATAGGCCAGCATCGCTCCATCTCGGTGCGCGAGAAGCACGGTCAACTCACCATCAAGGTGGCGGACAAGGCGGGCAACGAAGTCGCCTTCGTGAAACGCTTCGACGTGCCCCGCGGCTGGGCACGTGAATGGTGGCACCCCGCCCACTGGACCGTCCACCACACCCGCATCTGCAGTGCCGGCCTGCGTTGGACCGCCACGACTGGCCGCGACTGCGTCATCGACGACTTCGGCAACCTGGTCGAGGTGCCGGCATGAGCGCCCTCACCACCACCAGCCTTGTGGCCCTGTTCGCCATCAGCCTGGCCGCCATCGGCCCCGCGCTGGACGACATCGACGCAGCCCGCACCGTGGCCGAAGAGCTGCAGGCTGTGCCCGCCAGCGTGGCCGCGCGTCAGCGGATGGAAACCGCGGCCCAGGCCATGTGCGGGGGCGAGAACGCCGTGGCCCAGTGGCAGGCCGATGGCAGCGTGGTCTGCCGCACCAAGCGCGGCTACACCACCCAGCGCCTCAGCGTTGCCCAGCTGCAGCAAGGGGGCCGGCCATGACCGCCGCCCCCGCGCCCTACCGCTCCCGCTGCGACCAGATGGGCGTGTGCCAGCTGCACCGCGCCTGTGGCAGCCACCGCGCCTGCGCGGCGCAGGCCGAGCACACCCGCAACGAAGCGGACGACGTGTCCCCCACCCCGCCCGAGGCCTGCCTCGCCGCGTGCGGGGTGGCCGCAGTGCTGCTCGTGGTGCTGGCGCTGTTTGTGGTGGCCACCGTGGGTGGCAGCGTGGTGCTGCACACCTTTGACGCCCAGATCCGCCAGGCACTGGCCCACGCCTGGGAGCACCTGGCCAGCCTGGTCTGGGCCGTGCTCCACATCACCAGCTGAGGCGCGGCATGCACACGTCTGCACTCCCGCCCCAGGCGCCCTTCACACGGCAAGACCTGCGCGAGGCCTATGAGGGCCTGCGCCTGCGCGTGGGCTTTGAAGAAGCCCTGCAGGTGGACCTGTACCACCGCCTCATGCTCTGCCGCGCCCACCAGCTGCGCACCCAGCGCTGGCTGGCCAGCCTGCCCCCGCCCGCGCACCAGACGGTGCGCCGCGTGGTGCTCGATGCGCGGGGCCAGGTGGCCGGCTGGTGCACCCAGGTCGTCATGGGCCCGCGCGCCGACACCCCGCAGCTCGCGCTGCCTCTTGAATCAACCACGAGCCACTAGGAGACACCACATGAGCACAGCCACCAAGAGCCGCTACTACGCGCCCATCAGAACTGCAGAGGCCGAAGTCAGCCTGGAGGACTTCAGCGACGACGAGATCCTGGAATACGTGCGCCAGAAGAACCTGGGCGATGCAGACATTCGCCAGGCCATCGGCGACCTCAACACGCTCGACACCCTGTTGCTCTGCGGCCTGCGCCAAGAAGCCCTGGAGTTGATCAGCCAGCACCTTTCAGAGGCGCTAGGGCGCCACATCAGCCTGTGAGCAGCGCATGACCGTGGACCTCCACCCCGACACCCTGGAGCGCATCGCGCGCGAGGCCCGCGCCGCCGCGCACCAATACCGCGACATCAACGACGCCTGCCCCTACCCCTTTGGCACCCGGTTGGCTGAAGCCTTCAAGCGCGAGTTCGACGCGCAGAAGGAGGCGATCGCGCAGATGAAGGAGCGTGGCCGATGACCGCCGCAGCACTCCTGCTCAGCACTTTCTGCCTGGTGTTCACGCTGGGCCTGCAAAGCCAGCTGGTGAACAACGGGCACTACGTGTCCGCCTTCTTCAACAGCCTCGCCATCGGCGCCTGCAACCTCGTGCTGTTCAAGCTGGCGCCGGATGCATCGGGCATCGAGATCGCCGCCTATCTGGCGGGCGGCCCCTTCGGCATCGTGGCCAGCATGGCCTTTTATCAGCGCCTGCACCGCCGCCAGTTTTTCAACAAGGAGAACCCAGCATTGAAGCCAACCTCAGCGGAGATCGCCAAGTGAGCCGCGACACTCCCCACATCCAGCCCACCCTGCTCAAGCCCTGGGAGGTGGTGCACCCCCACACCGGCCAGGGCCACGCGTGGCAGCGCGTCACCGGCTGCAACCGTCACGCCGGCCTGGCCAGCGCCGCAGACCTGCGCCCGCCCGTGCAGCGGCCTGGCAGCGAAGACTTTCTGGCCTGCCCCAGCCGCGTGGGCGAAACCCTGCGCTACCGCGACGGCCGCGTCACCGACCTCGCCGGCAACCCCTTGTCCCCGTCCACCCACCCAGGAGCCCACCATGACCACTGAACCCCTCGCCGCAGAGTTCAAGACCCTGGCGCTGCCGCTCATTGCGCGCAGCCTCACCAACCCGCGCAAGCACTTCGACGCAGCCAAGCTGCAGGATCTGGCCAACAGCATCGCTAGCAGCGGCGTGCACCAGCCCATCCTGGTGCGGCCCCTGCCCGGCCACCGCCAAGCCGACACCTTTGAGAGCCGCCAGCCCGGCGAGCCCCTGCCCGAGTTCGAGCTCATCGCCGGCGAGCGCCGCTACCGCGCCAGCCAGCTGGCCGGGCTGCAGACCATCCCCGCCATCGTGCGCCACCTGGACGACGCCCAGGTCATTGAGGTGCAGATCCTGGAAAACCTGCAGCGCGACGACCTCACCCCCATGGAAGAAGCCGAAGGCTACGAGCAGCTGTGCACCGTGACCGGCATCACCCGTGAACAGCTGGCCACCCGCATCGGCAAAAGCCGCACCTACGTCTTCAACCGCCTCAAGCTGCTCGATCTGTGCCAGGAGGCCAAGGCCGCCCTGCGCGAGGGCCAGCTCGACGCCAGCCGCGCCGAACTGATCGCCCGCATCCCCGACCAGAAGCTCCAGCTCAAGGCGCTCAAAGCCCTGACGGAGAAGTGGAACGACGAGTTGCGCCTCAGCTACCGCCAGGCCAAGCTCTGGCTGGAGCAAAACGTGATGCTGCGGCTGGAGCGAGCCGTGTTCGACATCAAGGATGCCAAGCTCTGCGGTGACAAGCCCGCATGCACCGACTGCGTTCAGCGCACCGGCGCCAACCCCGATCTGTTCAGCGATATCGACAGTCCCGACGTCTGCACCAACCCGCCCTGCTTCCATGAGAAGGAGCAGGCCCACCACGAGCTGGTGGTAGCCAAGGCCCGCAAGACTGGCATCCCTGTCATCGAGGGCGAAGAGGCCGAGAAAATCATGCCCAGCCGACACTGGATCGAGGGTCATTGCAAAGTCGATAAGGAGCTTGTCGACCCCCGCACCGGCGAGCAAAAGCCTCGGCACATGCTGCTGGAGGAGTTCTTCGACAAGGCGAAGATCAAGGCCGCCACACGCCTGATCATCTGCCCCCACACGCACCAGGCGATCAAGGTCGTCACTGAAGAGCTGGACGAAGACCTCGACACCCTGCTCGATCAGGCCGCCGCCAAGAGCAAGACCACGCCCAAGGAAGTCAAGGCCGCGGCCAAGGAGCGGCTGCAGGAAGAAGAGGACCGCAAACGCGCCGAGCTGACGCTGAAGTACGAGAAGGAGTGGCGCGGTCGCGCGCTCCACGTCCTGAAGCCCCTGCTGCTGTCCGGCGCTGTCTCGGCCTTCACTCCAGAGGTCTTGCGAGATCTGCTCAAGACCCTGGTAGAGAACTCGCGGTACGAGTTTGACGAATTCTTGCCCGACGTGCTGGATCTCAACGCAGACAGCGAACTCGACGAAGAACAAGCCATGAAGGCCATCGACGCGCTGCCCGATGACCAGCTCGGCGCTCGCATCTGCCTCTTGCTGGCCACGCGCGACGCAACACTGCTGCAGGTGTGGGCACCGAATCCCAAGGGTACCGGCCAGATGCGTGTGCCGTCGCCCACCACCTCTCTCGTGAGCCTGGCAATCAGCGCCAACATGAATCCGGCGCTCATCCAGGCCGATGTGCAGCAGGAAATGCGCGAAGAGCTGGGCGTGCAAACCAAGGCCAAGGGCAAGAAAGCCGCCCCGCCCGACGACCCCGCTGCGCAGCCCGCCGCCTCGCCCCCCGCTGCCGCTGAAACCAAAGCCAAGAAGAAGCCCGGCGCGAAGGCCCAGAAGATCTCGGCCGAGGAAGCCCAGCGTGGGATCGCTGCCGCGATCCAGAGCTACGAGTCGGGCGCGTCCTCCGGCGCGCCCGAGGGTGTGCAACAGAGCGGAGCAACAGAAGAGGCCTGAAGATGCCCCGCAAGCCCGACCCCCACAGCCTCACCAACCGCATCATCCAGGCGTGCGACACCGAGCGCGGCCTCTCCATCAAAGAGGTGGTGGCCGCCACCGGTGGCCACCCGCCCAGCGTGAATGCCACCGTGCCCCTGCTCATCAAGCGCGGCCTGCTGCACCGCGTGGGCACCCGCATGCTGCGCCGCTACTTCGCCCAGGCCGCCCACGCCCAGGCCTACGTGGCCGTGTTCGAGCAAGAGCGCGCCCGCGCCAAAGAGGCCAAGAAACAGCGCCGCAACGCGTACTACGCAGCCCGGCGCCTGGCCGCGGGCCACACCCCGCGCAAGCGCTCCACCGAGCCCAAGGCCAAGGCCGCACCCAAGCCGCGCAAACCGAAAGCCCCGAAGGCCCCGCGCGGCAGCGGCATCACACTGGGCACCAGCAAGCGCAAAGCCGCTGGCCAGCCCAGCATCGCCCAGGCCGCCACCGTCACGTGGCCAGAGCACGTGCAGGTGCAGCGCGCCCCCGTGCACAGCGACAACCGCTACACCTTCACACCCCCGCCCGGCTGGCGCGGCGAGCTGGTGCGGGAGTGGGAAGAACGGAGGGCGGCATGAGCATCACCATCGACCAGATCAACGCGTTAACGCGGTGCATCAAGTCCCAGCGCGTGCTGGCACAGCGGATCGACGCAGCCAATCCCGGCGACCCGTGGGCCTCGCTCATGGTGCAAGAGGACATCGAGCTACTGGAGCAGATGCACGCCGCCCTCACGCGGGGCGAGCAGCGGCAGGAACCCAACCAACGTGCCCGCCTCATCGCCACCACCGCCGCCCTCGATCTCGTGCAGTGCGAGCTGACGAAGACCGACGCTCCCGACGAGTGGCGCATCCCAGCCTGCCAGGCTGACGACCACACCCGCGACTGCATCGCCCACCTGGTCTGGAGCGGCGAGGCTGTGAGCTGGGACACACCCGACGGCTACATCATGGTCCGCCTGCAAGACCTCACCTTGGGCAGCCTGGCGAGCTAAGTCATGAGCATCACCCTCTCGGCCGAAGAGCTGTTCGCCATCACGGGCTACCAACGCCCAGGCGACCAGCTGGCCGAGCTTTTAGACCGCGGCTTCTACCGCGCACGCCGATCGCGTGCGACCGGCCAGGTCATCCTGGAGCGCGCGCACTACGAGGCCGTGTGCGCCGGTAGCCAGGGGCGCGTCGATGTGCCAAGATTGCGCCCCAGCCTCAAAGCCGTTGCATGACCACTGACCGCAAGCACCTGCCGCCACGCGTCTTCCCCAAAGGGAAGTGGTACTACCTCGTGCGCGCAGAGGGCAAAAAGCGCGTCTGGGACAAGCTCACGCGCATCAGCGAAGGCGTGCCCGCCCTGTACCGCAAGCTGGCAGAGCTGGCCAGCGCAGAGATCCGCGACGACCGCATGCCCGCACTGGTGGTGGCCTGGGCACGCGACGTGGGCAGCACCCACAGCGAGAAGACCCGCAAGAACGACGACTACCTGACCGCCGAGATCGCGCAGCGCTTTGCAGAGTTTCGCGCTGCAGACGTCACCCCGCGCGACGTCAAAGAGTTCCTGGTGGCCTACCGGGACCGCCCCCGCACCCACAACGCCTACCGCTCCATGGTGCGCGAGCTGATGCGCTACGCTGAAGAGCAGGGCTACCGCGACGCCGGCACCAACCCGGTCGACAGCATCCGCACGATGCCCATCAAGCCTCGCGACCGCTACATCACCGACAGCGAGCTGCGCCGCATCAAGGTGGCCGCCATGTACGGCGACGACGACAAGCGCACCAGGTCGGGCGCCATGACCTGCGCCCTGATCGATCTGGCCTACCTCACCGGCCAACGCATCAGCGACCTGCTCGAGCTGCGCTGGAGCAAGCGCGTGGCCACCAACGCCAAGGGCGAGGTGGAGGCGCCCTACATCGAGGAGGCCCAGGGCATCTACTTCCAGCCGGCCAAGACCGCCCGCACGACTGGCGCCAAAGTCCTGATCGCATGGACCCCCAGGCTGCGCGAGGTCATCGAGCGCATCCGCGCCATGAAGCGGCAGAACATGCGCTACATCGTCACCACACAGGACAGCCAGCCCTACACCTACAGCGGCGCCAGCACCGCCTGGAAGCGCGCGGTAAGGCGCGCTGGCGTGGCCAACGTGCACTTCCACGACCTGCGGGCCAAGGCCCTGACTGACAAGGAAAGCCGCGAAGGGATGCAAGCCGCGCGAACGATGGGGGCGCACTCCACAGAGCAGCAGACGGCCGACTACGTGCGCCAGAAACAGGCCCGCAAGACCAGCGCCACGAGGTAATGATGACAAAGCGCACCCCTAAACCCAACAAGGCCCAAGTCGACGCAAACGGCACACCGCTTCCAGCTGGCATGTATTTCAGATCGGGCCGCTACTACCTGGTCAAGCGGAACCCCTTCACTAAGAAAGTGGTGTGGACCAGCCTGTCAAAGAATCTTGGCGAGGCGCTTGCGCAGCACCGCTTGCTGGCAGAGGGCAAACCAGAAGAGGCCTTCGACAGGTATGGTGCCCCAGCTCATTGGTTGAGCGACGTTTTCAAGATCCTGCATGCTCAGACCAAGAAGCGAGCCCAAGAGGCGGACATCCTTTTCAGCATCACCCTGGCAGACGTGGTCAACATGGGCATGTCGACCAACTGGCGTTGCGCCGTCACGGGGACAAGGCTGCGAAAAGATGAGATTCCAGGCAGCAGCATGCGGCCCTTCATGCCGAGCATTGATCGAATCAATCCAGCGCGGGGCTACACCGCTGCGAACTGCAGAGTTGTATGCGTAGCGGCGAATTTCGCCATGAACGACTGGGGCGAAGGGGTGCTGAGAGAGCTCGCGCTGAACTACGTGGAGCACCACGGAATTGCGGCTCGGTTAGAAGCTTCTAACGGAATAAAGAAGCCTTCTAATATTCAGTCCTTGTGAATCAAAGACTTAATGGTCGGGGCGATACGATTCGAACGTACGACCCTCTGCTCCCAAATTTCTCCCACATAGCTTCAAAGTCAAGGGCTTAGCGCAAAAAATTCTAACCGCAGGCCTGATTTTTTGACACGTGCATACGTCTGGACGGATCTGCCCGTTAGAAGAGAATCAGGCCACATTTCAGGCCTGATCGCCATGCGCCCCACCCCGTTCTACCTCTTCGAGTACACCCTGCCGGGCGCCCAGCGGCCCAAGCGCACGACCTACCGCATGACCATCGAGGAAGCGGCCGAGCGCTACCCCGGAGCGGTGCCGATCGAGTGGAGCCGCGAGATCCGCAACCTGCCCGACGACGACGACCGGGTCAACGGCGGGCTGGGCTTCCTGGCCACCCCTGCGCCGGGTCATCGAGAGAAGAAAACCTGAAAACACGTCTGAATCAAGGGGTAGGGATTGAATCTGTGTTTTCAACCAGTACAAAAGGAAGCTGCAGAGTTGATGTGCTAATGACCGTTTCTTTACTGGACAAAAACATACTAGAACGAGGTAAATTGTTTGTGTCAAGTGGATAATTTAGATAGACTCCGCTGCCGGTGGATACTTATCCACTTGTTTTTTCATCGACATTGGAGTAACCATGACTATCGTCAGCTCTGTTGCTGTTAAGCACGAGCATAGGGATGGGTGGCATACGTTCACTTCCCCCCAACTCCCAGGCTTGTGCGTCGCTTCCACCGACCTGCAAAAGGCCTACAAAGATGTGGCTCTCTCAATTGAGACACTGATCCTACTGAACTGTGGTCAAGCCGTCCGCGCGGTCGCTGAACAGACGTTCGAAAAATTCTTCGAAGCAAAGGCCTCGGAGATTCAGGTTGGCGATCTTCTCCGGCGGTTCAGCCTGCAACGCGACTCGGTGCCTGCGTGAACCCATTCCAGGTAAAGACATCTGCCGCCTTCGAAGCCTACTTGGCAGCAATTGGATTCACAAAGACCGACAAAGTGACGGAAACCGGCACGTACTGGAGGTCCAATCAGAATGGGCAGCATATCCAGGTGCCGGAAGGGGTGGATGGTTTTTTTCCTGACTTCCTCATCAAGACCGTACTGGCGCAAGTGGTGGCGATAGGTCATGTTCCAGATGTTCAGTCGCAACCTAGATCAGGACTTGCGTCGCCCAAGTAAGCCCGCCTCGGCGGGATTTTTTTCGCCCGCCCGGGGGCTAAAACCCGCCGAGCGAGACGGCGCGATCGCAGCGCGATGGCGCCGCCGCCGGCGTGCCGGTTTCTGCGGGGTTGCGCCGCAGGCGCTGCCCCGCCTGGCTTGAAGCCCAAACGAAAAAACCCCCGCCACCCGGCGCATGGGCCAGGTGGCGGGGGTCATGAACGCCGGCGGCTGCCGGCGAGGAGACTTCCAGACGGAAGCGGGCTACGGGTCGCGCACGCCAGCGGCGGCGCGGCACTCGTAGTAGATCTGGCTCACCTCGACCAGCTTGTCGGTCGTGGCGCCGAAGGTGTCACTGGCCAGGGGCGTCAGGCGCGGGCAGCTGGCCAGCAGCAGGCCGCTGGGCTCCACTGATGGCCTGGTTGACCAGGCGCAGCCCGTCAGGGCTGTGGCGGCAATCAAGGTACACAGGCTCTTTGTGGATCTCACGCTGCAGCTCCTGCTTGATGGTGGTGTGGTTGATACGGATGAGCGCTATGGCGCGGCCGGCGGCCTGGCCAGCCTCGTCCACGGCGCGCTGCACCAGGCGCTCCTCGCGCGCGTCGCGGGCCTGCTGGTGCTCCACGCCCAGGTAGAAGCCCGCACCCGCGCCCGCCATGGCAGCCAGCAGGATGCCGGCCAGCAGCCAAGGCGCCAGTCTCAGTTTCGATCCGGCTTGAAGCATTGGTCTGCCTCCGGTTCAGGGTAGTCGGGCCGGGCCTGCGCCCTGCCCTGCAGCTCGAGCGCCTCGCGCCGGCGGGCGCGGTTGGTGATGGCCTGCCGCGTGGCGGCCTGCACGTGGGTGCGCTTTCTGGGCGCGTTGCGACGGGCTTGGGTCTTCTCCCTCATGTCAGCGTCTCCCCTGCCTCGCCCGTGAGCCGATCGCGGTCCAGCAGGCCATGCAGCCCGCCATTGACAGCCTGCGTGACGCGTCGCACGCAGTTGATCGCTCCGTCAGGCACGTTGCCCTCCCACCAGGCAATGCAGCAGCGCAGGTTCTCGGCCGTCACGGCCCGCAGCAGCTCCGGTCGCGCGTAGATCGGGATGCCCGTGGTCCTCTGGACGGCACGGTAGTTGTCGGCGCCGGTCACCTGAATCAGGCCAGATCCGCGGTACCGCCAGCCGTCACCTGGCGTGCTGTTCCCCAGCCTGCCGCCATACACGCGATTGGCCAGCGCCTCCGGGTTACGCACATAGGGCCGCGCATCGGCCAGCGTGCGGAAGCGAGTGGGCCACACCGTCATCAAGCGCTCGGGGGTGGTGTAGTTGAGGTTCTCCTCAAGCCGCTCCAGGAGCTGGCTCTCGTGCAGCACCTGGCCCAGGAAGTCGTCCAGCTCCTGGTCGCCCTTGCTGAAAGTGTGCTCGCCGATCACCTGCGCGAAGATCGGCGCCCACGCGCTGGCCACCTGCACACGCACCCCGCAGTGCAGCAGCACGCTGAGCCACTGGCTGGTGCTGCGCTTCATGGCTCACACCCCGGCTTGCAGCTCAGCCGCGGCGTGCGGCCGCCGGCCCAGCTCTTGATGGTGGTGAAGAGGTTGAGGCCCAGGGCCGCCAGGCCCAGCAGGTGAACCGGGTCCACGTCCTGGCCGGTGAGCAGCTCGAAGAGCACGGCCAGGGCGTACACCGCGTAAGACAGGTACATGATGAACCAGCTCAGCTTGTTGCGCTTGCTGTTCATCTCGTTGATGCGGCACACCACGGCCGCCACCACGCCCAGGCAGGCCACCAAGTACAGGGCAAACATGGCCAGGGCCTCGATGAAGTCGCTCATGGCTTGGCTCCTTTGTCATCGTTGGGGTCGATCTGGCGCTGCACGCGCTGCAGCAGCCGCGCCAGCAGGGCCTGCGTGCCGTAGCCGCAGACGATGCACGCCACCAGCAGCAGGCCCTTGCTGGTGGTGCCCGCCAGCGCCAGGGCGCCCGTGCCCAGGGCGGCGCCGGCCAGGGTGGACAGCACAACAAACAGCAGCGCGCGCCGGCGCTCCATGCGCTCGGCTTCATACAAGGCGAACAGCGCGCCCACCAGGCCCCAGATGATGGAGAGGTGGTCCACGCCGATCAGCGCTAGGGTGATGGCGCTCAGGCTCGCGGCAAAGGCTGCGGCCTGGCTTGTGGGCTCGATCATGGTGCTGCCCTTCCCTGCTTGTTGTACTCGCCGGGCAGGTGCTTGCCGCTGGCCAGGTTGTCGAAAGCCTTGCGGCAGTGGTCGGGGTCGAAGAAGAAGAGCAGGTCAATGAAGGGCCGGAAAACCCGGCCCGCCCAGTGCCCTGCCTGCTCCAGCCGCCAGGCCGCGGCGCTGGCGCTCTCGTTGGGCTTGCTGTTGCCCAGCGTGAAGAAGCAGAAAAGGAACTGGTCCAGCGCGATCAGCACGTTGAGGATGCGTCGGATGATTTCTTTCACATGGCCCCCGCGATGTGGATGTTTTCAAAAACGGTGCCGTCTTCCAGCGCCTCGATCTCGTGCCACTTGCCGGCGACCAGGTTGATCGGGCCGTCGGCCTTGGTGATTTCCTTGTAGACGCCCTCTTTGCGGATGGCGCAGCGCCCCGCGTGGCAGATGGTTGCGTGGGGGTAGTTGTGCTCGTGGCGTGGCAGCCCCTCGTGCGCGGCGCAGTGGTAC
>JBKCUM010000103.1:0-8791 GCA_046318395.1 Rubrivivax sp.
CGCGGCCGGCTTCAGGCCAGCGCGGCTTTCAGCATCACCGTCCACGGCGTGGTGGCGCGGCCGATCAGGCGGCTGAGCTGGCCCTGGTCGTCGAACAAGGCCCCTTGGGAGGCGCCCACGTCGGAGTCGGCCAGCAGCGCCGCGAACGGCCCGGGCAAACCGGCGCCTTCCAGGGCCGCGGCGTACTCGGCCTGCGGCAGGTCCACGTAAGGCACGGTCTTGCCCGACAAGCGGCTGATTTCTGCGGCGAATTCGGCCAGCGTGTAGGACTGGTCGGCGGCCAGTTCGTAGACACGGCCGGCCTGGTCGGGCAAGGTCAGCACGGCCGCGGCGGCATCGGCCAGGTCGGCACGGGCGGCCGAGGCGATGCGGCCAGCGCCTGCGCTGCCGATCAGCGCACCATGCTGCACGGCGGCGCCGACGCTGGCCAGGTAGTTCTCGGTGTACCAGCCGTTGCGCAGCAGCACGTGCGGCAGGCCGGAAGCCTTCAGCAGCGCTTCGGTGGCCACGTGTTCGGCGGCCAGGCCCAGCGGCGAACGGTCGGCGTGCAACAAGCTGGTGTAGGCCAGCAACGCCACGCCGGCGCGCTGGGCGGCTTCGATGACCTGGCGGTGCTGCGGCAGACGCTGGCCGACTTCGCTGGACGAGATGAGCAACACCTTCTGCGCGCCTTGGAAGGCGGCGTCCAGCGTCTCGGGGCGGTTGTAGTCGGCGGCCCGCACCTGCACACCCAGCGCGGCCAGGTCGGCGGCGGCTTCGGGGCGGCGCACGGCGGCGACGATCTGGGCGGCCGGCACGGTTTTCAGCAAGGCGGTGATGACGAGGCGGCCCAATTGGCCGGTGGCGCCGGTGACGACGATCATGTGAACTCCTGGTGGTTCGGTTGCGATGGACGTGACCTTACCGGACACACTTTCGAAAAGTAAGTACGCACGAAAAGGTAAGTGTCATGCGAACGACGAAACCGGTCAGAACCATCGCCGAAGGCCTGAAACGCCCGGTGACCCCGTTGCACCCCGAGGCCGACGTGTTCTCCAAAGACTGCCCCTCGCGCGAGGTGTTGAACCACGTGACCAGCCGCTGGGGCGTGCTGGTGCTGGTGGCGCTGCTGGACCGCACGCACCGCTTCAGCGAACTGCGGCGGCGCATCGCGGGGGTCAGCGAAAAGATGCTGGCGCAGACGCTGCAGGCCCTGGAGGCCGACGGCTTCGTGCAACGCCACGACCACCAGGTGGTACCGCCGCACGTGACCTACACCCTGAGCCCGGCCGGCCGCGAAGTGGCCCAGCGGGTGCACGGCCTGGTGACCTGGATCGAGGCCAACCTGGGCGCTGCGCTGCAGGCCCAAACCGCGCACCGTGCTGCGGCTTGATGAAAGCCGGGCTTGTGGTCGCTGCCACGGGCGGTGAAGATGCGGCGCGCACCCCGCCACGTGGCGTGGCGCGCACCCTCCCACTCATCGACCAGGCGCCACCACCATGTCCAGCTTCAAAGACGTTTTCAACGGCATCGCCAACGCCATCCAGGACCTGTCCACGCTGGACGTGGTCACCTACAAAGGCCGCATCGACATCACGGCACAGGGCGTGGTGCCCACCAGCTTCGACGAAGTGCTGAAACAGGCCCAGGCCCATGGCCAGTTCCGCGTGCTGGCCAGCACCACGGCCGCGCTGGACGGCGACACCAAGGTCTTCATCGACCAAGACGCCACCGAGGGCGAGGTGGCGGCCCACCAGCAGCTGGTGGACAGCGCCACGGCCAAACGCCTGGCCGTGGTGCAGCTGTTCGAGACCGCCATTGCCAACACGCTGAAGTGACGGTGCCGTGAACGGCCTGTCGGGCGAAACACCGCCGCTGCTGGACACCCTGGGCGACTGGATGGACCAGGCCAGCGCTGGTCACCACCTGCCCAACCCACACCTGCCCGCGGGCCCCGGCCATGGCGCCGCGGGCGACCCGCACGACGCCCACAGCGCGCTGTACCTGCGCGCCCTGCGCGCGCGCCTGGCCAGCCTGGGCTACCTGTCGGCCGAAGAGGCCCAGCCGGCCCACGGCGACCACGGCAGCCCGGCGCTGACGGCGGCGGTGCTGCGCTTCCAGCGCCAGGCCGGCTTCACGCTGGACGAACTGGACGGTTGGGCCGGCCCCCGCACCAAACAGCGGCTGCAACAGTTGGTGGCCTTTGAAGAAGAACAGGACCTGGACGCCTGGGGCCCGCTGGCCAGCGCCCCCCTGGCCTACCCCGCCGTGCAGCGCGCGCTGTACCTGCGCCTGGCCACGCTGGGCTTGTTCGGTGGCCCCGCGCCCATCGGCCCCGACACCCGCTGCACGCTGGACGAGAACCCCGCGTTCCAGGCCGCCTTCCAAGCCGCGGTGGACAAAACCACCGCCCTGGGCCTGTGCCCGCCCGGCACCCCGGCGGTGCTGAACCGCCACACGCTGGGCCTGGTGTTCGAACACGACCGCCTGGTGGGCGCGCTGGCGCAGCACCCGGCCTTCGTGGAGGCCCCGGAACACCGCCGTTTCGTGGACGCCGTGGGCCGCGTGGAGCTGTGGTTGGCCGGCTATGGCGTGCCCTTGGAAGACACGCCCCCGGTGCGCCGCCGCGTGTTCCGCGGCCCCCGCGACACGCTGGGCACCTGGCAGGTGCAAGACCCGGTGGGCCAGGCCCTGGCCGACTTCGCCCAGCGCTTCCCCCCGGCGCCGCAGGCCGCGCCTCAGACCAAAACCACCACCGGCCGCCTGACGCGCGGCCGCAGCGATGGCGACCGCGGTGCCGACACCCCGGAAGCATCGGCGCCGCGCTTCAACGCCCACTTCTTCGCCCAGGTGCACGCGCTGGCCAGCCAAGGCGAAGACGACGAGGACACGTCCACCACGCCCGCCGGTGGGCCGGCGTTGGCCAGCCTGCAAGACCAGCTGCTGCTGCGGGTGGCCGAGCACCGCGACAGCATCGCGGCCAAGCTGGGCCAGTTGGCCAGCCGCTTGTGGGACGGCGTGAAGCGCGCCTGGGCCTGGCTGAAGGCCGCGCTGCGCGGCGCCTGGCAGGCGGTGGAAGACGAACTCTGGAACCTGGCCCGCGTGGTGGCCCGCGGCGCACGCGATGCCTACGAGGTGGTGCTGCGCGCGGTGGACCTGGTGCACCGCGGCCTGGTGGCGCTGCGCCGCCGCACCGGCGCGCACAGCCAGCCGCACAGCGCGGTGTTGGGCCTGCACACCGACTTCGACGCCCGGCTGTTCCTGCACGCGGCCCCCAGCGACCCCGACACCCTGCCCCGCCTGCTGCAGGCCGACCACAGCGACGCCCAGCACCTGCGTGGCGCCTGCCAGGTGCTGGGCTTGCTGCTGGGTGCGCTGGGCCAGGTGGTGAAGGTGATGGGCGCGGGTGCGGCCCTGGGCTGGCTGAGCCTGCTGCTGGCGCTGACGCGTGTGCTGCGCAGCCTGCGGGGGCTGCGCGACGCCGTGATGGCGTTCCAGCCCGGCGCCGACAGTGTCTACGCCAACCCGGTGGTGTAGTGGTGGCCCAGGCCCTGGTTCAGCCCCGGGCCGGGCCGCACGTCAAACGGCCGGCCGCGCGGGGATGTTCAAGCCACGCTGCACCGCCGGCCGTGCTTCAAAGGCCGCCAACACCCGCGGCAGTTCCACGAACTGGCCAAAACCCACCAGGTCGCCCGCGCCGTAAAAGCCCACCAAGTTGCGCACCCAGGGCCAGACGGCGATGTCGGCGATGCTGTAGCCGCTGTCCAGCAGCCATTCGCGGCCCTGCAGGCGTTGCTCCAGCACCTTCAACAAGCGCGTGCTTTCGGCCACGTAGCGGTCACGCGGGCGTTTGTCCTCGAAGTCCTTGCCGGCGAACTTGTGGAAAAAGCCCAGCTGGCCGAACATGGGCCCGACACCGCCCATTTGGAACATCAGCCACTGCAGGGCTTCGTAGCGGCCGGCAGGGTCGGCGGGCAGCAGGCGCCCGGTCTTTTCAGCCAGGTAGACCAGGATGGCACCGGACTCGAACAGCGCCAGCGGCCGGCCGCTGGGGCCCTGCGGGTCCAGGATGGCCGGGATCTTGTTGTTCGGGTTCAGCGTCAGGAACTCGGGGCTGAGCTGCTCGTTGGTGTCGAAGCGCACCAGGTGGGCCTCGTAGGGCAGGCCCAACTCTTCCAGCGCGATGCTGACCTTCACGCCGTTGGGCGTGGGCAACGAGTACAGCTGCAGGCGGTCGGGGTGCTGGGGCGGCCACTTGGTGGTGATGGGGAAGGCTGACAGGGCGTGGTCCATGGCCAGGGCGCGACCAGCGGCGCGCCGAAGAAAATGACGGGCCACGATTTTGCGGGCGCTGGCCATGGCCCTGCAGGCGTGTCAGCATGCGGCCTCAACGGCGGGGCCTGGCCAAGGCTGGCCCGCCATCGGTCCGCCATCGGCTCAACATCAGCCGGCCCCACCCACCACGCCCCGCACCCCATGCCCTGCCCCCGCCCTCCCCGCGCCTTCTGGCCCACCCTCGCCGCCCTGGTGGCCGGCCTGTGGCTGGCCGGGTGCAGCACCGTGCCCACGCCCGCGGCCAGCCCGGCGCCCTTCGTGCCCGACCGGCTGACGCCGGAAGCCCGTGTGGCCGCTTTCGACCAGGTGGCCAACACCATCGCCCAGCGTTATGTGGACGCCAAGTTCAACGGCGTCGACTGGGCCGCCGTGCAGCAGCGCTACCGCCCGCTGGCCCTGGCCGCGCCCGACGACGAGGCCTACTGGCAGCTGCTGGACCGCATGGTGGGCGAGCTCAAGGACGCCCACACCACCGTGCGTTCGCCGCTGCAGGTGCGGGCCACGCGCGCCCAACGCGGCCACCATGGCGTGCAGTTGATGCGCCTGGGTGAAGACTGGGTGGTGGCGGGGGTGGCCGGCAACAGCCAGGCCGCCCTGCTGGGCCTGCGCCCAGGCCAGCGGCTGCTGAAGGTGAACGGCGAGCCCGTGGCCGCCTGGTGGCAACAGCAACTGGAACAGGTGCGCGGCAGCTCCACCGAACGCAGCCAGGCCCTGCTGGAGAACCGCCGGCTCAACGAAGCCGCGGTGGACAGCGTGCTGACGCTGGACCTGGTGCGCGCCGACCACAGCGCGCAGGCGCTGCGCCTGCGCCAGGACCCGCTGCAACACACCCTGGTGCGCAGCCACCACCTGGCCAACGGCCTGGGCTACCTGCGGTTTGCGGCCTTCAACCCGGCCATCCGGGGCGAGGTCGACAACGCCCTCAAGCGCCTGGCCGGCACACGCGGCCTGGTGCTGGACCTGCGCGGCAACCCCGGTGGCAACCTGAAGATGACCACCGAACTGCTGGGCTGGTGGTTGGCCGACGGCGAGGTGGGCGAGGTCATCACCCGCGACAACCAGCGCCTGACGGCCCTGGCCGGCCTGCTGGACACCACACCGTCGTTGAAGGTGAAGGCCCAGGCCCAGCGCCTGGCCCAGCCGCTGGCGGTGCTGGTGGACGAGAACAGCGCCAGCGCCTCGGAACTGCTGACCGCCGTGCTGCAAGACCAGGGCCGGGCCCGCGTGTTCGGCAGCGTCAGCTGCGGCTGCCTGCTGGCCACGCGCGCCGGCGACGCCCTGCCCGGTGGCGGGCGGCTGCAGTTCTCGGAAGTGGACATGCGCATCGGCCGTGGCAAACGCGTGGAAGGCCAGGGCGTGGTGCCCGACGTGCCCGTGACGCCCAACCCCGCGGCCGCCCTGGCCGGCGACGACGTGGTGCTGAACGCCGCCTGGGCCTGGTTGGAAAGCCAGGCCGCCGCGCCGAACCCGGGCGGGCCGGCACCGACGGCCAACGCCGCACCCACCACCACACCCACCGTCGCGCCCACCACGGTGGCCCAGACGGCCCCGCTGGCCACCCGACCTTGAGCCCCACGTCCAACGAACCGGCCGTGCCGCCGGTCAGCTTCGCCCAGGCCTGGCGCTTCTGGCTGAAGCTGGGCTTCATCAGCTTCGGCGGGCCGGCCGGGCAGATCGCGCTGATGCACGCCGAGCTGGTGGAGCGCCGGCGCTGGATCAGCGAAGGCCGGTTCCTGCACGCGCTGAACTACTGCATGCTGCTGCCCGGGCCCGAGGCCCAGCAGTTGGCCACCTACCTGGGCTGGCTGATGCACCGCGGCTGGGGTGGCGTGGTGGCCGGCGCGCTGTTCGTGCTGCCCTCGCTGTTCATCCTGGTGGCGCTGAGCTGGGTGTACCTGCGCTACGGCCAGCTGCCGGTGGTGGCCGGGGTGTTCTACGGGTTGAAGGCCGGCGTGCTGGCCCTGGTGCTGCACGCCGTGCACCGCATCGCCACGCGCACGCTGAAGCACCCGGCCCTGTGGGCGCTGGCCGGTGTGGCGTTCGTGGCGCTGGCGGTCTTTGACACGCCTTTCCCGCTGCTGGTGCTGGGCGCCGCGGCCGTGGGCCTGGCCGGCGCGCGGCGCTGGCCGCAGGTGTTCAGCGGCGGTGGCGGACATGGCGCTGCCAAGGCCGGCGCGCCAGCGGCCCCGGCCTGGATCGACGACCACACCCCGCCGCCGCCGCACGCCCGGTTGTCGCGCCATGGCGCCCTGCGCGTGCTGGCCTGGGGGCTGGGCCTGTGGTTGTTGGCCATGGCGGGCCTGGTGGCCACCTTCGGCCTGCAACACACGCTGTCGCGCATGGGGCTGTTCTTCAGCCAGGCCGCGCTGGTCACCTTCGGCGGGGCCTATGCGGTGCTGCCCTACGTGGTGCAGGCCGCGGTGGAACAGCAGCAGTGGCTGACGGCACCGCAGATGATGGACGGCCTGGCCTTGGGCGAAACCACGCCCGGGCCGCTGATCATGGTGGTGGCCTTCGTGGGCTTCCTCGGCGGCTGGCAACAGGCGGCCCTGGGGCCCGAGGCGCTGTTCCTGGGCGGCCTGCTGGGGGCGGTGGTGGCCACCTTCTTCACCTTCTTGCCCTCTTTCGTCTTCATCCTGGCCGGTGGCCCGCTGGTGGAGGCCACACAAGGCAAGCTGGGCTTCACGGCACCGCTGACGGCCATCACCGCCGCCGTGGTGGGCGTGGTGCTGCACCTGGGGCTGTTCTTCGCCAGCCACCTGCTGTGGCCCCAGGGCCTGGCCGGCGGTGTCGACGCTGTGGCCGCGGGCATCGCGGCGCTGGCTGGGCTTGCCCTGTGGCGCTGGCGCTGGGGCGTGCTGCAGGTGCTGGGCAGCTGCGCCGCGCTGGGGCTGCTGGTCACGCTGCTGCGCTGAAGGCCGCAGCCGGCTGAACGAGGGTCAGCCGCCTTCAGCCGGGCGGGCGGTGACGGTTCAGCCCGCCGCGGCCACCGGTGGCCAGGCCCGGCCCACGGGCTGGTCCAGCTGCGGCAGCGGGAAGCAGCGGGTGTGCGGGTTCAGGTGGCGCCACACGGTCTGGCCGTCCACCAGCACGCGGCTTTCGCCGGTGGCCAGCGGCTGCCAGGGTTCGTCCACGGTCAGCGGTTCGGTGGCCAGCACGGCCATGTGGTCGTGTTCGCCGTTCAGCGCGCCCAGGTCCAGCGAGAAGTCGCAGTCCACCAGGCGCGCCGTGGGGAAGGGGTGGCGGCGCTGCAGCAGGTGCAAGCGGCTGGAACAGTGTGCGAACAGCGCCTCGCCGTTGCTCAGCAGGGTGTTGAAGTTGCCGTGCTGGGCCACCTCGCCTTGCAGGCGGGCCACCACCGGCGCCAACGTGGCCCAGGGCAGCGGCCCACCCTCGTCGCCGAAGTGCTGGGCCAGGGCCTGCATCAGGTGGCCGAAGGCGCGTTCGGTGTCGGTGCCACCGGCGGGCCGATGGTGCTCGTCCAGGGCGGGGTGGAAGTCGTGCAGGTGGCCGTTGCCCGCGAACACCCAGGCCTGGCCGCGCCAGCGGCGCTGGAAGGGGTGGCAGTTCAGCAGGCTGACTTCACCCTGCGTGGCCTTGCGCAAATGGGCCAGCGCCACACGGGCCGGCACAGGCTGTTCGGCCAGCTGGCGCGCCAGCGGCGAATGGCCGGCCGGGGCTTCGTCGCGGAACACCCGCCAGCGGCCCTCGTCGAAGAAGGCGGCGCCCCAGCCGTCCACGTGGTCGGCCGTGTGGCCGCCGCGGCGGGTGAACCCCGTCAATGAGAAGTGGATGGACGCGGTGGTGTTGCAGGACATGCCCAGCAGTTGGCACATGGCAGAAGGCGGCGCGGCAGGCGTTGCAGATCGGTGCGGTTGAACAAGGGCCACCCGGTGACGAAGGGCCCGGGCAGCGGGACAGGTGTGCAGGTCGATGGTGCGCCGGTTGGCCCGCCAGCGGGCCGCAAAAAGCCGCCGAAAAACCAACAAAACCACGCCCCAGCCGCCAAGCTGCGGCACGGCCACACCGGGTGCCATACCCGATGCACAGTGTGCCGCGCGCCCCGCGCCAAACCTTTGCTGTTTTCAGCGCTGAAACCCCACTTTGCAGCAAGCACTTCTACACTTCAGCGCATGAAAAAGAAACTGGACGCTGTGGACCGCCAACTGCTGACGCTGCTGCAGCGCGACGCAGAAACCCCGCTGCAGGCCCTGGCCGACGCCGTTCACCTGAGCACCACGCCCTGCTGGCGGCGCGTGCAGCGCCTGCGCGAGGCCGGCTACATCACACGCCACGTGGCCCTGGTGGACCCGCACAAGGTGAACCTGGGCGTCACCGTCTTCATGGCGCTGCGCACCAACCAGCACAGCGCCGCCTGGCTGCAGCGCCTGCGCGACGCGGTGCGCGACATCCCCGAGGTGGTGGAGTTCTACCGGATGAGCGGCGAGGTGGACTACCTGCTGCGCGTGGTGGTGCC
>JBKCUM010000104.1:0-3557 GCA_046318395.1 Rubrivivax sp.
ACCCACGTGCTCGGGGCTTCCCGACGCTTCGGTCAGCAGGACGTCCCCGGGCTTCAAGGCAAATGTTGTCTTCTCAGACTCTGAAAAGTCCATCTGCAAGACGTCGGTCAAGTCAACGCCGCTCTCGCGGATGTTGGCAGCACGAATGTATGGAGTCGGGTGTGCACCGCCCACTTTGTCAGGTGAGCGCTGTCTCCCGAGTTGCACCGTACCGAGTTGCTCAACGCTCGCCCACGCCCACCCGTTGGGCAATTCGCCCAGCGCACCTGCGTCGGGTGCCACCGGCTCCGGATACTTCTCTAGCCACCCCTTAGGCGGCGCCTTGCCCTGCGCCTCGAACTTGGCGAATTGCTGGGCTTCCCAGCGGGCGCGGCGTTCGCGCAGGATGCGGGCGAGCAGGTCGGCGCCGGTTTCTTCGGGCGCGGGCCGGGCCTGGCGCCAGGCGGCGGTGAGCCGGCCCTCGACGGCGGCCTTCAGCAGGGACTGGCGGTACTGCTGCAGCTTCTTCTGCGCCGCCTTCAACTCGGCCACGCCGGCATCGAGGTCGGACAGGAGTTCTTCGAGTTTGGTGACGATGCGGGTTTGCTCGGCAATTGGAGGTAGCAGCAAATTCAAGGCCAACAGGTGCTGCTGATTCAAATTGGCCATCGTTGAACCCACTGAAGCTGCCAGCAGGTAGTCCACGACGCTTCGGCTGGTGAGCAGTCGTTGAAGGTACTCAGGTTGAACAGCGATCGTTTCGGCGCGAACGATCAACGATCCTGTGCCGCAAAGCCAACCTTCTTCGCGGTCGGAGACAACCGCGCAGCGGCCCATTTCACCCCGCCGCCCAAGAACCACATCGCCACGCTGCAGCCTGTATTCGCTGAGCTTTGCCGCCATCTCCGCAGACACCGACATGTCCGCTGAAGGCGCAATTCGTCCGCCGACGATATGCATCGGATTGACCAACGGAGTTCCGCCGTCAACGTAGTCAGATTGATGCAGGGCGCTGCCAAAAGGCCCAGTTCTCAAGTGAACAACTTCGGCGAGGGCGGTAGCAGTCCAGCCCGCAGGCACCTCACTCACGCCACCAACTCCTCATTCATGCCCGCCATCAACCCATCCAGCTCTTCGCCAAACAGCCCCCAGGCGCGTTGTAGCCCGCCGCGTGCGGCCAGTTCGGCGTAGTCGAAGTCTTCACGCCCAATCGAGCAGGAGCTGGCGATGTGCTCCTTCATCAGCCGCAGCCATTCGGTCTGCTCGGGTGTGAAGGCGGTGGCGCGTTGGCTGTTGTGGCGCCAGATCCAGTCGGCAAAACGTTGGTTCACGGTGTCGGCAAAGGGTTTCAGTTCGGCGTCAAAGCCCAGCGCAAAACGCAGCAGGGCCACCAGGTCGGTCAGCTGGCGCTTCAGGTCTGCGCCTTTCACCTGGCTGGCCTGCACGCGGGCATAGGCGGCCCACAGGCGCTCGGTGGTCAGCATCAGCGGCGGGCGGGCCAGCGCGGCGTGCATCTCTTCCACGGCCTCCACCGTCAGCGCACGGCGTTGGTAGGGCTGTTGGTAGAAGAAGCTCAAAGCGGCGAGTTCGTCTTTGTGGGCGCGGGCAAAGTCGGCAAAGGCTTGCACGGTCTGGCGGGCGTCGTCTTCGGCCTGGGCGCTGAAGCCCGCGAAGGTGACGCGGTCGAGGTTGACGTGGTCGATCAGCTGCTCGCGTTCGCGGCGGGCGGTCTCGATCTGCTCGCGCAGTTCTGGCGCGTCGAAGGGCGCGCAGGCGGCGGCCACGCGGGTGGCGCGGGCGGCCTGCAGTTCTTCGGGCAGCAGCGTGTCTTCCACGCGCGTGAAACCGGCGGCCTGCGCGGTGGCCAGCGCCGCCTGCACCACGGCGTCGGGGTTGATGGCCTGTATCAGCGCCTTGCCCAGTTCTCGCGCGGGCACGCCGCCGCTGGCTTTTTCGATGCGGGCGCGGGCCTTGGGGTCGAGCTGCTTGTCCAGCCGCACCAGGCGGTTGGCCAGCGTCAGCAAGGTGTCGTCGTCGCGCTGGTTCAGGGCCACGGCCTGCAGCAAGTCTTTCAGCGGCACGCCGGGCTTTTTCTCCAGCGGGCGGCTTTCGGTCTTCAGGCTTTTCTCCACGCCCACGGCGTCGATCAGGATGAAGCGGGTCTTGGCGCCATCGGCACTGGCGCTGACCTTTTGCAGACCGTCTGCGCCCAGGCTGCGCACGCCGCGGCCCTTCATCTGCTCGTAGTAGCCCTTGCTGCGCACGTCGCGCATGAAGAGCAGCACTTCCAGCGGCTTCACGTCGGTGCCGGTGGCGATCATGTCCACCGTGACGGCGATGCGCGGGTGGTATTCGTTGCGGAAGGCTTGCAGCACGGCGTCGGCGTTTTTCTCGCTGTAGGTCACCTTGCGGCAGAAGTTGTTGCCCTGGCCGTAGACCTCGCGCACCCTCTGCACGATGTCGTCGGCATGGCTGTCGGTCTTGGCGAAGATCAGCGTCTTGGGCACTTCGCGGCGCGCGGGGAACAGGCGGGTCTCGACGGCGCCCTTCATGGCCTGTAACACCTGGCGTATCTGGCTGGGGTTGACGACGGAGCGGTCCAGCTCCTTGCCGCTGTAGAGCGTGTCTTCTTCGGTCTCGGCCCAGCGCTTCTGGCGGGTCTGGCGGTCGCGGTGGTCCACCCATTCGCGGGCCTGCAACTCGGCGCCCTTGGCGGTGATCTCGGTGACGATCTCGAACACGTCGTAGCCGACGTTGACGCCGTCGGCCACCGAGTCCTCGTAGCTGTACTCGGCCACGACGTTCTCGTTGAAGAAGCCGTAGGTGCGTTTGTCGGGCGTGGCGGTCAGGCCGATGAGGAAGGCGTCGAAGTAGTCCAGCACCTGCTTCCACAGGTTGTAGATGCTGCGGTGGCACTCGTCGACGACGATGAAGTCGAAGGTCTCGACGGGCAGCTCGGGTGCATAGCTCACCACGCGGCCCGGCTTCACGGCGCGCGCCACATCAGCAGCGGGCATGTCTTCGGCCGACTCGTCCAGCGTTTCACCGCTGAGCGCGGAGTACAAACGCTGGATGGTGCTGATGCAGACCTGGGCGTGCCTGTCCACCCCGGCGCTGCCCACGCGCTGCACGTTGTACAGCTCGGTGAACTTGCGGCCGTCGTCGGGCGGCGTGTAGGCCATGAACTCTTGGTGGGCCTGCTTGCCGAGGTTGCGCGTGTCCACAAGGAACAGCACCCGCTTGGCACCGCCGAACTTGAGCAGGCGGTAGACGGCGGTGATGGCGGTGAAGGTCTTGCCCGCGCCGGTGGCCATGTGGACCAGGGCGCGTGGGCGGTTGGCGGCCAGCGAGGCCTCCAGGCCGGTGACGGCGCTGACCTGGCAGGCCCGCAGGTTTTGCTCGGGCAGCGGCGGCATGGCCTCGCGCAGGCGGCGGCGCAGCGTGGCGGGTTGGGCGAGCCAGGCGGCCAGCGTTTCTGGGTGGAAGAAGCTGAACCCCTCGCGCGAACGGGGTGCGGGGGCGCGGCCGTCGGTGAAGCGGGTCACGAGGCCGGTGGCCTCGAGGATGGGAGGCAGGGG
>JBKCUM010000105.1:0-58189 GCA_046318395.1 Rubrivivax sp.
CTGAAACCTGAGAGAGAAGACCCATGAGCACCCGTCGCGAGTTCTTTGGCCTGCTGCCTGCGGCTGGCGCAGCGTTGTTGGGTGCCTGCGGCGGCAGCGCCGACAGTTCCAACACCCCCGTGGCCCGCGAGCCTGACCAAGGCACCACCGACCCTGCCACCAAGGAAGACAAGGTGCCAGCCTTCGTGGTCCTTGAGGATTGGAGCACCGGCGCCGCCGTAGACGCGGGCAGGATCGACTTCTCGACGCTGATCCGCCGCGACACGTTCTCAGACGCCAACTTGGCCGCCGACTGTCTCGGCTGGGAAGAACACGGTCCAGCGGCTGTGACGGCCCTGCCTTCGCTCAACGGCGTGCAGTTCAGCGCGAAGCGGTTCACGATTGCCGCAGGGGGTCGGTACAGCCAAATCAGTTACCGCGTGTTGGTGATGATGCGCGCCACAGGACTGAAGGACGGCTTGTTCGGCGATGCCAAAGGCGTGAGCACCTTCCCGGGCCCGCACAAGCTGCGAATCACCAACGCTGGCGGCGTCGAGCTCAAACGCATCGAAATGCGCGACGGCCTGCCCATGAACCATGCGTCTCTGGTCAACGTGCCCATCAATTGGACGGTGACCAACCGCCCGGACAGTGGGCCGCCTGACATCAACTTCTCAGGGTACCGCCTGCCCAACAACAAGGCCATGCGGCCGCACATGTCGGCAGGGTCAAGTTACGTCGCCTTTTTCGGGGATCAGCCGTTGTCCTCTGACCGGGTCCGCACCCGGATTCCGCGTGTCGATCTGTCGCTTTGGCCGTCAAAGAACAGCAAGGTGCGCTTCATGTACAACGGCGACGATGTCCACCTGATGGACCCTCGGGGGTACGGCGGGAATGGCAACGCCCACCCAGAAGTCATGCCCCGTTGGGCCATGTCTTACGACGAGGTTGACGCGACCGTCAGCGTGGTCAAGAGCGACACCGAAATTCTCGCGACGCAGGGCTACAACTGGGGCAACGCATTGCGGGTGGGCTGGGACTACGAACCGGGCGCGCTGGGCGGCATCACACGCCGAGGCGGCCCAGGCGGTGTTCGGATGGACAGAACAGCCCTGCCGAGTGAAATCGTCCAGATGGCGCTGACCCAGGCGACACGCACCAACGATGGCACCTCGACAGCGGACATGGCCCGCGGTTATGCACTGAACCACGCCAATTACCCGGGCTATTACCCCCGAAGCATGGCAACGCTGGACGCCATCAACACCTTCAGCGAAGAACCGCAGCCGAACATTTCCGGACGCGAAATCACCCCCGTGCGTCACTATTACGGCTCGAACGGCGCAGAGTCCAGCCCGGGGGCGGTGTTCATCTATGACGTCTACGGCAACCCGCCCCATCCCGTCGCGCAAGCCATTGAATGGGCCAATCCTGGAAGCGGGTCCAGCGCTTCGACAAAGAATCACCCGCGCAACGGTTGGACACCGGACTCCGAGCACAACAACCGTTGCGGCAACGCGTGGTCGACGCTGCTTTATTCAGACCCACTGTTTACGCGCATGGCCGAACACATGATGATGTTCGAAAGCCATATCATGAACCCCATTGTCGCCCGTGCGACTTGGGCCATCTATGGAAGCAATCCCAATCTGCTGATCGAAGATCCGGACAGTTTCTGGAGTTCGCGCTCCAACGTTCTGCCGTTTTGCACGGCTGCCATGATGTGGTGGGTGGCCAGTGAGTCCGGCGTGTACCAGCGGAGCTTGATTGAAGAACGAATCCATTCGTTCTTCCTGACCTACAAGACGACGGTGCGCGACAAAATCCCCAGCACCACCGCGGCGATCACCGCTTCACAACGCGCCTTTAATCTGACCGGTGGGCTGTCGGTATTCTGGACCTCTTGGGACAAAACTGACCATTACGCCGCTGGCAGCGGCTGGGTTGCCAATTTTGGCCTTGGCCGACTTTACCTCGGGCAGTTCTTTACGATTCTGAAGTGCTCCGGCCTCTATGAAGTATTGAACAGGAATCCGGTCACTGCCGCCTGCTTGAATGATCTCCTGGCTGGACTGGGTTTGAACGCGCGCATGTTCAAAGATATTCCTTGGGCCATGACCAGCGTTTCAAGTGGCCCGGCCTTGATCTTGCGAACCGCGGCCAGAGGTGCGGTGGAGTCGGACCTGTCCACGATCCCCGCCACCTATGAAGAGTTGGTTGGATTCAACCCCGCCTGGCGGTCGGACGACCATTGGTTTTTGGCCAGCACAGCAACGCCAGGCGTCGATGGCGTCGCTTTGAACGGCAATTACTCCACCCACGCGCGGATGCAGACGGCCCTGATGTGGTGGAAGCTCTTCCAAAACAAAAGCACTGAACAAGAGGCTGCCGTTCTGGCGGTGTCCAACAGGATCAAGAAGTTGGCAAGTTACACGCCGACTTACTATGACCCCTGCTTCACCCGCTTCAATTCGGCCTTCACGGTGCCTGCGTTGGCGTAAGCACGCCATCCAAGGCCCGCCCAAGGTCGAAGCGCCCGGTCAGCCATACGGAAAACCCGACGCGAACAACGTCGATCAAGTGGGCGCCCACTCACAGAGCTCCTTCGCAATACTTGCCAATCCCGGCACCGAAGTAGCCGCCAACATGGCGACCCGGTCGCCATGGAACGCCCGCGGCCCGCGCGGGGTCTGCAGCGCGCAGACGTGCCTGACGGCGCGGCTCCAGGCCTCAGACAGACGTTCATCGGGCCCAAGCCTCTTCCTCCCTCGGGTTCGGCTTGCGCCGCGTCCTGACCAAGACAGCGCACGCCTCGCGCGCCCAGTTGCAGCGCACACCCGCGCCGACCGCGCCCACGTGAGGCGCCCGAGCCAACGAAGCCCTCCAGTTGGCAGCAAACAGCGCTACAGCGGCAAGATCAGTCCGGCTAGCGCTCTCAGCACATTGGGGACCGCTTGCGCGTCTACCCGCGACCGTTGATCCCAACCCCGCCATCGCCCAACGTCACCTGCACGGCAAGCCGTAAAAAATGTCGCGTACAACCCGTCCGCAATCCAGGCCTCGAAATGGCTTGGCATACATTATCAGAACGATCACGGAAACAAGTTGCCCCGATGTCCACGCCCGCCACCCATCACCTGCCGCTCGTTGTTGACTTGGACGGCACGCTGGTAGCGACGGACACACTGTTTGAAGCAGCGCTGCGGTTGATGAAGAGAGCCCCATGGATGCTTTTCCCACTTTTGCTGTGGTGCATTCGGGGCCGCTCGGTGCTGAAGCAAAAGGTGGCACAGCTTCAGCCACTCGATGCCTCATCGCTGCCCTACCGTGAGGATGTGCTGGCTTGGTTGAACCACGAATTTCAGACCGGGAGGCGACTGATCTTGGCCACAGCGGCAGACCGCCGCGTGGCGCAACGCGTCTTCGATCACCTCAAGATATTCAGCGACCTGCTGGCGTCGGATGGCAAGATCAACTTAAAGGGACCGCAGAAACTGCAGGCGATCCAGCAGTTGGTCGGTGGAAACTTTGTCTATGCCGGCGACAGTCGGGCCGATATGCCCATCTGGAAGGCCGCCAACGCGGCGGTGCTGGTCGCGGCCAGCGCAAGCGTCTCACAGGCCGTGCGGTCTGGGACCGTTGTGGAGCGGGAATTTCAGGGGCCTCCCGGCACCTGGAAGACATTCGCCAAGGCCATTCGTGTTCACCAATGGGTCAAAAACGTTCTTCTCTTTGTTCCTGCACTGACTTCATTTGCATTTGACGGCACGCGCCTCAGCGTATTGCTGCTTGCATTTCTGGCCTTTTCCCTAACAGCCTCCGCCACATACATCGTCAACGATTTGTGGGATCTCGAAAACGACCGCGCCCACCCAACCAAGAGAAATCGCCCCTTTGCGAGTGGCGCTTTGTCCATTCCGGCGGGTGCCTTTGTCGCACTGCTTTGCTTGGCGGGCGGGATCGCCTTGGCAACCATGGTCGGCCGCGGGTTCCTGGTTTGCTTGCTGGTCTATTTGGTGGCCACCAGCCTCTACAGCTGGGTATTGAAGACTTACGTCCTGCTGGATGTGCTGAGCCTCGCTCTGCTTTATACACTGCGCATTCTCGCGGGTTCAGTCGCCTTGGGTGTCTCCACCACGCCTTGGTTGTTGGCGTTTTCGATGTTCACCTTCCTCAGTCTGGCCTTGGTCAAACGGTGCGCCGAACTGGTGACGATGCAAGAGAATGGGCGGACCTCCGCTCGCGGCCGCGATTATCGAGTTTCTGACCTCACCGTCCTGTGGCCCATGGGTGTCGGTGCCGCATTGGCTTCGGTGGTGGTCTTCGGCCTGTTCATATCGACGGCCGACACCCAAGCGCGTTACGCGACACCCTCCTTGCTGTGGCTGGTGACCACAGCGCTCATTTATTGGCTGTCTCGGCTTTGGGTCAAGACCGCCCGAGGGGAAATGCATGACGACCCGGTTGTGTATGCCCTCAAGGACCGCGGCAGTCGATGGACGGTCATGGGCATGCTCCTCATGACCATCGCCGCCCGCACCGTCCCACTGCCTGCACTGCAATGAAACTACTGCTCATAGCCTTGGCCAGCATATGTACTTCGGTATTGGCCCAATTCCTTCTGAAGGCGGGTATGTCCTCCGACGGGGTGCGACAAGCACTGGCCGGCACCTCGCGGCTGGGCACAGCGTTGGCCATCGTGGGCTCTCCATCGGTGATCGGCGGTTTCGTGCTCTACGCCCTGGGTGCCGTTCTCTGGCTGGCCGTGCTTGCCAAATGGGACGTCAGCAAAGCGTATCCACTTGTGGGTCTGGGGTTTGTGCTTTCGCTGGGCATCGGTTGGCTGAGCGGAGAGTCCGTCAGTGCCATGCGGGTCGTGGGGGTGGCGCTGATTGCAACTGGCGTGTGGGTCGTCAGCCGCACTTGACGGACCGTCCATGAAGTCACCGTCCACCGGCGCACGCGCCCTGGCCTGCGCGTTGATCGCACTGGCGGCACTTCTGGCCTGCTGGCTGCGCGTTCACCAGTTGACAACACCGGGATTGCATCTCGACGAGATCTACGGCGCCACCTACACCGGCTTGGGCCTGGTGGACACGGTGGTGGCGGTCTTCCGCTTCGACATCCATCCGCCGCTCTACTACCTTCAGCTCAACAGCTGGGCTGCGGTGTTCGGAGTCTCGGACACCGCCTTGTTGTTGAACAGCGTCGCGTTGAGCCTGTTCGGATGGTGCGTCGTCACGGGCGTCGCCTGGCGTCGCCTGGGTCTCTCCGGCGCGGTCTTGGCGGGATTCCTGCTGGCCGTCAGCCTGACCGACATTCTTTACGCCCAGGAAGTCAGGATGTATGCCTTCCTGTCCGCCATTTGCCTGACGGCTTGGTGGTTGGCGAACCGCTCCGCGGAAGTCGCCGGGCACCATGCCAACTTCACCCGACGCGAACTCTGGCTCGGGCTGGCAGCGTCTGCCGTGGCACTGACCCATGGCGCCAGCTTTGTGCCCGTCAGTGCCATCGGGCTGTATTGGCTGCTCAGAACCCGGCAAACCAACCACTTCAGTTGGCGCAAACTGTGTGCACTGTCGGCCTTCGTGGCCGTCCCGCTGGTGTTCGTTCTGGCCAATTCTGCGGTCCGATCGCTTTCGCACACGTCGGGCTTCAGCGCTGACGCTGTGGTCACAACACTGTCCAACTGGCTGTGGGGCGACGCACAGGCTTTGGGCATGCTGTCCAGTTGGGCCTGGCGATGGCTTGCAACCGCCGTTGTCTTGGCGGCCATCGTCCACGGCGTGTGGGCTGGTGGATGGCAGCGCGCGACGGCCCTGGCCATGGTGGCGTGGCCCTTGGCCTTGGGTGCGGTACTGTCTGCGGCCGTGAGGCCCATTTGGCTGGACAGAACCTTTGCGTTTTGTGCACCCTTTGCACTGCTGCTGACCGCTTCGCTGCTGCAGTCGATCGGGCGCGTCTGCGCCCAACGCCTGAAGGCCGGCGATTCGGTCGAACGTTTGGCGATGGGCACCGTCGCCATCTTGATCGGCACGGTGTGCGTGCAAAGCACGCTGGCCGTGCTCGATGGCCCTAGGAAAATGGGCTATCGCGAAGCGGCAGCGTTCATCGCGAACCACGCCAAGGGGCCCGTCTTGGTGTACGCGCCAGATCGGCCCACTTTTTGGGGCATGGCCAGGTACCTCATAGGCCCGGATTGGGGTGACGCGCTGAAGGTACAAGACCCCTTCCGTTCCGACAAATCAACGGTATGGCCCAAGGTCTATGCGCGCCTGGGTCCGAAATGGGTGGCGCAACTCGGTCTGGCGCCGCAAAGCAGGTCCATAGAAAAGAATGGGCGCCTGATGATCATCGGCCCGAGCGCAGACACACGGGTCCGGGAGGCCACCGAGCTGTACCTCGTAGAGCCTGCCACCAGCGACCTCTCGGAGCTTCAATTGCCCTGCCAACCACGGCAGAGTGAGGAAGTGCCGTTCCGCGGCGTGCGCGTCTTTGTGGTTTCGTGCACGGGGCGCAGCGCAACCCAACCCTGAACGCGGCCAGGCACGCGCGGTCCTCGGTCAAGCCGATGTGCATTGAACGGGCATGGCGCGCAGGGGGGCTGAACCCGTGCGAACACCATGCGTTGCCAGCCATGCGGCAACCGTGCTGACCTGGAACCGACGAGGGCGCCGTGCAAGTGACCGCCAGGAAGGCGCGGTCAACACGACGCTGCACTCAAGCGCGTTTGCGTTTGCCCAGAATGCCCCGGATTTCACTGGCCAAAGGATGGCCACTGAAGAAAACCAACGCTGTCCATGCCACCAGCGTCAACGGGCCGGCGCAAAGCATGGATACGGTGGGTGACCACGTGCTGGTCAGTTGAGAGAAGCCCAACACCACCACCAGGCAGCCCAAACCCACCACCACGCTGGGCCACTGGTGCGCAGCCATTTCTCGGTACCCCAGGTGGAGATGGCGCCGCGCCAGATGAAGTGTGATGGCCGTGTTCACCCATTCACCCAACATCAGGCACCAAGTCAGTGTCAGCAGGTCGGTCGGTCGCACCGCCAACACCACCACGGCACGCACCACAAACGCAGCCACGTTGGGCGCAGCGGCGGCCCAGCTCTTGTCGACAGCCTGCAAAGCCAACGTCAAGTGCATGAAAGGGCTCTTCACGGCGCCGGTCAGACAAAGCATCGCCACCAACGGTGCAGCTTCCAGCCATTGAGAGCCATAGAGCACACCCAACACCGACTCTGCGTACACCCCGAGGAACACGTACACCGGCCAAGCCAAGCCAGAAAGCAGCGCGCCGGCGCGGCCGAGTTGCTGGGCGATCACTTCACGCGTGTGCCCGCTGTGGGCCACATAGGGCAGCACGTTGTAGTTCAGCATGGGCGCGACGGCCTGCTGAAACATGCTGACCAGCCCATTGGCGCGGCTGTACACGCCCACGCCGTGCCCATCGACCAATCGGCCGATCGCGACGTCTGGCGCGCTTTGGTTGGCCACACTGGCGAGTTGATTGGCCACCACACCGCCACCATACCGAACGATGGGTGTCCACCCTCGGAGAGATGGCCAGCGCAAAGTACCTCGGTCCCGGAACAGCCAATAGCCCAGAACGTTGGTAACCACATTGGCCACATTGGCCCAGGCCATGGACAGCGCCCCGGCCCCGTGGTTGGCCAGCACAAGCGCGGTCACGCAGAAGGACAGCGTGCTCACCGACAACACGATCGCGGTCTTCTCGGCCTGCAAACCACGCATCAGCAACGCAGAGAGCACACCAGAGATGGGCACCAGCATGAAGCTGATCGTCATCACATGGATGACGGATTCAATTTCCGGCTGACCGAAGTACAAAGCAATGGACGGCGCAATGAGCCACAGCACCACCGTCCACATGGCCGCGGTACAAAGCATCAATCCCATCGCCGACGAGGCCTCCTCGGGCAGGAGACCTTGCTTTTGCACCACGTAGGTTTGGGCGCCAAGGTCCCGAAGGACGGCGGCCAGGTTGATCACGACCGCGCCCAACGAGAACACGCCAATCTGCGCCGGCGTCAGCATGCGCGCCAGGAACAAGCCCACCAGAAACATGACAGCGGTGTTCACGTTGCTGTTGAGCAGGCTGATGATGATGGAGCGCCTTACCCGCATAGATGCCCGCTAAGTTGGCGCAGATGTGCCGGCCTTGGAAAACACCAAGTCGCGCTGGTCGTGCTGCTGCTGTTCACTGGCGACCAACCTGGCTGGCGCTTCGCGCCACAAGCCAAAGACAAATTCGGTTGAAGTTCTCGGCCGCCTGTCGAACATTCGTGCGCTTGGCCAAGTCCAAACCATTGTTGGCCAGCCGCTCGCGCAACACGTCGTCTTGCAGCAGTTGAAGCATCTTTCGCGCGGTCTCTTCGGCACCTTGACCGTCCAACAACAAACCGTTGTAACCCTCGACGATCGCGTCCAGCGTACCGGCGGAACGATGGCCGAGGGCAGCCTTGCCGGTGGCGTTGGCGGCCCTGAGAACTCGCGCGCCCCCCTCCATGTCGGTGGCGTGCACGGCGGTATCGAGCAGCCAGAAGAACTCACATGAACGGAGGCCCGCGGCGAGTTCGGTCTCTGACAACTCGCCAAGAATGCTGACGGAAGCCTGCAAACCCAGGCGCTCTATCCCTGCCAGGAGTTCACCGCTGGCAGGGCCTTGCCCCGCCACGAGAAAGTGGACGTTCGGCGCACCTTCTACGACGGCCCGCATCGCATCCAGTGCGGTGTCGCAGTCCGCCTGCCCAACAAGACGCCCGAAGGCCAGGACGGCCCGCTTGCCCTGCAGACGGTAGGCCTGCACGAACTGCTCGACGGGGGAGCCCGGTGCGAACACTTGGGGATCCACACCGCCCTCCACCACCGTGATGCGTTCAATGGGCACCTTCAAGCGGGCGATGAGATCGTCTCGCGCGAAGCGGCTTGCAGCGATCACATGGTCTGCAGCCTTGAGCATGGCCGCGCGCCCCATTTGGTTCAACCGCCCCGCATGGGCCACGCCGGTGTCGTCGCCGTGGACATAGACGACCAGACGCACCCGAGAAATGGTCTTGAGGGCCACACCCAGCCAGCCCCCCGAGACGGCGTCACCAATACAGACCGTGCGAATGGCATCGCGGCGGATCAGCATCAAGGCACTGGACAACGCGCGCAAAAAGATGGGCAAGTCGGTCGACAGCAGACGCCAAGCGACATGGGCGGCGTTGCGTGGAGCACTGGCCAAAGGGGGGCGAATGAAGGGCAGACGTTGAATCGGGTACCCACAACGCGCATCATGGGCCTGCCAGCCCTGCACCTCCTGCCCCGTCACGAAGTCCTTGGACGCGGCCATTGCACTCAACGTTCCTGGCGACGAACTGGCACAAAGACTGCCATAGACGTTGGCAGTGCCGACGCGCTGTGGCGGGAAGGTACTGGCCACCAACAGACAGCGCTTGGCGGCTTCGGCTTGCTCAATCGGCAATGCCCGCTGGCCAGCCCCCCGCCAGAGATTGGAGGCCAACTGCAGGGCCAGTCGCGCGGGCCGAGATGGCCAAGGTGAATACCTGGGCAACTGCAACACATCACTGTGCTGATCAGCGACACCGGGGGCCGTGGTCACGGCGCACCGATAGCCAGCCTCTCGCACTTGTGCAACATGCTCAATCGCATAGTCGACGTTCGGACGACCGTTCGGGTAGGCGAAGGCTGTCACCTCGCGTTGAACCACAGCCTCCAAGGTGTGTCGGCACTGTGCAATTTCGCGCCAAGACTCTTCGGGATCGCACCGGGTCAAGATCGGGTGCGTCGACGTATGCGCGCCGATTTCGAACCCCATTTCGGCGATGGCCCTGATGGAGTCCTGCCCGAGCAAGGGCGCGGGTGCAATGTGTTCGCGCACCAAAGACTCGAGGCGGCTGATGACAGCACTTCGGTCCTTGGAGCTCAAGTACTTCAAACTTTGCTGGAGCCGCAAAGCCAGCTTGTCCCGATCGTTCAGATCGGCGGGGTCAAGGCCATGCGCCAAGCCCAATGGCAGCGAACCGGCATCATCTGGCCACGCTTGCACGGCATCTGCGATGCGTTCATGCCAGTGTGATCTGCCCGACAGGTGGTCGGCACTCAAGAAAAACGTGGCCGGCAGGCCATTGGCCTTGAGAACCGGACAGACAGACTCCACCCAATCCGCGTAGCCATCGTCAAAGGTCAAGGCCACGGCACGGGGAGGCAAATCGCCGCCACGCATCGCGTCGACCGCCTGCTGGAGCGGCAGGACGCGCCCCAGACGTTTGACCACGTCGATGATGTCGACAAACTGCGACTGGTCCAAATCGCCGGGCGCCGCGTGCGCGCCCCGCCGCACGACGTTGTGGAACGTCAGGATGGTCAGCTTCGCTCGCCGCCCGCCAGGGGACAACAGGTTTCCCGCAAGACGGGCTGCCCAAGACGCAAATTGGCTCATCGGAACAGCGAGCGCCTGAAGGTGTCAGGCAGGCTTGGGAAGAGGCTCATGCGCGCAGCACCCGGCGACGGGTCCATTGGCCCAAAGGCAGTTCGACCACTTGGTGGAACAAGAACGATGCGATCAGTGCAACAGCAACGGTTGACCAAAAGCCCAGGGCCCCTGGCGCATGCAACACCGTTGGCATCTTCAACAGCACCTGCTGCCAGACCAGGATCACCGGAATATGAACCAAATAAACGGAATACGACGCCTGCCCCAGGTACACCATCGCGGCGGGCACTTTCACCCGCTGCTGGTGTTCCAGACCCACCAAACCGTAGAGCGCCAACGCGGAGCCTGTGGCATAGGCAAGGTGCATGGGCACCCATTCATTTGGCAGTGGAGGGCCAAATGATTCAACCATGCCGGCGCCAAAGAAAACCAACAATCCGGCGGTGAAGGCCAAACCGGCAGCCCTGTGTTCATTGCGCGAGCACAACCAGGCGACCAGCATTCCGAAGAAGAAGTGGAGATTGAAAACTCGGAAGAGAAAGGAGTCCCACCAATAAGCCTCAATGCCGAGGTCGACGCATTGGTTCAAAAGGGTCAGTCCGCCCCACAGCGCCAACACCGCCACCCCCAGGCGTCGATGCCACAGCAACACGGCGAACAAGAGGTAGAAGAGCAGTTCATGGCTCAGCGACCAGGCCGGCCCCAAGATGGCGCCGTCAGGGTGGGGCAGCAGAAGCAAAGCCGCCAGGATCGCCGAAGGCTGCTGCTCGAACCGTGTGGCCGTAGGTGACCACCAGAGCATCAGGCCGTAAATGGCCAGCACACACCAGTACGCCGGGAAGATCCGAATGATCCGCCGAAGTGCATAACCACGGGTCTTGCTGGGTTGCCCAATGTCACCCTTGTGCACGAAGTAGATGATGAATCCACTGAGCACAAAGAAGAAATCGACGCCGGCATGTGCGAACTTAAAGATCCCACCCAGGGGCAGTTCGCCCAGGTATTTGGGGGCGCCGAGCATCGAACTCGCATGCACCAGCACCACCAACAACGCGGCCACGCCACGGGCGGCCTCGACGGCCCACAGTTTGCTCTGACTCATCCGTGCACCATGGGACGCCACTGGCCGTCGAATACAGCGCGCCAGCGGTCCACCATTTGTTCCATGCCGTAGTGCTGGCGGACCGTGTTCAAACCCGTGGCCGCCCAAGTCGACCATGCCGCTCGATCGGCCAACGCCTGGCGCAATGTCGCGAGAAACGCGGCGTCATCCACTGCAGAAAACGGTCCGGAGCCTGCATCCGCCAGCAGATGGGGAACATCACCCACCCCTGTCGCCACAACCGGGACACCGAGGGCCATGGCCTCCAGCATCGCGATTGGCAGTTGTTCTGTATCGGAACTCAAGGCAAACAAGTCCATTTGGACAAGGGCGGACTGAGGATTCGGCGTGTACCCCGTGAACACCGTGACATCGCCCAACCCCAACTCACCACTGAGTTTTTCCAGCGCCGGCCGCTCGGGTCCATCGCCCACCACCATCAAGCGCAGATCGTACTGCGCGCGCAATGCCGCGACGGCACGCAACAAGCGGCCGATGTTCTTCTCGGCGCGCAGCGCTGCGACCGTACCGATCACCACGGGCCCCTCCGCCCGCGCAGGGAAGCGCTGCAGCACATCGTCGCCGGCACATTTCACCCCGTTCGGCACGAATGCCAACCGCGAAGGCGGCACCCACCATCCCTGCGCCACCTGGTGCAGCGTCTGGGAAGGCACCAGCACCTTCGCGCGCGCCGCTGCAAACAACAGGCGACGCGCCCACAAGCGGCGAGGCAGCTGTCTGACAACTTCGTCGGGCCGGAAGCCATCTTCAACGTGCACGGCAGGGACGCTGTGCGGCAGATTGGCCGCCAACCACTCGATGGCACCCCAGTTGTAGGTCAAGAGCAGGTCAGGCTGGAGGTCCTGCAGCACACGCCGATACGCCGATCTGTTGGCCATCGCCCCACCGCGCAGGTTCGGCAGTGACAGCTTTTCCCACACCACGGTATCGGCCAGTCTTTCGGCGGCGTCAAAACAGCCGTCCATCGCCATGATCAGATGACGGTAAGTCGGGCCGAAAGCGTTCGCTAACTGAACGAAGCGTACCTGCGGTCCTCCCGCTTTGAACGTGGAGAACGCGTGCAGCAGAACACGTGGGCGGTCAGGTTGGGGCATGAACGGCGAGCGCTTTCGCGTGGAATTGCTGCGGGTCTCCCACCGGCCGCCAGTTCAAATCACGCTTGGCATCGGTGCAATCAAAGTGGGCTTGCAAACCACGAGAGACGATGTCTCGCCGATAGGGTCGGGGAACGCGGCGCCCACCCACGCGCTTGATCACCCACTTACCCATCT
Organism: Rubrivivax sp.; assembly: GCA_046318395.1. GTDB lineage: Bacteria > Pseudomonadota > Gammaproteobacteria > Burkholderiales > Burkholderiaceae_C > Rubrivivax. The sequence goes on from JBKCUM010000105.1 coordinate 12,839, forward strand.
CCACCGACCAGAGGCCTGTCGGCGACTTGGGTACGAACTGCAACGGGCGCCCCGTCACTTTCGCCAACGCTGCAAGGTATTCGCGCGCTGAAGGCTGAACGTCACCCACCAAGTTATACGCACGCCCAGCCGCATTCGGGGCGCTCAAGGCTTCGGCGATGGCCACCGCGCAGTCCTCCACCAAGACCCAGGGCAAGGCATTCTGACCGTTGTTCCAGCCGACACAATACTGATCGTTGTTGAAGAAACCCAACCCACTGTGGAACGGGGACGTGCCAGCCCCAACCACCAAGCCGGGCCGCAACACGACCGTTTGAAGCTGCGCGCCGTTGGACGCCATCACCTCGGCATCGGCCAGCGCCTTTGCGCGTGAGTAATCGTTCCGTGCGTGGGAAAGCGGGTCGGCCGGGGTCGCGCCGGTCACGGGCGCGGAGGAGGGGCCCAGGTACAGGCTCGAAATCGATCCGACGTGGACCAACCGAGCGATGCCGTGCGATCGGCAAACCTCGACGACCATCCGCGCGGAGTCGACCATCGCTGCGCGGATGGCCTCAAAGTTCTCGCCGCCCCCGCCATGCGCGAGGTTGACAACCCACCGTGCGCCCTCCACACAGCGGACAATGTCGTCGCGCCGCTTCACATCGCCCTGAACCAAGGTGACGCCGGCTCGGTAGAAAACAGGCTGCAAGTTGCGGACACCGCGCGCCATCACACGCACCGCATAGCCGCGCTCCAGCAGGGCCGACACGGTGTGGGCGCCGATGAACCCGGTTCCGCCGATGACAGCGACCGTTCCGGCACGGGCGTCGAAAGCCGCGTCTGGCGCTTCAGGGCTTGGCGCCAACGGCAGAAACCCTTGCGACAAGTCTTCGCAGACCTGAACCAAGTGCTGTCCGAAGGCGGCGTCAATGCGTGGTGCCACGCCTTTGTCCAAACAGGCGTGGAACTCCTGAATGCTGCCCTTCATGCCCAAATAGAACGCGTCCGAACGCGGGGCCAACTTCACCATGGACAGCGCATAGTCACGCAGACCCGACCAGGCAGACTTCACCCACTGGCGACCGCTGGCACGGGCGGACAGCCAGTTGTCCACCGGTTCCAGGTAGGCGGTCCGTCCCATGGTGTGGAACTGATTGGAGAACATGTCTGCAACGGCCACACCGTCATCGCAAACCACGGTCATGCGGCAAACCGTGAAGTTGGCGCCGACTTGGAAACGCATGAATGCAGGCATGCGCGCACAAGTCATGGTGACTTGACAACTGGCATGGAGCCCCACACCCGGCGAAATCTCCACCGGAGGCTCCGGGTGCAAACGCACATCCGAGGCCGGCCCCGCAAAGTCAATGATTTGTGACAGCGGATGAACGGCTTGCTCGAGAAGGATGTTCACGGGCTTTCTGAACATCCAATGGCCGAACATGCGTGCCGCCAATTGCTTCAACGGGACGGCATAGTGGTACTCCACGTGCCGCGGGCGGCCGAGTTGCCCACCTTCGATACAACGCTTCAATTCCAAATAGGCAGGGTTGAAAGCGAAGTTCTGGTTCACGCCGACGACAGCGCCACTGCGCTGGGCTGCGGCGGCCAGCGCCTTGCACTCGTCAACGCTGGCGCCGAGCGGCTTTTCCAGCAACACCGCCATCCCCGCCTCAACAAAGGGCAGCCCCGTGGCCAAGTGCAGGTCAGGTGGGGTCAGGATGTGCGCCGCGTCGGCACCAGACTGCGCCGCCTCGGCCAACGATGCAAAGATCTTTCCGATCCCAAAGGCTTTGGCCAACGATTGCGCGGTGGCGGCATTCGGATCAAACACACCAAAAAGCTCTACTCCCGGCGTTTCCTTCAACGCCGCCGCATGCACGCGTGCGATGTTCCCGGCGCCGACCAGCACTACCTTGCGCTTAGACAACTTCATCTCCCGATTCGAAAATTCAGACCACGGCCGATTGCCGTATCAATGGTGACTGCTGCTCCATGGAGCGACGGGCTTCGACTTCGAGGATGGCAACCACCGCGCCTGCCAAGGACACGTAGAGGTAAGCCATTTCAAAATACGCAGCGCTGATGGATGCGCCGCCAACCAGATACCCGAAATGCCCAATTGAAATCATGGTCAATAGATCGACGCCCCACTGCGAGGACGGACCTATTCGGCGAGATAGCCTTTTAGCCCTTGACAGAAAGAAGAATGGAGAGCTCATGATGCACAAAAAGATGAAGAGCCCAACAAACCCCATGTCGCCCATGACTTCGAAATAGATGCTGTGTGCCGCAGCAGCGTAGGTTTGCACGCCGGTCTCAATGAAACCCAGCAAACCTTGTTCATAGCGGTACTTCTCATAAACCGCATGGTTTTGGACAGACTGGAACCCGCCACCCGTGAAAGGGTGATCCAGTGCAATGGCGCTGGAACGTTTCCATGCCTTCACACGCCCCATGAATGAGCTGTCGTTGTCGGCCGTCTTGATCGAGCCCATCCGGTTAACCCACGCGTCAGGCGCCACGGCCACCACCGTCACCGCCAACACGCCGACCATGGCAAAACCGAGTAACTTCTTGCGACTGCGAAGAATGAGAAGGAAGCCCATTCCTGCCAGCGTCAACATGCCACCACGGGAATATGTGGTGACAACAGCAAGGGTTGTCAAAAGCATCAAGCCAAGCATCACAAGCCGCATGGGCTTGGCCTTGGCATACAAAAACAGATAGAGCATCAAAGGTATGCTGGAACCAACAACCACCGCAAAGTGGTTGTTGTCTCCAAGTCGCGCATCACCTTGAGAAATGTGGGCACCGCCGCTGGCTATGAAGCGCAAACCCTCAATCAAGCCATAGTAAGACATGGCCAAGACGATGAACACCACGATCACGTAGCTGCGGAATCGACTGGTCACCAAGATCGACATCAGCGAGCAGTACAGGATCGTCTTGAAAAGATCGCCAGCAATCTCCCAATTTCGCGCCAAGCCACTGAAGGCGAACGATGCACTGATCAAAGCCTGCAGGGCGAAGAGCAGGAACAGCAGATGCAAGCCAGTGAACTTGAAGGCTCCCATTTTGGGATCCCTGCGCAAGAGCACCTGGACCAGCGCGATCAAGGCGAAGATCATCACAATCTGGAACGATTGCATGAACCCATACATTTTGCCGGCCAACCCGATCAGCCCGGACCAACCCCACAAAACATAAACACCAAAGGCATTCCTGAAGCTGAGTACCAAAAGTACCAGCACCATCAGGAACATGACCATATCGCGCATGAACGGTCACCGCCCCGGCTTGGTCTTGGTATTGGTCTTGGCGGGAGGAGGATCGAGTTGATCCCGGTAACTCAGCCATCCCAAACTGACATCGCCTCCGGGTTTGGCCTCCCGCACCACGGCGAGCACCAACCAAGCCACCAAAAGCACGTCCATGAAGAGCATCAACGTGTAAATCATCGCGTCAACACCTTGTCAAACAGCGCCAACTGTCCCTGTGTCGTAGCCTCCCAAGAGAAGCCTTCGGCGTAGGCCCGCGTGGCGCTGGCCGCGGGCGGGTCGGCCCACAAGGCCAGCAGCGCGTCGCGCAGGGCTTCGGGCGTGCGGTCGGCCATCAGGCGGCCGGCGGCGGCGTTGGCCACCACTTCCGGCGTGCCCCAAATGTTGGTGGCCACCACGGGCGTGCCGCAGGCCATGGCTTCCAGCAGCACGTTGGCCCAGCCTTCGCGGCTGGAGCACAGCAGCGACACGTCGGCCGCGCTGTACCACCAGCGCAGGTCCACGTTCGGCACCAGGCCGACAAAACGCACGCGCGGCGCCACGCCCAACCGTTGGGCCAGCGCCTTCAGCGCGGCGTCTTCCACGCCGCCGCCGACGATGGCCAACTGCACATCGGCCGGCAGCAGCGGCAGGGCCTGGATGGCCAGGTGGTGCCCCTTGCGTTCGATCAGGTGGCCCACCGACAGCAACCAGCGGCCCGCCCCCAGGCCCAGGCGCTGCCGGGCGGCCTGCGGGTCTTCGGGGCGGAATCGTTCCAGGTCGACCCCGTTGCGCAGCACGTGCAGCTTGCTGGGGTCGGCGCCCAGTTCGGCCAGCGTGTCCATCAGCGCCTTGCACACGCCGATGGACGCGGCGGCCTGCGCGGCGGTGTCCAGGATGCGCTGGCGCGGTTTCGGGTACTGCGGCACCAGGTTGAGGTCGGTGCCACGCGCCGTCACCACGAAGGGCTTGCCCAGGGCCTGGGCAAGCCGGGCCGCGGCCACGCCGTCGGGGTAGTAGTAGTGGGCGTCGATGAGGTCGAAATCAAAGCCATTGGCGATCAGCGCACGGGCCTTCGGCAGCGCGGCGCGGAACAGGCTGTCGGGCGCCATGTTCATGCCCACCTTGGGCAGCAGCAGGTAGCGCGGGTGTTGCACGGCGATGCCGTTGCGCTGGTCTTGCTGTGCGGTGCGCGCGAACTGGCCGTATTCGCCGAAGCGGGCACCGCCGAACGGGAACCAGGGCACGGGGGCGATGACCTGGGTCTGCACCTCGCCGGTCTTCAGCAGTTCGCGCAGGCGCGTTTCCACGAAGATGCCGTGGGAAGGCCGCACGGCGCTGGGGAACAGCGTCGAGAACAGCAGTGTCTTGATGGGGCGACGGGCCATGGGTGCAGGCGCCTTCAAGCCGCGGCGCGGCGCGCCAGGTCCACGGCACGCTGCGCATTGGCGCGCCAGGTCAGGCCCAGCCGGTCGATGGTCAGCCTCGCTTCGCGCGACAGGTGCTGGCGCAGCGGGGTGTCCTGGCAGGCCTGGGTCAAGGCGGCTTGGATGGCGCCGGTCTCACCCTCCCGGAACAACACGGCGTTGCGGCCGTTCTCCAGCACCTCGCGGATGTTGGGGGTGTCCGGCGCCACGACGGGCTTGGCCATCACCAGGTATTCCATCAGCTTCAAGGGTGAGGCGTAGGCGGTGACGGCGGGTTGCAGTGCGACGTCAAAAGCCGCGACATAGGCCGGCACCGCATCGCGGTGCACCACACCGGTGAAACGCACACGTTCGGCCAGGCCCAACCTGGCGGCCTGCGCCTCCAGGTCGGCGCGCACGGGCCCGTCGCCCACCACCAGCAAGAAGGCGTTGGTCGGCGCGGCAGGCGTGGCCATCCAATCGATGACGCGGTCCACACCGTGCCAGTCGCGCACAAAGCCCGTGAACCCCAGCACCAAGGCACCCTCCAGGCCCTGCTGGCGCTTGGCCACCTCGGGCGCCGGCGCCGACGCGAAGTGCGCTTCGTTGATGCCGTTGGGCACCACCACGACACGCTGGGCCGGTACACCGCGCTGCAGCACGTGCTGCGCCAGCACGGCGGTCACGGGCAGCACGAAATCGGCCGCACGCCAAGCCGCACCTTCGGCCCAGCGCGCCAGCCGCACCAGCGACAAACCGCCGCTGTGCTTCATGCGTTCTTCAAACAGCGGCGCGTTCACCTCCAACAACAGCGGCACGCGCAGTCGGCGGCTGGCCATGGCACCGGCCAACAAGAAGAGGTTGTAGCGCTCGTAGATGACGTCGGGCTGGAAGCGGCGCGCCGCGCGCATCAGCTTCAGGTAGGCCACCGCGGAGTAGGCGAACTCCAGCAGTTCGTAGGCCGCCTGCGGCAGCGCCTGCTTCAGGCGGGCCACCCAGCCCGCGTCGGTGCCCATGCTGCCTGCACCGGCCTCGCCCTCGGCGGCCTGCGGCGACACCACTTCAACCTCGTGCCCTTGCTCACGCAAGGCGGCGATCATTTCGTCGATGTGGACGGCTTGACCATCGCGGGAGGCCGTTCGGTGGTGGTACAGGATGCGCATCGTCAGGCGGCCAGGGCCGCTTCAGGCTGGGGTGACTCGGCCAGACCCGCGTTGCGCAGGAAGGCGTCGAACATCACCAGGCTCCAGATCGTGACGCTGTGGTCACGCTGGCCGGATTCGTTTTGTTCCACGATGCGACGCAGCGCGTCCGCATCGAACAGGCCGCACTGCAACAGCGCGCCCTGGGTCAGGGTGTCGCGCGCACGCTGGCGCAGCGGGCCGCGGAACCAGCGGGCCAGGGGCACCGAGAAGCCTTGTTTGGGCCGGTACAGCACTTCCTGGGGCAGCAGCGGCTCGAGCGCCTTCTTGAACAGGTACTTGCCCTGGCCGTCGTGCAGCTTCAGCGCCGAAGGCAGCGTGCCCAGCCACTCGATCAACGGGTGGTCCATCAGCGGCTCGCGCACCTCCAGCGAATGCGCCATCGAGGCGCGGTCCACCTTGGTGTTGATGTCGCCCACCAGGTAGGTCTTGATGTCCAGGTACTGGGCCAGCGCCAGCGGGTCGTCGGTGCCGGCGCGCGTGGCATGGTCGCGGAAGACTTCCATGGCGGTGTAGCCGGCCAGCGTCTTGCGCAGGCTGGGGCTGAACAAGGCCTGGCGTTCGCTGAAAGGCATCAGCGACATGGTGCCGAAGTAGGCCTCGACGCTGTCGCGTGCCAGGGCCTGGAAGGTGGTTTTGGCACGCAGGAAACGCGGCGCCCAGTCGGCCTTGGGGTACAGCTGGCCCAAGGCGCCGAACAAGGGCCGGCGCAGCGCCAACGGCAGGCTGCCCCGCACGCGTTCTTCGGCGGCGTGCATGCGGTGGCGGCGGTAGCCGGCCATGGCTTCGTCGCCACCGTCGCCCGACAAGGCCACGGTCACGTGCTGGCGGGCCAGTTGGCAGACGCGGTACGTGGGCATGGCCGAGGGGTCGGCGTAAGGCTCGTCGTACAGGTGGGCCAGCTGGTCGATGAGGTCGAAGTCGTCGGCGCGCACCGTGCTGGAACGGTGGTTGGTCTGGTAGCGCTCGGCCACGCTGCGCGCGTAGCTGGTCTCGTCAAAGGCCGGGTCGTCGAAGGCGATGGAGCAGGTGTTCACCGGCCCGTCGGACTGTCCGGCCATCAGCGCCACGACGGCGCTGGAATCCACGCCGCCGGACAGGAAGGCACCCAGCGGCACCTCGGCGATCATGCGCAGCTTGACGGATTCCCGCAGGCGCTCGATCAGCTCGGCCTGGGCGTCTTCGGCCGAGATGGGGTTGTCCAGCGTGAAACGCACGTCCCAGTAGGTGCGCGGCGCGGGCACAGGCTGGCCGCGGCGAACCAGCAGCGTGCTGGCCGGCGGCAGCTTCTTGGCCGTCTGGTAGATGGTGCGCGGCTCGGGCACATAGCCCAGGGCGAAATAGTCTTCCACCGCCAGCGGGTCGATCGCGCGTGGCAGGGCGCCACTGGCCATCAGCGATTTCAGCTCCGAACCGAACAGCAACCGACCATCGGGCAGGGCCGCGTAATACATGGGCTTCACGCCCAGGCGGTCGCGGGCCATGAAGAACACGCCCTGGTTGCGGTCCCACAGCGCGAAGGCGAACATGCCGCGGAAGCGCTCCACACAACGTTCGCCCCAGCTCTCCCAGGCGTGCACGATGACTTCGGTGTCGCTGCGCGTGCGGAAGGTGTGGCCCAGCGCCTGCAGTTCCGGGATCAGCGACTGGTAGTTGTAGATCTCGCCGTTGAAGACCACCACCACGGAACCGTCTTCGTTGAACAACGGCTGCTGGCCCGTGGCCACGTCGATGATGGACAAGCGGCGGTGGCCCAAGCCGACACCGGGCTCGATGTGCACACTGCCTTCATCGGGGCCGCGGTGGAACTGCGCATCGTTCATGCGCTCGAGGACCCGCCGGTCGATGTCGCGCGTCGACAGGTGATCGAAGATGCCAGTGATGCCGCACATGGGGGTCCGCTCAGGTCAGGGCCGCTGAAAAAGAAAAGGCAACGCACAGCCTGGGCGTGCGACCAGCGCCGATGGTAGGGCCGTCCAACCCGGTTCCTGCCGTTGAAGCGCCACGCGGTGGGCGGCGGCATGACATTGGACACGCCACCAAGCCCGCAACCCCCTAGAGTCGCCAGACCCGGTAGCCAGCCTGGGTCAACGCAGCGCTGTCCAGCGCAGCCTTCACATCCACCACGACGCCGCCAGGCCGCAACACTTGGCCCAGCGCCGGGGGCAACAAACCGAGGAATTCCCGGTGCGCCACGGCCAGCACCACGGCGTCGGCCATGGCCAGGTCAGACCAAGGCACCAGCCGCAGGCCGTATTCCATATCGGCGTGGTGCGGAGAAGCTTGCGGGTCCGTCACCAGCACCTCCACACCGTAGCTTTCCAGCTCACGCACGATGTCGATGACCTTGCTGTTTCGCAGGTCGCCGCAGTTTTCTTTGAAGGTCAAGCCCAGCACGTTCACGCGGGCGCCCTTGATGGGGCTGCCACTGGCGATCATCTGCTTGATGGTCTGTTCGGCCACGAACTTGGCCATGCCGTCGTTGATGCGCCGACCGGCCAGGATGACCTGCGGGTGGTAGCCCAGCATCTCGGCCTTGTGGGTCAGGTAGTACGGGTCCACGCCGATGCAGTGCCCACCCACGAGGCCAGGCTTGAACTTCAGGAAGTTCCACTTGGTACCGGCCGCCTCCAGCACCTCGGAGGTGTCAATGCCGATCTTGTCGAAGATGATGGCCAGCTCGTTCATCAGCGCGATGTTGAGGTCGCGCTGCGTGTTCTCGATGACCTTGGCGGCCTCGGCCGTCTTGATGGAGCTGGCGCGGTGCACCCCCGGCTGCACCACCAGCTCGTACAAGGCCGCCACACGCGCCAGCGTGTCTGGCGTGTCGCCCGACACGATCTTCAAAATGCGCGTGAGCGTGTGCTCCTTGTCGCCCGGGTTGATGCGCTCGGGGCTGTAGCCGACAAAAAAATCCTGCTTCCACACCAGGCCCGACTCGCGCTCCAGCACCGGCACGCACACCTCTTCGGTGGCGCCGGGGTAGACGGTGCTTTCATACACCACGGTGGCGCCGGGCTTCATGTGGCGCCCAACGCTGGTGGAGGCTCCGATCAGCGGTCGGAAGTCCGGGATACGCGCCTCGTCCACCGGGGTGGGCACGGCCACGATGATGTAGTCGGCCTCGGCCAAGCGGCGCGGGTCGGCGGTGTACTCGGCCCAGCGCGCCGCCTGAAGCTCCTCGTCAGACAACTCCCGCGAGGGGTCGTGCCCCGCCAGGCAAGCGGCGACCTTGTCTTCGGCGATGTCGAAACCGATGGTGCGTACGTGGCAACCAAAAGCCGCCACCAGGGGCAGGCCAACGTAGCCAAGGCCGATGACGGCCACGGTGATGGGGTGATTCATGGGCAACTGTGAGGACGGAAACCAGGCGCGCCAGCCACCGCCTCAGCGGCTTCACCGCGGCTGTTTGGCGGCGGCCAGCCAACCCCCGATCGTACCCAGGTGCTGGGCCAGGAACCGCTCCAGCTCGGGCGCGGCCACGGCGGCGTCGACGCCAGGCATGGTGAACGTCAAGGCCACAGCGTCGTCGCCTTGCCCCACCAGTTGGTGCCAAACCGCCAACAGCGACGCTTTGGGCCCGGAAGCCACCCAGCGTCCCCCCACCCAGTACACCTGCCGAACCTGCAAGGTGCCGCTGTCACCGATGGCCTGGCCCACCTGACCGCGGCGGACTTCGGCCATCAAGGCGGGCACGTCCAAACCAGGCAGGCGCATGAGCCCACGGCGGGCGTCGCTCACGCGCCAGACCTCGTCCTGGGAACTCACCAGCACGTTCTGCGAGCTGACAAGCTTGTGTCCGTAGGTCTGGCGCACGTAGTACGCCACGTGCATGGTCACCACCCGGTCACCATGCTGGAACTGCTGCTGCGTCTCAGCGCGCGCCCCCTCAAAGACCGGTTTGTACCCGTCCTTCAAGTCTGCCGCAGCCACCTTGGACGGCAGCGCCGGACTCGACAGGTTGACCGTGGGGAGCGGACCCGACTGAAGACGCCAGACCACCAGCGCGGGCGCTGCCAACACCGCCACCATGGCCAGCACCGTGGCCAACGCAGCCCCCCCGAAGCCAGCGCCGGCACCGGTCTGTGCGCCGGCCGGCGAGGCCGGCGGCGAGGGCAGGTCGTACGGGGCGTCAGCCCACCGACTGCCGATGAAGAACATGATGCCGATGACCACGCCGAAGAAGGCCCAGCCGTAGACCAGGTGGTCGGCGCCAGCCGCGAGTTCATTGTTGGTGAAGTGACCCAGCAGCACGATCATCACCGCGCGCGCCCAGTTCGCTGCGATCGGCACCAGCAGCGACACCACCCCGAAAGCGACACGGCGCCAAGGTGACTGGTAGTTCAGGTAAGCAAACAAGGTGCCCACCATGAACGAGGCGATCAGGTAACGCACGCCGCTGCACGCTTCGACCACCGACCAGGTGCCCGAAGGAATCACAAACTGAAGCCCCTCCCGGAACACCGGGATGCCCAGCGCCTTCAGGCTGAACACCGTCACATCGGCCGTCCACTGCATCAGGGTGGGCATGACGAACTCGCCGAAGGGCACCATGAAGAACAGGAAGACCAACGGGAACAGCAGTTGCATGGCCACCGCTGTACCCAGCACCACGGGCACGGTCAGCACCAGCAGCCCGGTGGCGGCAAATTGGGTCAAGGCGTTGACACCGGCCAGGTCGCCCACCAGCCAGGCCAAGGCACCGGGCACCGCCAAGAGCAGCCACCGCGCGCCAGGCCGTGGTTGCAGGCTGGCCAGCCAAGCGCGGCGACGCCAGACCAGCCACAACGAGATCGGCAGCACCAGGAAAGCGTGCGCGAAGGTGTCGGACCGCGACCAGATCTCCACCATCGAGGCGAACGTCCCGCGGAACACCCAGCCCAACACCGCCAGGACCAGCACCAACAAGGCCAGGGGTTGACGCCAGTGTGGCGGCGGCGGGGAAGGCAGGGCAGGCAGCTTCATCGTTCTTTCGACAGCGCGTTCTCGGAAGTGGCCGCGGCGCTAACACCGGGAATGTGGGGATCGATGTGCCGCAGGTGGGCCGACCAAGCGTAACTGGCCAAGACGCGCCGACGTGCAGCCACCCCGACCTGCTCTGCCCGTTCGGCCGACGACAACACGGCGGTGATCTGCCGCAGGTAGTCCTCGGGCTCGGTGGCAGACAGCAGCTCCTGGTCTGGCACCACCTCCAGCGCTTCCACACAGGTGCTGGCGGCCACCACCGGCTTGGCCATGGCCATGGCTTCCAGGATCTTGTTCTGCACGCCACGGGCCAGGCGCAATGGCGCCACCACCGCCGCCGCGTGCTGCAAGTACGGCCGAACGTCGGGCACGGTGCCGGTCACCACCACAGCATCGCTGGCCAGCGCCCGGACCGCCGGCGCCGGGCTGCGGCCGACGATGTGCAACCGCGCGCCGGGCCAACGCTGGCGCACCCGCGGCAGCACCTCGGCCACAAACCACTGCACCGCGTCGATGTTCGGCCAATAGTCCATCGCGCCCGTGAACACCAGCGGCGTCTCCGTGGTCTCGAAGGGCTGCGGCAGTCCCGCGTTGGGCGAAAAGAACTCGGCGTTCACCCCGTTGTTCATGCCCTGCACGCGGGCCATGGACTCTGGCGCCAGCCGATGAAACAGCGCCGCCTCTTTGTCGGTGGCGAAGAAGCTGTGTCGCGCCGCCAAGGCCATGGCACGTTCGTACTCCAGCAGCTTGCGGCCCTCTCGGGCATACAGCCACGACAAGGGCCAACGGTGCTGCGGCGCGTAGTCCGACCACTTGGCGGAGTCCACGTCCACAAAGTCGATCAACATGGGCACCGCAGGATGGCGCTGCGCATACTGGGCCATCGTCGACGAGAAGACCACGATGGCGTCAAACCGCGCTTGCGCCAAGGTCTGCGCCACCCATTGGTGCAGACGCGCATCGTCGTAGTAGTGCAGCGACAGTGCCTGCCCTGTGAGCAGCCCCTGCAGGCTCAGCAACTTGGCGCGACGCGGGTGCAAAGGCACGGCCATGAGGCCGGCACATTGGGCGCGCAAGGCCGGCAGGTGCTGTGCATCGTCGGGATCATCGACGAAGGTGCCCACGTGCACCTCGTGCTGCGCCGCCAGGTGTTTCAAGAGGTGGAACGACCGCACCTTGTCGCCCTTGTTGGGCGGGTACGGCAAGCGGTGCACCAAGTACAGCAGGCGCGCCACGTGTCTCAGCCCAGGTTGCGCACGATGAAGGGTCCCAGCCAGTTGGCCACCCCCAGGGGCAGCTTGCGCCAGGCCTTGATCATCAACTGGTACTTGGCGTTGTTCGGGTTGTTTTGGGGCACACCCTCGCGCTTGTACAGGCGGTACTCGTAGTGCAACGGCGTCGGCTCGAAGCCCCAGTTCTTCTTGAAGGCGTAGGGGCCGGTGCCCACCTTGCTGCGGCCGTAGTCAAACACCTTGAGGCCACGCGCGCAGGCTCGGCGCATCAATTCCCAGTACTTGAAATCGTTGGCGGCCAGGTCACGGGCCGCCATGTCGTCGCCAGCGTAGTAGGGCAGCACTTCATCGCGGAAGTAGAAACTCAGCACGCTGGACAACGGCCGGCCGTCGGGCGCCACCACGGTCAGCACCTCCGCGTCAGCACCGAAAATGTCCAGCAGCGCCTGGAAGTAGCGCTTGGGCAAGGCCGGCGTACCGTGGCGGTGCACGTTGTCGGCAAAGAGCGCGAAGAAGCGGTCGGCGGCGGGATCGATCTCGCTGCGCAGTTCCGCCTTGATGCCCTTGCGCACCATCGCACGCTGCTTGCGCGGAATGGCCAGCATGTTGGCCTCTTCCTCCGGCAAGATCTCCTTGCGGAAAGTGACGTACAGGTCCTGCACAGGCCAGTCGTCGTGGCGGCGCTCGATGTGACGCAATTCCAAGTGCTGCACACCCAAGCTGCGGCCCAGGCGGTCCGCCTCGGCTTCCAGCGCGGCCGCACTTTCGGGGTTGGTGGCGGCCACGCCCCCGTAAACGGTGAAGGGCAAGCCGGTCAACGAGTTGCCGAACAACCAGCTGTTCACATGGGCCAGCGGCAGCACGCCCGTGATTTGCCCTGCCTCCTTGGCACAGAGGAAATACGCCTCGTGGCCGAAGACTTCTTCGATGATGCGCAGCCAACCCGCGCGGTGGAAGAAGGTGGCTTGCGGGCACGCCATGACAAAGGCGTCCCACGCCTGGGCCGCGGCGGCATCGCCGGCCCGGAGTCGTTCGATGGTCAACACGTGCAGGGGGTCAGGCCGCAGCCCGTTGGTTCTGGCCGGCGCGCGGCAGGAAGATCTCGTCCATGCGGCCCCAACGGAAGTCGGTCAGCAACTGCTGCAGCCGGCCTTCCATGCGGGCGATGTTGACGTAGTGTCGGAAGCGGGTTTTGGCGTCGATGCCGGCCACCCGTGGCTGCCCGGGATCGATTTCCCAGGGGTGGAAGTAAAACACCGTGGCTTCGCCGTCCTGCTGGTTCACGCGGCGCAACAGCCAACGAGACAGCGAATACGGCATCAGCCTGAAGTAACCGCCACCGCTGGAAGGCAGGTTGCGGTTGAGCATGCGCACCGTGGTCACCGGCACCTCCAGCAGGCCATTGGCCAGCGTGTAGGCAAAGCGCGGGGAGTCGGGCATGCCGTAGTGGTCGTGCTTGATGGGGTAGATGCTGCTGCTGTAGCGGTGGCCGGTTTGCGCCAGCAGGTCCAGCGCCCAGAGGTTGCCCACGCCGATGGAAAAGCTGGGCGCACGGTAGCCCTGGACAGCCACGCCGCCCAGGTCTTCCAGCACGGCCTTGGCACGGGTGATGTCCTGCAGGAAGGCTTCACGGCTCAGGTCGCTGGCGCGCTCATGGCCGTAGCCGTGGCTGGCCAGCTCATGCCCACCCGCGACGATGCGACGCACCAGTTGCGGGTAGCGTTCGGCGATCCAGCCCAAGGTGAAGAACGTGGCCCGGGTGCCCTGCTGCTCGAGCATGGCCAGGATGCGCTCGACGTTGCGCTCGACACGGCACTCGCGTTGGTCCCACTCATCGCGACGGATGTAGGGGGCCATGGCCGAAACCTGGAAGTAGTCTTCGACGTCGATGGTGAGGGCGTTGGTGATCACGGCGGGCGCACTTTGGGCAATGCGCCATTTTGTCTGCCCATGGCCCCGTCAGGCGAGCCCCCAGAAGGCCCGCTGTGAGGTCAATTCCCGGTTCCGTCCGGCTTTTTGAGGGCGTTCACCAGCTTCTGCATCATCGACAGCGTCTGCACGTTGATGCGCTCCAGGCGCAACAGGCTGCGCTCCAGGCGCTGCAGTTGGTCGCCACGCTGGTCGGCGGTCAGCTGTTCCAGCTGGCGCGTCATGCCTTCGGCCTCTTCCGGGTCCAGCTTCAGTTTGCTGAGGTCCAGGTCCAGCACCACGCTGCCGCGCGAGCCCACGGCTTCCGCCGCCGGCACCTGGCTGGCCGCCGCGGCGCTGACCGGACGGGCCGGCACGCCGTTCTCCTGCTGGAACTCCTTCACCACCTCGGTCACGTCGGCCACCGTCAAGTGGGTGCGGCCGGCCAGGAAACCCGCCAGCAGCAGCCGGTCGGCGATGGCGTTGATGCGGCGCGGGATGCCACCGCTGGCCTTGAAGATGCCGTCAAAGGCGCCGGCCTCGAACGTGGGCTTGCCCACGGCGCCGGCGCACTTCAGGCGGTGTTCCACGTAGCCCCGCGTTTCGTCCAGGTCCAGCGGCCCGATGTGGCAGGTGGCCGCCACACGCTGACGGAACTGCTCCATCTCGGGTTGCTGCAGGATCTCGCGGAACTCGGGCTGCCCGACCAGGAAGCTCTGCAGCAAGGCCTGGTTGCCAAACTGGAAGTTGCTGAGCATGCGCAGCTCTTCCACCGCACGCGGCGACAGGTTCTGCGCCTCGTCCACCACCAGCAGGCAGCGTTTGCCCTTGCTGGTCTGGCTGATGAGGAAGGCCTCCAGCGTGATCAGCAGCTCGCTCTTGGGCACGTCCTTCACGCGGAAGCCAAAAGCCGCGCCCACCATGCGCAGCGTGTCTTCGGCGCCCAACTGGGTGGTGACGAGGTGGCCAGTGATGACGTTGCTGCCGTTCAGGCTTTCGATCAGCGAACGCAGCACCATGGTCTTGCCGGCGCCAATTTCGCCGGTGATGACGATGAAGCCCTCGTTGCGCGAGACGCCGTACTCCAGGTAGGCCTTGGCACGCCGGTGCTGCTTGCTGGCGAAGTAGAAGTTGGGGTCGGGGTTGAGCTGAAAGGGTTTGCTGCTCAACCCATAGAACGCTTCATACATGGTTCAGAACCGCAGGTTGAGCGAGCCCGACAAGGCGGTCTCGCGGTAGGGCGTGGTGACGCTGTTGAACACGGCGTAGCGCGCGGTCAGCAGCAGACTGGTGCGGCGGCCAAATTGGCTGTTCAAGGTCATGAAGGCCGACTTCAGGTCGTTGCCGGCTTGGATGGCGTTGCCGGAGGTCATGCGTCGGCTGCCACCCAAGGTGAGGGTCTCACGGGCCGTCAGGCGGTGGGCGACGGACGCGGTGTACCCGTGGATCACGGTCGCTTCACCAAAGCTCGCCTCGGCTTCCGCCGTGGACACCTGCCGCGTTGAACTGGCATAGGCCTGCGCGGTGAATGTGGTCCGCAAGCCGGTCCACACCCAAGAGAGGTCCTGCCGGTTCTGCACCGAATAGGAAGACACCAAGACCGGCAGAGACACGGTCTGGTTCGGGTCCACACCCAGGGCGGCCAATTCAGCCAGCACCACCTGGTCGCGGTCGACCGGGTCGGGCACGGCCGAAGCCTTCTGCTGGAACAGCAACTGGTAGAGCGTGACGGGTTTGCCTTGCCCCAGTCCGTCCGCACTGCTGGAGGTGTCCTTGGTCAACGCATAGCTGACGATGCTGCGTGGCATGCGGTGCGAGAAGGACACGCGGCCCGTGCGACCGACATAGCGATCGGCCAAATCCACTTGCAGACTGGTCCGTACCGAAGGCTGCCATTGCAAACCGATGGACGATGTCGTGGCATCGCGCGCTACACCGGCCCCCCCGCTGTCCACACGCTCCGAACCGGCGGACGCGGAAAAACTCCAGTCGGGGTCGGGCCTGTAACTCAGGCCCGCCGACAGCGCAGCGCTTTCCGACGTGGTGCTCTCCAAGCCGCGGTAGGCCGTTTGGGTTTGGTTGGCCGTCAAGGACCACCCCAATCCGCGGGCACGGACCGGCGAGCGCACCACGGCGACGGCCGTGCCCGTTCGAGAGTCGGACCCTTGTGCGCCGCGGCTGTCGGTCATGCCGGCCGTCAACCGCACATCCACCTCGGCCCAACTGCCCAAACGCCCCTTGAAGTACGGCGACACCGAGGCGGTGGCCACTTCCGTGCGGTTGACGTTGGTTTGGGCACTGCCTTCAACCGCTTGCTGGCCGAACGCCGAAATCGCCTGCTGGGACACATTCGCCGCCACGTCGACGAACAGGTGGTTGTTGACCGCCTCTGCGGTGAACGCGCTGCTCAGGGCATTCTGAAAATCCGACCCCGCGGATGCGGCCCGACCACGACGGTAGTAAAGGTTGCCGGAGTAATCAAAGTTGCCGCGCAGGCGCCCAGAAAAACTGGACACGCGCAAGCCTGGGCTGAGGCGGACCACGCCTTCCCGCCCATTTTGGTCGGCCTCCTGCCGGCTGCGGGTCTCAAAGAGCCCCGACTCGACCGACAGGGTCGGTGCCACCTGCAAGCCACTGGCCGGTGCCTGGGCCCAAGCACCACGCCCCGCACAGCACAGCGAGGCCATGGCCAAGACCCACCACACCCGACGCACGGGCCCGGCAGAACCCCGGTGGCTGTACACGCGCGACGGCATATCAACTGGCACTGGGACGGTCACCATCGGCCTTCCCAGGGCCGCCGTCGGTCAGCGTGCTGACCGCCTCACCATCGCGGGCCGGCCGCCGGCGGAGCCAAGAGCGCTTGGGCTTCTCCTGGGTCTCCGCCGCTTCGGCGCTGGGCGCACCATAGGACTCACCATAGCCATAGCCATAGCCCTGCCCCGTGCCGTAGGACCCTTCGGCATCGCCGCGCGCCTGGTTCAGCACCGCCATCTTCACCGGACAGGCTTCAATGGTCGACAGCGCACTCTGCACGACCGACTGCAGGGTATGGTCGGCGCGCACCACCACCACGATCTGCCCCATGTGGGTGGCCAGCACGCGCGACTCGGTGGTCAGCAGCAGCGGCGGCGAGTCGAAGATGATGATGCGGTCCGGGTAGCGCGTGGCCATGTCCTCCAGCAGGCTCTTCATGGCTTCACTGGCCAAGAGTTCCGTGGCTTTGGGGTGGGGCGATCCGCTGGGCAGGATGGTCAGCTTGTCGACGTTGGTGCGCAGCAGCACGCTGGCCATGTCGACCTTGCCCTCCAAGATGTCCAACAACCCGGGGCCCGAGGACTGGCCGAGCATGCGCAAGACCGATGGGCGCGCCACATCGGCATCCACCAGCATCACCGTGTGGTCCAGCTCGGCGGCGATGCTCAGCGCCAAGTTGATGGACGTGAAGCTCTTGCCCTCGCCCGACAACGCGCTCGTGACCATGATCAGGTTCCCGTGCGTCACCGCCTGGGAACCTTTGGCCATGGCGTTGGCGATCAGCGGTCGCTTGATCACGCGGTACTGGTCGGCGAGCCGGTTGCGGGGCGCGTTGGGCGCGACGAATCCCGCATTGGCCAGCATGGTCAAGTCGAGCTCCACCCGCTTGGTCGATGGCCCAGGCTCACCCGACGGCAGATCGGGCGCGGGCGCGCGGGCACGCGCCGGCGCAACAGGCGCGGCCACCGCGGCCTCGGCCACCGGGGCGCCCGGCACCACCTCGGGCGTGGCGGCCGGCGGCGGCGCCACCGACTGGCGGTCGGCCGGGATTTCAGGGACGCTGATGCCCGCCTGGCGCAACTGCTCCAGACGCTGCGCTGCTTGTTCAATGAGACTGCTCATGCCATTCGCCCTCAGGCCCCCGTCACGGCGACAAAACCGATGCCCGCCAGCATCAAGGTCAACAATGCCCCAGAGGCCCCCACGAAGCGGAAAGCACTGCGGCGGGCCTGGACACGTTCTGTGCTGCCCGTCATCAAGGTGACCACACCCAACAAAGGCAGGCCCGTCGCCAGTCGCAAGGCATTGCCGTCACCGAACGTCGGGCGCAACTGCACGGCCAGGACAGCCACACCCAGACCAACGCCCAAGGAAAGCACCAACACCATCGCCAACAAGACCAATCGGTTGGGCGACACGGGCTTGGGCGCCACGCGCGGTGGGTCGATCAACCGGAACTCCGCGACGCCCGACGCCACATCCAACTCACCCGACATCACCGCAGACTGGCGGCGCGCCACCAGGTCCTCGTAATTCTTCTTGGTCACGGCGTAGTCGCGGTTCAGTTGCGCCGCTTCCGCCTCAATTTGAGGCGCCGTCTTCAACTGGTTCTTGATGGCCGCCAGTCGGCTGGAGAACTCGTCCACACGCGCCTGCATGGAGGCCACTTGCACCTCCGCCGAAGCGAGCATGCGGGCGAGCTCCTGCTGCGCCAGGCTCTGAGGCGCAGCCGCCGCGCCCTGCCCTGCAGACTGCAGCGCTTTGCGCTGGAGATCCTGGACTTCCCGGCGACGCTGGTCTTCGAGTTCCGTGATCACGCGGCGGGCGCCCAGCACGTCGGGGTGCTGCTCGGTGTAACGCTGCAGCAAAGCATCCAGGTTTCGGCGCTGGGCTTCGATGCGCGCGTCCAACTCAGGGGTGCTGACGGGCGGCGCCTCGCGCTTGCCACCGGCCTGGACGGCCGAACCTTCTGTCAACTGGCGCTTGGCGGAATCACGCGCGCGCTGCGCCTCGCGCAACGCCAACCGGGCCGACTCCAACTGGGCCGAGACATCGCCCATGCGCGTCGCGACGTCTTTGCCGTCAGCGCCCTGTCGGTCGATGTTGCGCAGACGGAACTCCTTCAGGCGACCTTCGGCCTCTTCCAGCTTGCCCTCGAAGATCTTGATCTGCTCGTTCAGAAACGTCTTCGCGGAATCCGTGTCTTTGCGGCTGGCGCCCAAGCCCGACTCCACGAAGATGGACATCATCGCCTGGACCACCCGCTTGGCCTTCTCGGGTTCGGGGTCACGGTAAGCCATGGAATAGAGGTTTGCACCGCCGGCGGTGCGCATCTCGATGTTCTTCTGAAGGTGCTCGATCAGCTTGTCCTGGTCGCCTTTGGCCTGGGCCTTCAGGTCCAAATCGGCCATCCGGACCAGCTTTTCCAGGTTGGGACGGCTCAACAACGTCCTGCTCAGCATGTTGATCTGCTGCTCGACGTTGGGCTGCACAGCCAGGCCGCTCATCAGTGGTTTCAGGATGGAATCCGTATCCACATACACACGGGCCGAGGCTTCATATTGGTTTGGAATCTTCCAAACCACCACGGTGCCGAGGATGGCAACGATCCAAGCAACCAGCAGACCGTACCACCGAAAGCGCCACATACCGCGCACCGTGCCGACGATCTGCTGAAGAAGTTCTTGCATGACAACCTATGAGGACAAGGCAATACGCATCGCCGCCAAAACCTGGACCACCCCGCCAAACCCGTCGCTCAAACGGCGGGATACGGGGCGCGCGCTTCGGCGGGGGCCGAAATCAGAAGAAACTCTGAGGAATGATCAAGATATCGCCCGGACGCATCTCGACGTTACCCGTGACGTCGCCACGCTTGATCAGGTCATTCAAACGCACCGCGTACTGCTTGTTGCCCTCTGAGGTGCGCAAAATGGTGGCCCCGTTGCCGTCGGCAAAATCGGTCAGACCGCCCACGGCGATCATCACGTCCAGCAGCGTCATCTTTTGCTTGTAGGGCAGAAACTGGGGCTTCGCAGCCTGGCCGACGACGCGAATCTGCTCGCTGTAGGGCCCCACAAAGCTGGTGACAATCACCGTCACGATCGGGTCACGGACAAAGGCCGACAGGCGCTTTTCAATCTCGCGCGCCACTTCCGTGGACGTCTTGCCCTGCGCCAGCAGCTCATCCACCAGCGGGGTCGAAATCTTGCCGTCCGGTCGCACCGGGACGGACATAGAGAGCTCAGGGTTGCGCCAAACCGTGATGTTGAGGTTGTCGCCGGCGCCGATCACGTAGCTGTAATCCGTTGCGGGCGGCGAGACCGGCGCCTGGGGAAGACCGCCGGAAGGCATCACGCCGCAGCCGACAAAGAGGGCAGGCACGAAGACCAATGAAAAACGTCGGGCCAGAGACAAAACAGCTTGGAGGCTCATGAAGGTGACGACTTTCAAGACACAGCGGGCGGCCCGCGGTTCGGGCAGCTTGTGGAGTTTTCGGAGCCGGCCGGCGCACAAACCCACCGCCACCCCGGATGAGGTACCGGCAATTCCCGGCGTTTGCGATGATGGCATAGGCTGGCCACTCGTCCCAGGGCGCCGACACCCCCCAAGACCGCCGGCGCACCGCATTTTTCACGCTGCAGGCAGGTCTGGCGCCTGCCACCCATCCGCTGTCGGCAGAGTTGACACCACAACCACCCAAGCTTCACAACTGGTTGATCCGCTTAGGCGGCATCGGAATTGCAGAGGTCTGCGCAATGAACGCCGGCACGCGACGAGCAAATTGTCACGGTCGGCCGCGGCACAGCACCAAACCCCCCGGACTCGCAGGGCCCATGGGCGGGGCAAGCTGGTGCCCGGCTTTCTACAATCACCGTCATGGCGAATTTCGCCAGGAGCCTGGACATGAATGACCACCCGCTGAACGACACCCCTTCCGATCGTCCGGCGCCCGCTGAAGGCACGCCCTCGGTGCTGAGCCGCCGACGTCTGCTGCGCGCTGGCGCGGCTGCCACGCCTGTTGTCCTGACGCTGGCCAGCACCCCCGTGGCCGCCACCACCGGCACCTGCACGGTGGCTTCGTCGTTCGTTTCCGCAGCAACGTTCAAGAGCCGCAACCCCAACGCCTCCGCCCAGTGCACCACCTGGGGCTGCGAGGCCTGGAAGTCGCAGTGCACCAACGGCAGCACCACGTTCAACAGCACGTTGGACAGCACGGTGGCCGCCTTCTTCGGCACCACCAACAGCAACCTCGACAGCCGCACCATCCGCAGCATCCTGAACGACGCCGGTGGCATCGTCACCAGCGGCGACATGGGCGTGCTGCAGCACCTCAGCGCGCTGCGCCTGGGTTTGACTTACGCCAAGATCACCTCGCCAGGCAACGTCACGAACACCTATGTGAAGGGTGTGTGGACCAACTACCGCAGCAACGGCGGCGTTTACATCCTGTCGGGATCGGGCATCAACTGGAGCTCCGCTGACGTCGTCACGTGGGCCCGGATGCTGATGTACACCAACAACTGACCTGCCAGACCATGGGGCATGTCCGTTGGGCTGCGACGCCAGGGCTGCAGGTTCTGGATTGGGCAGAGTCCACGGCGGTGGTGTTCAACCCGAACACCGCCAGCACCCACCTGATCAGCGGCGAGGCCGCCGATGTGCTGACCGCATCCACGCCAGCAGCTTGGCAGGCACTCGATCCTCAGGACGCGCTGTTGAATGGCTTGGTGCAGGCCGGCCTGCTGCAAGCCACCGACTGAACACCTTCTACAGACCGTGAGCTTTGGCGCAGGCTGCGGCCGCGCCCACAGGGACAATGGGCGGATGGAATCCACCGTCGGCAGCCTGACCCCCACCGCCCTCACCCGCGCGCTGACGACAGGCGAACTCCGTGTAGAGACCGGCCCGTTCGTCACGCGCATGCAAAGCCCGCTGCCGGACGTGGCACGCGCCGTCGGCGCGCTGTATGCCCACCACCGCTTGGCCGATGAGCAAGCGTTCGTGGACTTCGAAGTCTGCGTGCGCCGCCCGCATGGCTTGCGGCGCTGGCACCAACCCCAGGTCATCTTCGGCATGGGCGGTCAGTGGCCGTTCAACCCTTTGCCAGGCGACCAAGGCCTGCCCTTGCTGGAATGGGGCATGAATTGGTGCGTGTATGGCCATGCACACCAATACCTGATCCTGCATGCGGCGGTGCTGGAGAAAAACGGCCGCGCACTCATCCTGCCAGCGCCCTCAGGCTCGGGGAAGAGCACCCTGTGCGCAGCGCTGTCCTTTTCTGGGTGGCGGTTGCTGTCCGACGAGTTGACGCTGATCGACCCCGTCGACGGGCGCATCGTCCCGATTCCCCGCCCCGTGAGCCTGAAGAACCAGAGCATCGAGGTCATTCGCCAATTCGCACCCACGGTCCGTTTCGGCTCCAGCGTCAGCGAGACCGTGAAAGGCACCGTGGCCCACTTTGCCCCCGCCGCCAGCGCCGTCGCCCGCAGACGGGAACGGGCGCAACCCGGCTGGGTGGTGTTGCCACGCTACGTGCCGGACAGCCCTTGTCGCCTGGTCCGAGAGGAGCGGGCAACCACCTTGATGCGCCTCGTCGAGAACAGTTTCAACTACCCCATCTTCGGCGCCGAAGGCTTTGCGCTGCTGGGCCAAGTGGTCAGCCAAAGCCAGTGCTTCAGCTTCGAGTACAGCCAGATTGACCAAGCGGTGGCCCTGTTTGCCAAACTGGCGGCAGGCGAGACCCTGGACGACGCCACATGAGCCCCGTCGATCTGGTCATCGCGGCGCTTCGCGAACCCGCCAGGACCGCGGATTGGCGTCCGGCCCAATGGTCGGCGCTGCTGCAGCAGGCCAGGTCGGCCGGCCTGCTGGGCCGGGTGCTCGCCGTCTGCAGCCAGGCGCAGGGTGGGGACGCGCATTGGCCGTCCGCGGTCCGCGACCACGCCATCGCCGCTGCACGCCTGTGCCGCGCCCAGCAAGACGAGGTGCGACGCGAAAGCGGGCACATCCGCCGAGCGCTGACGCCGCTGGGCAGCCCTGTCGTGCTGCTGAAGGGCGCGGCCTACGTGATGGCCGGACTGCCGGCAGCACAGGGGCGCGTGTTTTCTGACGTCGACATTCTGGTGCCGCACGCGACCATCAACGAGGCGGAGAGCCTGCTGACGCTGGCAGGCTGGTTGAGCACCAACGCCGACGCCTATGACCAGCGCTATTACCGCACCTGGATGCACGAGTTGCCGCCCATGCAACACCTGCATCGGCAGACCACGCTGGATGTGCACCACAACATCCTGCCGCTGACACACCGCCTCCGCCCCTCCAGCGAGCGCCTGCTGGCAGGCGCCACACCCTTGCCAGAAGCCCCCGGGCTTTTTGTCCTGCAACCCGTGGACATGGCGCTGCACAACATGGCCCATCTGTTCATGAACGACGAGGTCGGCCATGCGTTGCGCGACCTGTCGGACCTGGACCAACTGTTGCGGCACTTTGGACAAACCCCTGGCTTCTGGACGCAGCTGCCCCAGCGCGCAGCAGAGCTGAACCTCGACCGGGTGCTGTTCTACGGTCTGCAAGCAGCCGCCGCCACCTTGGGCACCCCTGTGCCCGCGTCCACGTTGGCCGCCGCACAGACCCAAGGCTCGCCGGCTTGGGGCACCCGCGCACTGACCTCGGCGCTGTGGCGCTGCGTGCTGCACAGCCCGCATCCGACGGCCCGCGGCCCGATGTACGACCTGGCCGCTGCGGCCCTCTATCTGCGCGGCCACTGGCTGCGCATGCCCCCCTGGCTGCTGGCACGCCACCTGACGGTGAAAGCCCTGAAACGCACCCAACGCACGACAGCGCCCACCGCCTGACCCCAACAGGCCGCCCCACCGGCCGCCCTACCAAGGGCAAAGAGGAGTCTGTGCAGGAATCGGCGCTTGGTGCGAGGGCGCTTACCTAACCTGCGTTGCAAGCGCGTGCGCCTGCTTATGCTGCAGCCTGTTGGCATTGGGCACGGGCGCCCGCGGCCCCTGGCGACTGGATCGGCCGCCACCGCTTGGCACCCACGGCCCAGGTTCGTGAACAAACACACCCGAAACTCAACCGCAAACCTTGGCCCCTCATGACAGGGATTGCCTGCGAGAGATACCGGTACTTACATTGAATCCACGGACCGCGCGTCCAACCTGTGCGGTTTGAAGTTCAGTCCACCTCGACAGGGTTCGCCCGGTGGGCGGTTCGCTTGCCAGATGGCTCAGGCCCCTGAGTTGACAACACCATCCACATGATCCGCATCTTCAACCACTACGTGCACCGCGCCGCCCTGCGCAACATGCTGTTCGACCTGGCGCTGATGCTGCTGGTCACGGTGGGCGCGGTCGCGTTCCAGTTTGGCGGGTTGCACCAGGCTGTGCCCGCCGCGGGCACCCATGTGGTGTCGTTCGCGGCCGGCCTGTTCCTGATCAACAGTGCCTCGGGTCTGTACGACGTGGGCCAACCCAACTCCGGCAGCCGCGCCGTGGCCAAAGCGGTGCTGGTCCTGGTGGTGGCGCTGCCCTTGGCCTGGCTGGTGTTCGGCCTGCTGCCCAGCGAACCTGCCGCGCGCACGGCCGTTCAGTACACGGTGATGGCCGGTGTGTCGGGCCTGGTGGCCCGCCGCGTCTACCTGAGCCATTGGGCGTCGCCGAACACGGGCCGCACGCGCATCCTGATCTTCGGTGCCGGCAGCGCCGCCGAGGTGGTGGGCAAGACCTTGAAGTCGGCCGACCCGAACGCTTTGATCGTGGGTTACGTGCCGGGCCCGAACGAAGCCGCCACGGCCGTCCCGGCCGAAGAGTTGCTGCAACTGCACGGCACGCTCACAGAAACGGCCATGGAGTTGGATGTCGACGAGATCGTCGTGGCCCTGACCGAGCGCCGCTCCGGCAGCATGCCGTTGCGTCAACTGCTGGACTGCAAACTCTCGGGTATCAAGGTCTACGACCTGAACAGCCACTTCGAGAAAACGCTGGGCCAGATCCGCATCGACTACCTCAGCGCCAGCTGGCTGATCTTCGGCGACGGTTTCAACCAGGGCACGCTGCGCACGGCCGTGAAGCGCAGCTTCGACATCCTGTGCTCGTCCACGCTGGCGCTGCTGACCGCGCCCATCATGGCCGTCACGGCGGTGCTGATCAAACTGGAAAGCAAGGGCCCGGTGTTCTACCGCCAGGAACGCGTGGGCCAGAACAACCAGACCTTCTTCGTCACCAAGTTCCGCAGCATGCGGACCGACGCCGAAAAAGACGGCAAGCCGCAGTGGGCGCAGGCCAACGACAGCCGTGTGACCCGCGTGGGCCAGTTCATCCGCCGCACCCGCATCGACGAACTGCCGCAGCTGTTCAACGTGCTGAAGGGCGAGATGAGCCTGGTGGGCCCGCGCCCCGAGCGCCCCTTCTTCGTGGAACAGCTGACGCAAGAAATCCCTTTCTACGCGGTGCGCCACAGCGTGAAGCCCGGCCTGACCGGTTGGGCCCAGGTGCGCTACCACTACGGCTCGACGGTGGAAGACTCGCAGGAAAAGCTGCAGTACGACCTGTACTATGTGAAGAACCACACCTTGTTCCTGGACTTGGTGGTGCTGTTCGAGACCGTGGGCGTGGTGTTGACGGGCAAAGGTGCCCGCTGAACCCCGGCGGCCTGCACAGCGCCGCCGTACCGCCGGCCAGGCCCGGGGCCTGAGCACCATTCAACGGGGCCGCCGTCTTGGATGACATCGCCGTCGTCGCGCATGGCAGTGCCGCTGCCATCCACCTGGCTTTTGCGGCCTACCTGATCCTCAAGAACCGCCTGACGGGGCAGGACAGCCGCGCGTCGGCCCTGCTGCTGGCCGCGCTGTTGTGCAGCGCAGGTTGGGCCGCGTGCAGCGCCGTGGCCGCCGTCTACGTGCCGCAAATCTGGCCCGCGGGTGCCGCTTTGTTGGACCTGGCACGTTACGGGCTGTGGTTCGCTTTCCTGGCCACCGTCATCGCCGGGCCCACCGCGGCGCCCGCCACCAGCGCGCTGCCGCGGCTGCGCTGGGCACTGATGCTGGTGCTGTTGCTGGCGGTGCTGCAACAAGGCTGGCGCGTCACGCACGGCGCGATGGACACCGGTCCGGCCCGCTGGCTGACCATCACCTTGCTGGCCCTGCCCGTGGGCGGCCTGCTGCTGCTGGAGCAGCTGTTCCGCAACCTGGGCGACGACTCGCGCTGGAATGCCAAGCCCGTGTGCATCGGCCTGGCCTGTTTGTTCGCAAGCGACGTCTACCTGCACTCCACGGCGCTGATGTTCGGCGGCTACGACACCGACACGCTGGCCATGCGGGGGGCGCTGCACACGCTGGCCGTGCCTTTCCTGTTCATGGCGGCCAGCCGCCGGGCCGACTGGCTGGCCAAGCTGAAGGTGTCGCGCAAGGCCGCCTTCCACTCGGCCACCTTGGTGCTGGCCGGCGTGTACCTGCTGTTCATGTCCAGCATTGGCTACTACCTGCGCTTCTTCGGTGGCGACTGGGGCCGTGCCTTGCAGGTCAGTTTGCTGTTCGCCAGCGTGGCCTTGCTGGTGACGCTGGCCCTGTCGGGTTCGGTGCGGGCCAAGCTGCGGGTGTTTGTGGGCAAACACTTCTTCAGCTACCGCTACGACTACCGCGAGGAATGGCTGCGCTTCACCGCCCAGCTGTACAGCCGTGGCGCCAGCACCAGCGGCGAAGGCAGCAGCGAGGTGGGCGTGCAGGTGGTGCGTGCCTTGGCCGACTTGGTGGAATGCCCCGCCGGCAGCCTGTGGACGCGCAGCGAAGCCGTGGGCGGCCAGGCCGTCTTCGAGCAGACCGCCACCTGGAACATGCCGGCGAACACGGCCACCGAGGCCCCGGACTCGGCCTTCGCCACCTTCATGCGCGACAAGGCCTGGGTGATGAACCTGGACGAGTACCGCAACGCACCACGCCGCTACGAGGGCCTGGCCTTGCCCACCTGGCTGCTGTCCACACCCGACGCCTGGATCGTGGTGCCGCTTTTGGCCGGCACCGAACTGCTGGGCTTCGTGCTGCTGGCCAAACCCCGCACCGCCATCGACCTGGACTGGGAGGTGCTGGACCTGCTGAAGACCGCCAGCCGCCAGGCCGCCGGCTACCTGGCGCAGATGCAGGCCACCGAGGCCTTGCTGGAAGCGCGCAAGTTCGACGCCTTCAACCGCATGTCGGCCTTCGTGGTGCACGACCTGAAGAACATCGTCACCCAGTTGTCGCTGATGCTGAAGAACGCCCAGCGCCTGCGCGACAACCCCGAGTTCCAGGAAGACATGCTGATGACGGTGGAGAGCTCGCTGGAAAAGATGCGGCGCATGATGCTGCAGCTGCGCGAAGGTGCCACCCCACCGGGCGGCAGCAGCGGTGTGGACCTGGCGCCCCTGGTGCAGCGGCTGCAAGCCTTGGCCCAAGGACAGGGCCGGCACCTGGACGTGCAGCAGAACGAAGCGCTGGCCACCCGCGGCCACGACGAACGCCTGGAACGTGTGCTGGGCCACCTGGTGCAGAACGCGCTGGACGCCACCCCCACGAGCGGCAGGGTCTGGCTGCACCTGGAACGTTACAGTGGGCAGGTGAAGATCGTGGTCGGCGACACCGGCACGGGCATGGACGAAGCTTTCGTGAAAACGCGGCTGTTCAAGCCCTTCAGCAGCACCAAACGCAGCGGCATGGGCGTGGGCAGCTACGAGAGTGAGCAGTACATCCGCGAACTCGGTGGCCGCATCGAGGTCGACAGCGCCCTGGGCCGTGGCACGGTCATCACCGTGATGCTGCCCTTGTTTGAACGCCAGCGGGCTTCCGACCTGCTGGCCCGCCAACCGAACTGAAACCCCAAGAACGCCCCCCGGGAGAACCTGCAGTGAGCAACAACGAGACTTCGCCGCTGCTGATCGTGGAAGACGATCTGGCGCTGCAGAAGCAGATCAAGTGGTCGGTCGACCAGTTCGAGTCCGTCACCGCCGCCGACCGCGAAAGCGCCCTGCTGCAGTTCCGCCGCCACCAGCCCCAGGTGGTGACCATGGACCTGGGCCTGCCGCCCGACCCGGACGCCACGTCCGAAGGCTTCAAGCTGCTGGCGCAGATGTTGGACATCGACCCCACGGTGAAAGTCATCGTGTTGACGGGGCAAAACGAACAAGCCAACGCACTGCGCGCCGTGGCCCTGGGCGCCTACGACTTCCTGGCCAAGCCCTTCGACCCTGATGTGCTGCGCCTGACCATCGAACGCGCCTACCGCCTGGCCGAGCTTCAGGCCGAAAACCGCCGCCTGCAGGCGCTGCACCAGCCCGACGCCCTGGGTGGGTTGATCACACGCGACCCGGAGATGCAGCGCATCGCGCGCCTGATCGACCGCGTGTCGTCCAGCAACGCCACGGTGATGCTGCTGGGCGAGAGTGGCACCGGCAAGGAAGTGCTGTCGCAGGCGCTGCACGCGGCGAGCAAACGCACAGGCCGTTTCGTGGCCATCAACTGCGCGGCCATCCCAGAGAACCTGCTGGAAAGCGAACTCTTCGGGTACGAAAAAGGCGCCTTCACCGGCGCAGCCAAGCAGACGCCGGGCAAGATCGAAACCGCCCACAACGGCACGCTGATGCTCGACGAAATCGGTGACCTGCCGCATTCGCTGCAGGCCAAGCTGCTGCGTTTCCTGGAGATGCGCACCATCGAACGCCTGGGCGGCCGGCAGGAGATCCCGGTGGACGTGCGCGTGGTCTGCGCCACCCACCAGGACCTGAAGAAACTCAGCGCAGAAGGCCGCTTCCGCGAAGACTTGTACTACCGGCTGGCGGAGATCGTGGTGAACATCCCGCCGCTGCGCCAACGCATCGGCGACACCGTGATGCTGGCCCACGCCTTCGTCAAGCGCTTCGCGGCGGAACAACGCCGCCCTGGCCTGGCCTTGTCCGAAGAAGCCGTGCGCGCCATCGAGCAGCACAGCTGGCCCGGCAACGTGCGCGAACTGCTGAACGCGATGAAGCGCGCCACCATCATGTGCGACGGCGACCGCCTGAGCTGCGACGACATCGGCCTGCCCTCGCCCAGCGAACTGCCCGAAAGCGAGCGCACCGACCTGGACCTGCGCACCGTGCGCGAAGCCGCCGAACGCCAGGCCATCCTGGCCGCGCTGGCACGCGCCAACGACAACATCGTCAAGGCGTCGGAAATCTTGGGGGTCAGCCGGCCCACCTTGTACGACTTGATGAAACGATTGGGTGTGCGCTGAGGCGCTGTGCCTGCCCGGCCTTGCCCCAGCCCCTGCCTCCCACGTCCGACCCATGCCGTTCGCTGCCAGACACCTTATGAAGCCCATGTCCGTCCGCACCTCCCGCCACGCCCTGCTGGGTTTGTTGACCGCTGCCGCCCTGGTGGCCTGCGGTGGCGAATCTGCGCCCGAACTGCTGAAGTCCGGCAAGGACTACCTCGCCCAGAAAGAGCCCAACAAAGCTGTCATCCAGTTCAAGGCGGCCCTGCAGAAAGACGCGGACTCCGCGGAAGGGCGCTACTTGCTGGGCAAGGCCCTGCTGGACACCGGGGACCCCGCCGGCGCGGTGCTGGAACTGAACAAGGCACTGGACCAGCAGTACGACCGGAACCTGGTCATGCCGGCGCTGGCCAAGGCCCTGCTGCTCAGCGGTGGCGCGAAGAAGCTGACCGCCCTGTATGCCGACGTCACCTTGCAAGACCCCAAGGCCAACGCCGGCCTGAAGGCCACGCTGGCCAACGCATGGGGCGTCCTGGGCAACCTGGAAATGGCCCAGGCGGCCTTGGCGCAGGCCGCGGCGTCGGACGCTACGCACCCCGCCGTGCAGGTCATTCAAGCACGGCTGCTGGCGGCAAGCGGCAAGCTGGACGAGGCGCTGGCGCTCATCGACAAAGTGCTGAAGGCCGACGACGCCTACTTTGAAGCCTGGCACCTCAAGGGCGATGTGCTGGGGGCCAAGGGTTTGGTGGCCGAATCTGAAGCGGCGTGGCGCAAAGCCCTGGCCAGCGAGCCCGCGTTCATGGCGTCCCACCTGGCCCTGATCTCCAGCCGCCTGCGGGCCAAAGACCTGGCCGGCGCGAAGGCGCAGTCGGACGCCCTGCGCCAAGTGCTGCCCAGGCACCCCCAAACCTTGTTCCTCGATGCCCGCATGGCCATCCTCGACAAGGACTACAAAAAAGCGCGCGAACTCACCCAGCAACTGCTGCGCATCTCACCAGAGAACGTTGGCGTGCTCCAACTGGCGGGCGCCGTGGAGAGCGCCAGCGGTTCGCTGGTGGTGGCCGAGTCCTACCTGAGCAAGGCCCTGTCGCTGGACCCAGGTCTTCCTGCTGCCCGCCTGAACATGGGCCGCGCCTACCTGCGCATGGGACAGCCCTTGAAGGCGCTGCGCGTGCTCGAGCCCCTGCTCGGCGCCAAGTCGTCATTGCCCGACGCCCTGGGTGTGGCGGGCGAGGCTTACCTGCAACTGGGAGACCCACAATCGGCCGAACAGCTGTTCATCCGAGCAGCCAAAGTGGCCCCAGAGGACACCAAGGCGCGCACGGCCTTGGCGCTGTTGCGGTTGTCCCGTGGCGACTCTGAAGCCGCGTTCTCGCAGTTGGCGGCCATCGCCGAGGCTTCGCAGGACACCGCCGCGGAGATGGCCACGGTCAGCGCCCGGCTCAAGCGCAAGGAGTTCGACGCCGCGTTGGCCGCCCTGGAAAAGATGAGCAAGAAGCAGCCCAACAGCGCCACCGTGCCCGAGTTGCGCGGCATGGTGCTGTCGGCCAAGAAGGACTACGCCGGCGCGCGGAAAGCCTACGAAGAAGCTTTGAGCCGGGAACCGGGTCGCTTCAACACGGTCGCCAGCCTGGCCTCGCTGGACTTGATGGAAAACAAGTTCGAGAACGCCGAGAAGCGCGTCCGCGAAGCAATTGCCAGCGACCCACGCAACCATTCGGCCCGCATGGCGCTGGCCAACATCCAGTTGCAGCAAAAGAAACCTTTGGAGGCCGTGGTCGAGACGCTGAAGGAAGGCATCACCGCCGCACCAACCGAAGCAGCGCCCCGGCTGCAGTTGGTCGAACTGCTGTTGACCAAAAAGCAATACAAAGAGGCCCTGCTGATCGCGCAAGAGGCCTTGGCCTCCTTGCCGGGTGACAACGAGGTGCTCGACATGGTGGGCCGAGCACAAGCCCTGACCGGCGACACCCAACAAGCCATCAGCACCTTCCGTCGCCTGGCGTCGAGCGAAACCAAGTCGGCCCGCCCACACCTGCGGTTGGCCGACGTGCAAGCCAGCGCTGGCGACCGCGACGGTGCCATCGCCAGCCTGCGCCGCGCGCTGGAGGTCGAGCCACAGAACGAGTCTGTGCAGGCCAAGCTGATGGAACTGCTGGTGGCCGGCGGCAAACCCAAGGAAGCGCTGGAGATGGCCAAAGCCATGCAACTGCGCTCACCAGACAACGCCACGGGCTACCTGCTGGAAGGTGCGGTGCACCGCCGGCTGAAGGCCTTGCCCGCCGCGCAAGACGCCTACAGCCGCGGGCTGCAGGCGGCACGCCTGAAGAACGCGCTGGCGGTGGAGTTCCACCGCGGTCTGATGCAAGCCAACCGCGAAGCCGAAGCCGACAAGTTCGCCACCAAGTGGCTCGCGGACAACCCGGCCGACCCTCAGTTCTCGTACCACTACTCCAGCGTGCTGTTGGCGCAACAGCAATACGCCAAAGCCGAAACCGTGTTGTCGCGACTGCTGGGCGCGCGGCCTGACGACGTGCTGGTGCTCAACAACCTGGCGTGGGTGCTGGCCAAGCAAAACAAACCGGGAGCCGTGGTCCACGCCCAGCGGGCCGTGGAGCTGTTGCCGAACCGGGCCAGCCTGCTCGACACCCTGGCCTTCGCACTGGCGGCCGACCGCCAATACCCGAAGGCCCTGGAAACCCAGCGCAAGGCCATCGAGATCGCCCCCGGCGAGATGGGCTACCGCTTGGGCTTGGCCAGAATCGCCGTGGCGGCTGGCGACAAGGCCACCGCCAAGACCGAACTGGAGCGCTTGGCCACCCTGGGCACGAAGTTCCCGGCCCAGGCGGAAGTGGCCAAGCTGCAGAAATCGCTTTGAAGCGCGGACCGGACATGAAAAACCAAACACTGAACTTTCGACAGCCCTGGCTGGTGGCGGGCACGGCGCTGGCCATGGCCCTCGTGACCGGCTGCGGTGGCGACTCGCCCGAGAAGCTGCTCGCGTCCGCCAAAGAGATGAGCGCCAAGAACGACAACAAGGGCGCGATCATCCAGTTGAAGTCGGCGCTGCAGGCCAACCCCAACCTCGGTGAAGCCCGTCTGCTGTTGGGCAAAGCCATGCGGGAAACCGGCGACAGCAACTCGGCCCTGGTCGAACTGCGCAAAGCCCAAGAGTTGGGCGTGAGCGACGACGACCTGCTGCCAGAGTTGGCGCGCGCCATGTTGGCCGCAGGCGAAGCCAAACAGGTGGCGGGGCAGTACGCCAGCACGCAACTGAAGGCCCCCCAGGCCAACGCCGACCTGGCCGTCAGCGTGGCCACCGCCTACGCCATACAGCGCGATGCCGCGCGCGCCTTGGAGTTGTCGAACAAGGCCTTGCAATCGGTGCCGGGGTTCGCGCCGGCCGTGGTGCTGCAAGCCCAGTTGAAGGCCTCTGAAGGCGAAATCGACGCCGCCCTGCTGTTGCTGGACGACGTGATCACCAAGCAACCCCAGGACCTGCGCGCCAACCTGCTCAAGGCCGACCTGCTGTGGCAAGGCAAGCGACAAATCGATGAAGCCCTGGAGGTTTTCCGCAAGGCCGTTGCGGCGCACCCGACCTCGGTCGCTGCGCACCTGGGTGTGGTCAACGTCCTGTTTGCCAAAGACCAGTTGGAACCGGCCAAGGCCGCCGTGGAAGCCCTGAAGAAAGTGGCGCCGCAGCACCCCGACACCATGTTCCAGAGCGCCCGGCTGGCGTTCAAGGAACAGCGCTATGCGCAGACGGTCGAGATCCTGGCGCCGGTGCTGAAGGCCCTGCCCAACAACGTGCCCGCCCTGGAACTCGCCGGTGCCGCGGAGTTCCGCCAACGCAACGACGCGCAGGCCGAAGCGCTGCTGGGGCGTGTGATCAAGCAGGCCCCTGGGCGTTTGATGGCCCGCCAGCTGCTGGCCCAGGTGTATGCGCGCGGCGGTCAGCCCCAACGTGCCGTAGAGGTGCTGCAACCCGTGGTCGACAACCCACAGGCCGACGGCGTGTCGCTGGCGTTGGCCGGCGAGGCCTACCTGCAGGTGGGGGACACCGCCAAGGCCGACGCCGCGTTCAAGCGAGCCGCCAAGGCTTCGCCGCAAGACCCGCGCGTGCGCACGTCGGCGGCCATGGCGCAGTTGGCCCGGGGCACTGAAGGCTCGGCCCAGGCCATGACCGACCTGGAAAACATCGCGGCCACCGACACCAAGGGCTCACGCGCCGACGTGGCCGTGATCGCCGGCAAGCTTCAACAGAAAGACCTGCCCGGTGCGCTGAAAGCCATTGCGGCCTTTCAAAAGAAGATGCCGGACGACCCGCTGCCGCTGTTGCTGCAGGGGCGGGTGCTGGCGCTCAAGGGCGACACGGCCGGCGCGCGCGCGGCTTTGGAAGCGGCCTTGGCCAAAGACGCCAAGTACTTCCCCGCCGTCGCCACTTTGGCCAGCATGGACCTCAGCGCCAAGCAGCCGGCCGCGGCGCGCCAGCGCTTTGAAGCCTTGGTGAAGGCCGACCCGCGCAACCACCGGGCCCACCTGGCCCTGGCCGAACTGGCCGCCCGCACCCAAGCCCCGGCGGCAGACATCACCCGCTTGTTGGGCGAAGCCGTCAAGGCCGCCCCCGGCGAAGCCCAGCCCCGCATCTTGCTGGTCGCACACCTGCTGCGGCAAGGCGACCAAAAGGCCGCGTTGACCGCGGCCCAAGACGCGATCGCCGCCCTGCCCAACAGCGCAGAAGTGCTGGAATCTGCCGCGTCGGCACAGCTGGCCGCTGGCGAGGCCCAGCAAGGCCTGTCTTCGATGAAGAAGGCCGCTGCACTGATGCCGCAAAACGCGGAACTGCAGTTGCGCCTGGCCGACGCCTACCGTGCAAACAAAGACGTGGACGGCACGCGTGCAGCGCTGCGCCGCGCACAGGAGCTCAAGCCCGGCCTGGTACAGGCTTGGCAGGGACTGGTCAGCCTGGCCCTGGCCGACAAGAAGTTCGACGTGGCCTTGGGGCTGGCGCGCGACCTGCAGAAACAGCAGCCCCGGGCTGCCGCTGGCTACCTGTTGGAAGGCAACGTGGAAGCCAGCCGCCAGGCCTGGCCCGCCGCCATCAACGCCCTGAAGGCTGCGCGCCAACGTGCGCGCCAGACCGAAACCACCATCGTGCTGCACCAGACCCTGCTCGCAGCGGGTCAGCGCGCGGAAGCCGACAAGCTGGTGGCCGAATGGCAGCGGGAACAACCCAAAGACGCCGCCTTTGCCTACTACCTGGGCGACCAAGCCCTGGCGCGCAAGGAACTGCCCGCTGCAGAAGCCCACTACAAGGCCGTGCTGGCCCTGCAACCCGACAACGCCCTGGCCATGAACAACCTGGCTTGGTTGATGGCCCAACAAGGCCGACCGGGCGCGGTGGAGATGGCCACCAAGGCCAACAGCCTGCTGCCCGGCCGTGCACCGCTGCTGGACACCCTGGCCACGGCCCTGGCCGCCGAAGGACAGGTGGCGAAGGCCATCGAGACCCAGAAGCAAGCCCTGCAATTGGCCCCCAAGGACACCGGCATGCAGCTGGGCCTGGCCAAGTTGCACCTGAAGGCCGGCGACAAGGCCGCTGCCCGCGGGTTGCTGCAGGAGTTGTCCAAACTGGGCGAAGGTTTCGGCGCCCACAAGGAAGTGGCCGAACTTTTGAAGGCCGCCGCCTGATGCGCCCGGCGCCCACCCCCTCCGCGCGGGCAGCCGGCGGCCTCTCGGCGCTGTCCTCGCAAGACCGGCGTCGGTGGCTCAGCCGCGCTTTGGCCCTGGCCGGAGGCGTGGCGGGTTGGTCCACCACCGCCCAGGCCGGCTTGCCCGAGACCATCGCCCGTGTGCGACCTTCGGTGTTGCCCGTGGGCAGCTACAGCCCCACCGACAGCCCCCGGTTTGGCTTCCGCGGCACCGCGTTCGCAGTCGGCAACGGCAACCTGTTGGCCACCAACTTCCATGTGCTGCCTCAGGGCGCTGACAGCGACAGCGGCCCCCGGATGGCGGCCATGGTCAGCCGAAACAACGACCAGGCCGAACTGCGCCGTGTCAGCGTGGTGGCCACCGACAGCGCACACGACCTGGCGCTGCTGAAGCTGGAAGGCGCGCCGGTGCCCCCGCTGAAGCTGGACACCCAGGGACAGGCCCGCGAAGGCCAGGCCATCGGCCTGATGGGCTACCCCATCGGCGGTGCGCTGGGCTTCACGCCGGTCACGCACCGCGGCATCGTTGCGGCCTTGACGCGGGTGGCCCTGCAGGCGCCCACGGCCCAACAGTTGAATGCACGCGCCATCGCCAAACTGCGGGAAGGCAACTTCGAGGTGCTGCAACTCGACGCGACCGCCTACCCAGGCAACAGCGGCGGCCCGGTGTTCGACGCCGAGTCCGGCACGGTGCTCGCCGTGTTGAACATGGTGATGGTCAAGAGCAGCCGAGAGTCAGCGCTGTCCCAGCCCACGGGCATCAGCTACGCGATACCGGTGCGCCACCTGCTCGCCTTGATGGAAGAGGTGGGCGTCAAGCCATGACGCTGCCCATGGCGGCGTGAAATCGCCGCAAAGGCTTCGTCAGGCGGGCCGCCTCGCAGCGGCTCGAACCTGAACGCCGCGCTCGGGCACCTGGCCTTTGCGGCGTGAAATCGCCGCAAAGGCTTCGTCAGGCGAACCGGGCCTTCCGGCCCGGTACGTCCTGACTCAGACCTTGTAGTACTGGCGGTACCAGGTGACGAAACGGCCGATGCCGGTCCGGATGTCGGTGCCCGGCTTGAAGCCGGTCCAGGCGGTCAACGCGTCCACGTCGGCGTAGGTGGCCAGCACGTCACCGTCTTGCAGTGGCAACAGGTTTTTCTGCGCCACCTTCCCCACCGCGGCCTCGATGGCCGCGATGAAATCCAACAACGGCACCGGGTCCTGGTTGCCGATGTTGAACACGCGGTAAGGCGCCCAGCCCGTGCCCGGGTCGGGTTGCAGCCGGTCGAAGTCCGGGTCAGGTTCGGCGGGGCGGTCCAGCACGCGCAACACGCCTTCAACGATGTCGTCCACAAAGGTGAAGTCGCGCTGCATCTGGCCGTGGTTGAACACGTTGATGGGGCGGCCTTCCAGGATGGCCTTGGTGAACAGGAACAGCGCCATGTCCGGCCGGCCCCAAGGGCCGTACACCGTGAAGAACCGCAGACCGGTGGTGGGCAGGCCGAACAGGTGGCTGTACGTGTGGGCCATCAACTCGTTGGCCTTCTTGGTCGCAGCGTACATGCTGACCGGGTGGTCCACGCTGTCGTGTTCGCTGAAAGGCATCTTGGTGTTGCCACCGTAGACGCTGGAACTGGAGGCGTAGACCAGGTGCTGCACCGCGTGGTGGCGGCAACCCTCCAGCACGTTCATGAAACCCACCACGTTGCTGTCGATGTAAGCGTGTGGGTTCTGCAGCGAATAACGCACCCCGGCTTGGGCCGCCAGGTGGATCACACGGTCGAACTTTTCACGGGCGAACAGCGCGGCCATGCCTTCGCGGTCGGCGACGTCCAGCTTCACGAAACTGAAGCGCTCGTGCGGCGTCAACCGCGCCAAGCGGTCGAGCTTCAGTTGTACGTCGTAGTAGTCGTTCAGGTTGTCCAGACCGACGACCTGGTCGCCGCGGGCCAACAGACGTTCGCTGGTGGCGCTGCCGATGAAGCCGGCTGCGCCGGTGACGAGGATTTTCATGCTCGGCATTGGAACAAAGTTCCGGGGGCCTGCCGAGCCTTCGGCGCCCCCGCAACCCCAACGGTGTGCGGCATTCACGCCCGCCCCCCGCGCTGGGCCGCACCGGTCACCTCACCGTGTCATCCACCGCCGCAGCGCAAAGCTGCCGGCGTCCACCAGCGCCACCAGCAACAGCATGGCGCCCAGGATGGTGGCGGTCTTGCCCATGTGGAACAAGCCCATGTGGAAGGCCAGCATCTGGCCCAACCCACCGGCGCCCACCACACCCAGCACGGCGGCCGCGCGGATGTTGTTCTCCCAGCGGTACAGCGTGTAGCTCATCAGCTGTGGCAGCACCTGGGGCAGCGTGGCGTAGCAGAACACCGGCAGCGCACGCACGCCCTGGGCGCGCAGGGCGTCGGCCGGGCCCCGCGGGGTGTTGTCCAGCGCCTCGGCAAACAACCGGCCCAACACGCCCGTCGTGTGCACGGCCAAAGCCAGGGTGCCCGCGAAAGGCCCCAACCCGGCGGCGATCAGCAACAGCGTGGCCCACACCAGTTCAGGCACGCTGCGCAAGGCGTTCATCACCCCCAGCATCACCGGCCGCGCGCGCCGCGGCAGCGCCAACAGCAGGCCCCCCAACGCCGCCAGCACCGTGCCCAAGGCCGACATGGCCAGCGTCTCCAGCCCCGCCACGCCCACTTTCTGCAAGAACGCGGGCTGCAGGTCGGGCGGGAAGAACTCGCCCAGGAAACGGCCCATGCTGCGCAGCGCCGCGCCGCTGAAGAACTGCGCCCATTGCAGGTCCAGCGACCAGAAGCTGGCCACCACCAAGGCCAACAAGCCGCCGGCCAGCGCCCACAGGCTGGCGCGGCCCTCGGTGGGCGGCTGCGGGGCACCGGGCGGCAGCGTGCGCAGGTCCATGCCTTTCATCCCAGGCGCCGCCGCAGCAGTGCACTCACACGGTCGGCCAGGGCCACCAGCAGCACGAACACCGCCAGCATGGTGGCCACCTCACCGCCGTTGAACATCTTCATCGCGTTGTCCAGTTCCTGGCCCAGCCCGCCGGCGCCCACAAAGCCCAGCACCACCGAAGAACGGATGGCGCATTCCCAGCGGTAGACGGTGTACGACGTCAGCTCGGCCGCGTTCTGCGGCAGCAGGCCCCACCAGAAGGCCTGCAGGCGTCCGGCGCCATTGCGCAGCAGGGCCTGGGTGGGCGCGGGGTCACCGCTCTCCAAAATCTCTGCGTACACCTTGCCCAGCATGCCGCCGTAGGTGAGTGCAATGGCCAGCACGCCGGCCGTGGGCCCCAGGCCCACCACGCGCACAAAGACCAGGGCCCACACCAACTCGGGCACGCTGCGCAGCACGATCAGCAGCCCACGCACAGCGTGCCGCAACACCTGGCCCAGCGGCGACATGGGCCCGGCCAGGGCCGACACCGACAGCACCCGCGTGCACAGCAGCGCCAAGGGCACGGCCAACAGCAGCGCCAGGGCGATGCCGGCCGTGGCGATGGCCACCGTGCGCCAGGTGCCACGTGCCACCAGGGCCAGGAAATCGGGCGACAACGCCGGCGGGAAGAAGCTGGCCAGGAAGCGGCCGGTCACACGCAGCGTGTCGGGCTCGAAGAAAACCGACGGCTTGAACTCGGTGGCCACGAGCAGCGGCCACAGCAGGGCCAGGGCCGTGGCGGTCCAGAACAGGCGGCCCAGGTAGGCGGGGTCGCGCAGGGGTGGTGGTGGCCGTGGAGGCGGCGCGGCCGCCTGGCCGGTGGCACCAGGCACGTCAGGCTTCATCGGCAATGCATGGCGGCCGGTGCCGAAGGCGCAGCGGCCTGGATCGGGCCGTCGGCCAGGCCCGGCGGCCGTGGTGGCGCGCCGTGCAGTTCGGCCTCGTGTTGGGCATACAAGGCCTGCAGCAGGGTCGGCGTGACCTGGGCGCTTGGCAGGTCGAAGGCCACACGGCCGTCGCGC
Organism: Rubrivivax sp.; assembly: GCA_046318395.1. Taxonomy (GTDB): domain Bacteria; phylum Pseudomonadota; class Gammaproteobacteria; order Burkholderiales; family Burkholderiaceae_C; genus Rubrivivax. The sequence continues at coordinate 51,448 of JBKCUM010000105.1, forward strand.
AGGCCCACGGTGCGCGGGAAATGCGCCAACGCCAGGTCCACCTGGTGCAACGAAGCCAGCAAGGTGGTGCCGCGCTGGCGGCTCTCGGTCAACAAGGTCTGCAGCGCCTGCACGGCGCGTGTGGGGTCCAGCGCCGACAGCGGTTCGTCCACCAGCCACAAGCCGGCCGGCGACAGCAGCGCGCGCGCCAGGCCCACACGCTGGCGCTCCCCGCCGGACAGGCGGTCCACACGCTCGAACAACTTGTCGCCCAGGTCGAAGCGCTGCAGCGCGGCATAGGCCTCGGGCAAGGCCTGCGGTTTGAACCACTGCAGCAGGCTGGCCGCCAGGCCCAACGTGGGCAGGCGCCCGGCCAGCACCGCCGTCACCACCCGCTGGCGCGGCGGCAAAGGCGGCACCTGCGGCGCCAGGAACAGGCGGCCACGCAAAGCCCGCAGCGCCGCCGGGCGCAGCGCCCAGGGGTCGGCGTCGCCCAGGCACAGGCGGCCGGCGCTGGGGCGCAGCGCCGCGGCCAGGCCGTGCAGCAGGCTGGTTTTGCCAGCACCCGAGGGGCCGATGACGGCCACCTGCTCGCCCGGCGCCAGTTGCAGGTCCAGCGACTGCACGGCCGCTGCCGCGCCAGGCCGCGCCGCGGGGTGGCGCAGCGTCAGGCCCTGGGCGGCCAGGCCCAGCGGGGCGGCGGGGCCGTGCCCCGTGTCAGCGTGCACGCCAGGGCTTCACAGCAGGCCGGCGTTGCGCGCGGCGGCTTCGATGCCCTTGTAGTTGTCCACCTTGGTGGGCACAAACCGCGTGGCACGCTGCAGTTCCAGCACGTCCTTACCCTCGGGCGTGGCTTTGTCCAGCGCCAGGAAGGCGGCGGTCAGCTTGTCGCGCAGGGCCGCCGGCATGTCGGCGTGCACGGTCCAGTTGTAGTCGTAGTAGGTGGGGGTGGTGTAGAAGACCGACACCTTGCTGGTGTCCACCTTCTTCTCGGCCACCAACTTGTCCCACACCGAGATGTTCAGCGCACCGGCCTGCACCTTGCCAGCGGCCACGCCGGCCGCGGTGGCGTCGTGCGCGCCGCTGAAGGCCACTCGCTTGAAGTCCTTGTCGGGGTTGATGCCGTTCTGCAGCAGGAAGCTGCGCGGCATCAGGTGGCCGCTGGTGGAGCTTTGCGAACCGAAGCTGAAGTCCTTGCCCTTCAGGTCGGCCAGGGTCTTGATGCTGGGGTCGCCGGTGACGAAGACCGAACGGAATCTTTCGTCTTCTTCGCGCTGCACCAGCGGGATGACCTTGCCACCCGAGCGCACATGGGCCTGCACGAAGGTGAAACCGCCGAACCAGGCCAGGTCCACCTTCTTGTTCACCAGCACTTCCACGGCGGCGGCGTAGTCGGTGACGGGCGTGTACTCCACCTTCACGCCGAGCTTGCTCTCCAGGTACTTCACCAGCGGCCCGGCTTTGCGCGCCAGCTCGGTGGGGCTCTCGTCAGGGATGGCGGTGACGCGCAGCACCTGCTGCGCCTGGACCAAGGGAACAACGGCCAGCAAAGAAGCGGCCAGCAGCGCGCGGCGCGCCACCAAAGAAGAGGTGCGGAACATGGGTGGACTCCAGGAGTCGAGGTTGGCGGGTAACTCGGTGCCGCGCGGCCGTGCGGTGAAGCCGGCCGAATCGGGGCGGCCCGCACTGTAACGGGTTCCGTCGCCGGCTGCGCTGGCCTGGCGTGGGGCGGTGGGCGGCCTCGGCGGGGTCGGGCTATGCTGACGGGCTTCGCCTTTTGGCCCCTTGCCCGGAACCGCCCGCCATGACCACCGCTGCCACGCCCGCCACCACCTCCGAGCCCCGGCTGACCTCGCTGTCGCATGGCGGCGGCTGCGGCTGCAAGATCGCGCCCGGCGTGCTCAGCGAAATCTTGAAGGGCACGGCCGCCCTGCCCATCCCCAAAGAACTGTTGGTGGGCATCGAAACCGCGGACGACGCCGCCGTCTACCGGCTGAACGACGAGCAGGCGCTGATCGCCACCACCGACTTCTTCATGCCTATCGTCGACGACCCCTTCGACTTCGGGCGCATCGCGGCCACCAACGCCATCAGCGATGTGTACGCCATGGGCGGCCGCCCCATCCTGGCCCTGGCCCTGGTGGGCATGCCCATCAACGTGCTGAGCACGGCCACCATCGGGCGCGTGCTGGAAGGCGGCGCGGCCACCTGCCGCGCCGCGGGCATCCCCATCGCCGGCGGCCACACCATCGACTCGGTGGAAGCCATCTATGGCCTGGTGGCGCTGGGCCTCATCCACCCCAAGCTGGTGAAGCGCAACGCCGACGCCCAACCCGGCGACCTGCTGGTGCTGGGCAAACCGCTGGGCGTGGGCGTGATGAGCGCGGCGCTGAAAAAAGGCCAGCTGGGTGAGGCCGGCTACGCGCAGATGATCCAAAACACGACGAAGCTGAACACCCCCGGCCCCGACCTGGCCGCCCTGCCCGGCGTGCACGCCCTGACCGACGTCACCGGCTTCGGCCTGGCTGGCCACGGCCTGGAGATGGCGCGGGGTGCGCGCTGCGACGTGCAGATCCACTGGCCCCAGGTGCCGCTGCTGGACGGCGTGCGCGGCCTGGCGCAGCAGGGGTTCATCACCGGCGCCAGCGGCCGCAACTGGGCCGGTTATGGCGCCGAGGTGCAACTGGCCGCCGACTTCGCCGCCGAAGACCGCGCCCTGCTGACCGACCCGCAGACCAGCGGCGGCCTGCTGGTGGCCTGCAGCGCCGACAGCCTGGACGCCGTGCTGGCCACCTTCGCCCGCCACGGCTTCGGCCAGGCCGCGGTGGTGGGCCGTGTGCTGGACCGCCGCGCCGCGCCGCGCCTGCACGTGGGCTGACACCCCCCGCCGGGTGACCGGCGGCAGCGAAACAGCACCACCGCTAACACCGACCGTTGTTTTTTGCACGGGCCGCGCCCGATGGCAGGCCCTGCCATGGGTAAAACCTTCCACCGAATTGATGAATGCCCTAGCATTTCGGACCCAACAGGTTGGCCAGCCCCGTTGACAACCACCGACAGAGTGTGTTGCACGGCACCAGCGATTCACCGTCTTCATGTCGAACAAGAACACCGCACAGCAAAACACCCCCCCTCTGCGCGCCCACCTGGTCGCGCTGCGCCGCAACGGCCAGATCGAAGCCTGGCAAGTGCGCATCGGCACCGGTGGCCCCGGTCTGTCGCGCAGCTTCGCCGCCCGCAAGTACGGCGGTGAAGCCCAGGCCCTGGCCGAGGCCACCCGCACGGCCGAAGCCCTGGGCCTGGAACTGGGCCACCCACGCGGCGGTTCGCCGCTGGGCCGCCGCACCCGGCTGAGCCCCACGCCGGCCGCCGGCATCCGCTTCGAATGGCTGCACTACAGCCTGTCCACGGTGCTGAACGTGGTGGCCACCTGGCCCGAGCCGCGCACCGGCCGACGCTGCAGCTCGCGCTTCTCTGTGGAACGCAACGGCCTGGACGGCGCGCTGGACCGTGCGCTGGAATGCCGCCGCAAAGCCGGTGCGCCGCTGCCCGACCGCCAACAGATGCTGGACCTGCTGACCGAGGTCTACCGCGCCGGGGCGCCCGAGGTGCCCAAACGCCGCCAGCGTGCCATGGCCCAGGGCCGCACGGTGTCGGTCAGCGTGCGCCCGCGCAGCGCCGCCAAGGCCTGAGGCACGCCGCCTTGGGCGGTGACGCCCCGCACCGGCCCTGGGTGGCTGGTGCGCACCGCCGCGGCTCAGCCGCGGCGGCGTCTGTTTGCGGCCCGGCCGCGGCGGCGTCTGCGCGCGGGGCGCCTCAGGCGGGCCACTGCGCCGCCAACGGCCGCCCGAACACGTAGCAAGACCGGCTGCGCCAAACCGCGCCCGGCCGCAACACCGGCGCCACCACGCCGGCCTCGCCACCGCGGTTGATGGCGTTGGGCGCATGCTGCGGCTCCAGGCACAGGCCGGCGCCACGCCGGTGGCCACCGCCGCCGGGCGCGGGCAGGCTGCCATCGAGGAAGTTGCCGCTGTAGAACTGCAGACCGGGCTGGTCGGTGAACAGCTGCAGGTCGCGACCGCTGTCAGGGCAGTGCAGGTGGGCCGTCAAGGCCAAGGTGTCGCTGCCCAGCGGAACCGGCCGGTCCAGCCACCAGTGGTGGTCGTAGCCCCCGGCCACGGCCAGCTGGGGGTGGGCCTGCGGCAGGCGCGCGCCCACGGCCACCGGCTGGCGGAAGTCGAAAGGCGTGTCGTCCACCGGGCAGCGGCCCTGGGGAATCAACCCGGGCGCCACGGCGTCGAAGGTGCTGGCGGGCAGCGTCAACCGGTGCCCGTGCACGGTGCCGCGGCCGGCCAGGTTGAAGTAGCTGTGCTGGGTCAGGTTCACCAGCGTGGCGCGGTCGCTGCGCGCCTGGTAGTCCACGGCCCAGGTGTGGGCGTCCGGCAGGCTGTAGCGCACGCACACGTCCAGCGCGCCGGGGTAGCCCTGGTCGCCATCCTCGCTGCGCAGGTGCAGCGCCAGCACCGCGCCCAATGCCGGGCCGCCGTCTTCCACCTCGGCCCGCCACAGGCGTTGGCCGAAGCCACCGCGGCCACCGTGCAAGCTGTGCGGGCCATCGTTGCAGTCCAGCTGGTGGGTCTGGCCGTCCAGCGTGAAGCGGCCGTGGGCGATGCGGTTGCCACAGCGGCCCACCAACACGCCGAAGTGGGGGTTGCGGGTGGCGTAGTCCTGCAGGTGTTCGAAACCCAGCACCACGTTGGCCAAGCGGCCAGCGGCGTCGGGCACCCACAGCGCGCTGACGATGCCGCCCAGGTCCAGCGCGGTCAGGCGCAGCGCACCGCGCTGCAAGGTGTGGGCGAAGACGGCCCGCCCATCGGGCAGGTGGCCGAACAGCGTGGACTGCTGCTGGGTCGGCGCGCTCGCCTCGGCGGCGGGGGTGGAGGCTGTCATGGGGGTCTCGGGTCTCTGGAAACGGGGAAGCAACGGGGTGAGAAGGCGGGAAACGGGCCGCAGCGGACGCTGCCCGGCCCGCTAGTGTCCTGTCCCGCTGATACGTGCACAAAGTCGATGTAGTTTTTCCAGGATGGAATCTGCGGTAGCGGTCCACTTGAAGGGCTGGCAGTTGGCGTTGTGCGCAGCGACGAAGTGGTCGATGCGCTGCACGAGTTGTTTGACGCTGGTAAAGGATCCGCGCCGAATGGCCTTGTCAGTGATCAGCGCGAAGAATCTCTCGACTTGGTTCAGCCAAGAGCTGTAGGTCGGGATGAAGTGCATGTGCCAGCGCGGCCTCGTGGCCAGCCAGGCCTTGACCTTGGGGTGGCTGTGGGTGGCGTAGTTGTCGCAGATGCAGTGAACGTCCAACTCGGCTGGCACGGCTTTGTCGATCTCGCGCAAGAAAGACAGAAATTCCTGATGCCGATGTCGCGGCTTGCAGGCCGCCATCACCGCTCCGTTGAGCACATTCAGGGCGGCAAACAGCGTGGTCGTGCCGTGGCGCTTGTAGTCGTGGGTGACTCCCTCGACGTAGCCGAAGCCCATCGGCAGCATCGGCTGAGTGCGCTCCAGCGCCTGACACTGGCTCTTCTCGTCCACGCAGATCACCAGCGCGTTGTCTGGCGGGCTCAGGTACAGGCCAACCACGTCGCGCAACTTCTCGATGAAGAATGGGTCGTTGGACAGCTTGAAACCTTCGGTGCGATGGGGCTGCAGGCCGAACAGTTGAAAGTACCGAGCGACGCTGGTCTTGGAGATGCCCGTCTCGGCTGCCACTGTGCGCACGCTCCAATGCGTCGAGCCATTGGCTGGCTTGGTGTGCAGCGTGGTCTTGATCAAGTGCGCCACGCGTTCGTCATCGATCGTGCGGGGCTTGCCCGGGCGCACGTCGTCGTACAGGCCTGGGATGCGCCGTTCGATGAACCGAGCGCGCCACTTGCCCACCGTGGCCTTTGTCAGGTCCAGTCGTTCGGCGATGGCGTTATTCGGCTCACCATCGGCACTGCTCAGGACGATGCGCGCTCGCGCACTCAAGGCCGCCGGCAGCGACCGGCTTCGCGCGAACGACTGAAGCTGCGAACGCTCCTCATCCGACAGCAGCAACTCGACCTTCGGTCTGCCTGTTCTCATCGCGGTATCTCCGTCCCCAAGATACCGCACTGGCATGCACGATTAATGCCAGCAACTAACGGGACAGGACACTAGTACCTCGTATCCGCGTGCGCCGTAGTCTTCGGTTCTTAGTTCTCTGATCACACGGGCGCCAGCCGCGACGGCAATGCGGTAGTGTTCATCCGGGTCTTCCACGTAGACGTTCAACGCTTGACAGACACCAGCCAATCCAATTGGGCTAAGACGTCCGAGCTCGGGTTTCGGTGATCCAACCATCACTACGCTAGTTCCAAGGCTCAACTCTGAGTGCTCGACGCGTCCGTTCGGTCCCGGCACTACGAAGCGTCTTGTGAATCCGAAGGCCTTGCATAGCCAGTCGATCGCGGCTTGCGCGTCGTTGTACGTGATGCTTGGGTAGATGTCTGATGGGCTACGGTTAGAACTGGACATGTGTTCGCTCCTGGTAGAGAAGACTCACGGCTGGTTTTGCGGCCTAACGTTCGAGCTAAGCGGGCGACAACGGCTGGACGCCGGGCCCGGGCTGGTGAAAATGTACCGAGTACCACCAGCCCGGGCCTGGTGGCCTGCCGTTGGCGCTCCGCTTGAGCGAGGGGTTAGGCGTCGCCGCGCAAGCTTGGGCAGACCTTCTCATTCAAGG
>JBKCUM010000106.1:0-6629 GCA_046318395.1 Rubrivivax sp.
CTGACGTCGATGCACTGCGAACTACTGGCGCACATGGAGAAGGAGGAGACGATCCTCTTTCCGATGCTGGCGCGGGGCGGCAGTTCTTTCGTCACCCACCCGATCTGCGTCATGATGTCCGAGCATGAGGAACATGCTCACCGACTCGCGCTGTTGCTGGCCTTGACTCATCAAGCGACGCCGCCCGGCAATGCTTGCCGCACCTGGATCCAACTTTGCACTGCGACTTGGCGGTTCGCCGAGGACCTGCAGGAGCACATCCGGTTGGAGAACAGGGTGCTGTTCCCACAATTCGACAAATCCCTGACTCAAGAGCGGCCAGTGGCTGTGCGGTGAGCAAGCGGTTTCCGGTGAAGCCCGCCCACCCACGCTGAACTGCATCTCGTCGCGGCGCCGGTTGCCGAAGAGTCCGCAGTACCCGATAGCGCTGCCTGCCCGGCGGTGCGATTCGCTGGGAGCCCAGGGACACCCACGACGTACGCGCCTTCGTTAGACCGGGCGATGACCACGCGTCGATGGTGGCCAGCCCTGCTGGAACGTTACTGCACGGCGATACGCAGGGACTTTCCAGTGTTCCGGGCGCTGCAGCTGGATTGACCCGGGATCCACCCAGATCAAGCGACCGTCGGCTATCCGGCCATCAGACGGATGACGGGTTGTGGCCGACATCAAACCTTGCCCGTCGGCACAGAACCCACCGCAGACGGCCCTTCCGCCCCCACAGGCATGCCCCACCAGGCCTGCGTTCGACCTCGGCGCCTCCTCCGTCACCTCATTTCACGCCGCCCACCCCCCATTCCACGAACGCCCCTGCGCCTCCGTCGCGCGGCCGTGGCCGGGCACAGGGCGGCTGGGCACAGTGCGGTCACCGCCCCAGCAGGGGCCCGTCAACCGACCGCACCATGTTCCACACCACCACCGCCGCCAACCGTCACCACCCTCTGCGCCGCCTGGCCGCCTGGGCCCGCACCCTGCCCCTGGCCGCCAGTGCCCTGTTCAGTGCCACCGCCGCCCAAGCCCAGGTGGGCTTCACCGAACTGAAACTGGACGGCCTGGACCAGTCCGTCACCCTGGTCTACCCCACGGCCCAGGCCAGCCGGCCGGTGGCCATGGGCCCGTTCACGCTGGACGTGGCCGTGGGCGCCGCGCCCAGCCCCGGCCCGCACCGCCTGGTGGTGCTGTCGCACGGCACGGCCGGCAGCCCCTTGCCCGACCACCAACTGGCCGCCACCCTGGCGCGCGCCGGTTTCGTGGTGGCGCAGCCACTGCACGCGGGCGACAACTTCGCCGACCACCGCCGCGCCGGGCCCGAGGCCTTCGCCACCCGCCCGTTGGAAGTCACCCGCACGCTGGACGCCCTGGCGCGCCACCCGCAATGGGCTGGCCTGCTGAAGCTGGACCGCGTTGGCGTGCACGGCATGTCGGCCGGTGGGGTGACGGCCCTGTCGCTGGCCGGTGCCCGCTGGAGCGTGGGCCGCCTGGTGCAACACTGCAACACGCAAGACGACCTGGGCTTTTGCTACAACGGCCTGCCCACGCTCCAAGCCCAGGCCGCACGCCGCGCCAGCTTTGAAGCGGCCAAGGGCCTGGCAGAAGCCCAGTGGCCCGAAGCGCTGAAGGCCGAACACGGCGGCCGCCCCGCCGGTGAAACCGACCCGCGGCCCGACGCCCGCATCGCCGCCGTCAGCGTGGCCGTGCCGGTGGCCGCCATCTTCAGCACCGACAGCCTGGCCGCCGTGCGCGTGCCGGTGGGCGTGGTCAGTGCCGGGGCCGACACCATGCTGCCCGCCACTTGGCACAGCGGCCATGTGCTGAAGGCCTGCAGCGCCTGCCGCCCGCTGGCCCACCTGCCACAGGCCAGCCACTTCGACCTGCTGGGCCCCTGGCCCGAGGGCTTGGCGCGCAGCGTGGGCGCCGTGCACCCGCGCGGTGGCCAGCTGAACCCGGGCTTCCCGGCGGCAGAACGCCAACAGGCCTGGGACGCCGTGGCCAGCTTCATGCAGCAACAGCTGCGTTGAACGGGGCCCTGCACCGCGTGCTGCCATCATGGCGGCTGGTGCAGCGGCGGGCGGCACCGCCCCTCACGACGTTCACGCCCCTCACGCCCACCACACCCAACACGCCCACACTGTGCCCCGCACCTGCACTGGCCACCTCCCATGACCGCCACCACTTCTTCCACCGGCCAGACGCTGCGCCAGCGCCTGGTGTCGCACGGGGCCGTGGTGGGCGGCCTGTGCCTGGGCATCGCCGCGCTGCTGACGGCCATCAGCGGCCGCGGCTTCTGGTCCAACCTGGGCTACTCGGTGTGCATCGGCCTGGTCTGCACGGCCACCGTGGGCCTGACCATGCACCTGGCCCAGCGTCTCAGCGCCGCACGCCAGCGCCGCGCCGGCCAGCCCGCCGCGGCCCACGGTGTGCACAGCGGCTGGGCCGGTGTCATCCCCGGCAGCCTGCTGGCGGTGCTGCTGGGCCCCACGCTGGGCATGTGGTTGGGCGACCAGGTCACCGGCAAGGTGTCGCCCAGCCTGCTGCAGTGGCGCAGCAGCACCATGCAGGTGACCCTGCTGCTGTGCCTGCTGGGCACGTTGATCGCCGTGGCCGTGCTGAGCGCGCTGGAACGCCTGGCCGCCGCGCGCGCACAGGCCGAAGCCGCGCAACGCCTGGCCACCGAAACCCAGCTGCGCCTGCTGCAAAGCCAGCTGGAGCCGCACATGCTGTTCAACACGCTGGCGAACCTGCGGGTGCTGATCGGCCTGGACGCCCAGCGCGCCCAGGGCATGCTGGACCACATCATCAGCTACCTGCGCGCCACGCTGCAGGCCTCGCGCCACGACAGCCACCCACTGGCCGCCGAGTTCGACCGCCTGCGCGACTACCTGGCCCTGATGGCCGTGCGCATGGGCCCGCGCCTGCAAGTGGACCTGCAACTGCCCGAAGCCCTGCGCAACCTGCCCGTGCCCCCGCTGCTGCTGCAGCCGCTGGTGGAAAACGCCATCCAGCACGGCCTGGAGCCCAAGGTGGCCGGCGGCCGCCTGCAGGTGCGGGCCAGCGCCGACGCTGGCCAGCTGTGTCTGCAGGTGCGCGACACCGGCCTGGGCCTGGGCGCCGTGCCTTCCACCGGCACCGGCTTCGGCGTGGGCCAGGTGCGCCAACGCCTGGCCACGCTCTACGGTGAACGCGCCCAGCTGCGGCTGGAGGCCGCGCCCGACGACGACGGTGGCGTGTTGGCCACCGTCACCCTGCCCCTGCCGACGAACGCCACCCCCGCATGAACCCGCCCCGCGCCCTCATCGCCGAAGACGAACCCCTGCTGGCCGCTGGCCTGCAGGCCGAACTGGCCCGCGCCTGGCCGCAGCTGCAGATCGCCGCCTTGGTGGGCGACGGCGACAGCGCCGTGCAGCAAGCCCTGGCGCAACGGCCCGACGTGTGTTTCCTGGACATCCGCATGCCCGGCTGCACCGGCCTGGAAGCCGCCCAGGCCCTGGCCGAAGACTGGCCGGCGGGCACGCCGTTCCCGCTGCTGGTGTTCGTCACCGCCTACGACCAGTACGCCCTGCAGGCCTTCGAAGCCCAGGCCGTGGACTACCTGGTGAAGCCCGTGGACGGCCCCCGCCTGGCGGCCTGCGTGCAGCGCCTGCAGGCACGGCTGGCCGACCGCGTACCGCCTGCCTCGTCAGCCCCATCGGCCCCACCGGCCAGCCCGCTGGAAGACCCCGCCCTGGCCCCGGTGCTGGCCCAACTGCGCGCCCTGCTGGGCACTGGCGCCGGCCTGGGCACGGGCGCGGTGGCTGCCACCGCGGCAGCCGCGCCGCGGCTGGAGGTCAGCCAGGCCCAGGTGGGCGCGGTGGTGCACCTGGTGCCGGTGGACGAGGTGCTGTACTTCGAAGCCGCCGACAAGTACGTGCGCGTCATCACCGCCGACAAGGAACACCTGATCCGCACCAGCCTGCGCGAACTGCTGCCGCAGCTGGACCCCCAGCTCTTCTGGCAGGTGCACCGCGGCACCGTGGTGCAGGCCCGCTGCATCACCACGGCGCGGCGCGATGAGTCCGGCAAGGTCTTCCTGCACCTGCGTGGCCGGCCCGAGGTGCTGACGGCCAGCCGGCTGTACGCGCATTTGTTCAAGGGCATGTGAGCGCGGCGTAACAGGTTAAAACTGCAGGCTGCGCCCGTCCTTGGGCCCATGGACACTGCAATGCACCACCACGAACAAGCCTTCTTCAACGAGCTGGAAAAGAAGCTCTGGACCGCCGCCGACAAGCTGCGCTCCGCCCTGGATGCCTCGGTCTACAAGCATGTGGTGCTGGGCCTGATCTTCCTGAAGTACGTGTCTGACGCTTTTGAAGAGCGGCAGAGCGAACTGCGCCAACAGTTTCAGAACCCCGAGCACGACTACTTCATGGCCCCCGACGAATACGGGGGCGCTGGCACGGCAGCGTACGAGGCCAACCTTGCCGCAGAGTTGGAAGTTCGCGATTACTACACAGAGAAAAACGTCTTCTGGGTGCCGTTTGAAGCGCGCTGGCAAACGCTGAAAGACCTGGCACAACTGCCCCCCGGCGCCGAGCTGCCCTGGCAAGTGCCCAAGCGCGACAGCGATGGCCGCTACGAACGCAACGAAGCCACGGGCGTTCCGATCATGGTGCCCGACAAGATGCGCACGGTGGGCTGGCTGATTGACAACGCCATGGACGCCGTCGAGCGCGAGAACGGCAAGCTGAAGAACGTGCTGAACAAAGAGTTCGCACGCACCCAGATCGACAGCCACAAGCTGGCCGACCTGATCGCCCACTTCTCCGACACCCACTTCAGCCAGCCCAGCTACAACGGCCAGCCGCTGAACCTGAAGAGCAAAGACATCCTGGGCCATGTGTACGAGTACTTCCTGGGCCAGTTCGCGCTGGCCGAGGGCAAGAAGGGTGGCCAGTACTACACGCCCAAAGCCATCGTCACACTGATCGTGGAAATGCTGCAGCCCTTCAAAGGCCGCGTGTACGACCCCGCCATGGGCTCCGGCGGCTTCTTTGTGCAGAGCGAAGAATTCATCGCCCAGCACGGCGGTGTACTGGCGAAAGGCAAGACGGGCCAGATCAGCGTCTACGGCCAGGAAAGCAACCCCACCACCTGGAAGCTGGCGGCCATGAACATGGCCATCCGCGGCCTGGACTTCAACTTCGGTGGCCAACCCGGCGACACCCTGTTGAACGACCTGCACCCCGACCTGCGCGCCGACTACGTGATGGCCAACCCGCCCTTCAACATGAAGGAGTGGTGGAACGCCAAGCTGGAGAAAGACTGGCGCTGGGTCGTTGGCACGCCGCCCCAGGGCAATGCCAACTTCGCCTGGCTGCAGCACATGCTGGCCCACCTGGCCCCCACCGGCAGCATGGCGCTGCTGCTGGCCAATGGCTCGATGAGCAGCAACACCAACAACGAAGGCGAGATCCGCAAGCAGCTGGTGGAGCGGGACTACGTGGAATGCATGGTGGCCCTGCCCGGCCAGCTGTTCACCAACACGCAGATCCCGGCCTGCATTTGGTTCCTGACGAAAGACAAGGCCAACGGCTTCAACCTGGACAAGAAGAAGCGCGACCGGCGCGGGCAGTTCTTGTTCATCGACGCCCGGCAGCTGGGCTACATGAAAGACCGCGTGCTGCGGGACTTCACGGTGGACGACATCAAGCAGGTGGCCGACACCTTCCACGCCTGGCAGCAGGGCGAGGGCTATGAAGACGTGCCGGGCTTTTGCTATTCAGCCTCGCTGGCCGACATCCGCCAGCACGAGCATGTGCTGACGCCAGGGCGTTATGTGGGCGCTGCGGAGCAGGAGGCAGACGGCGAAGTGTTTGCCGACAAGATGGCGCGGCTGACGGCGCAGTTGGCGGAGCAGTTTGCAGAGAGTGCCAAGCTGGAGGGTGAGATCAAGAAGAACTTAGCGGGGTTGGGCTATGGCGCCTAAGTGGGCAGAAGTACCGCTCGAGCAGCTAAAGGCTCAGACCAAGAGCGCCTTCGCTATGGGGCCATTCGGCTCGAAAATTAAGGCGGAGAATTTCACTACCGTAGGCGTTCCCGTAATCAAGGGCGGAAATCTGAACTCGACCTACCTCGACGAGTCAAGCTTCGACTTCTTGACTCCAGAGAAAGCTGATGAACTGGAGTCCGCAAAGGCGCGCAGACTGGATATCGTAATCACCCACCGCGGGACTCTCGGTCAGGTTGGATTGATCCCTGAGCATTCAAGATACGAAGAGTATATTGTCTCGCAGAGCCAGCTCAAGATGTCATTTGACATAGAGAGAGTTGATCCATATTTTGTCTACTACTTCTTGAAGTCACCGGCAGGGCAGTCTCGACTTCTTTCCAATGTTTCTCAGGTGGGGGTTCCGGCAATAGCACAGGCTCTAACGTCCGTTCGAGCCATTCAAATTCCACTTCCACAGGATCGTGCGGAGCAAGTGCGCATCTCGAAAATATTGCGAGACCTTGACCAAAAAATCGACCTCAACCGTCGCCTCAACCAAACCCTCGAAGCCATGGCGCAAGCCATCTTCAAATCGTGGTTTGTCGATTTCGACCCGGTCAAAGCCAAAATCGCCGCCCTCGCCAAAGGACGCGACCCGCTGCGC
>JBKCUM010000107.1:0-20808 GCA_046318395.1 Rubrivivax sp.
GAAGGGCCGCTTGCGCGGCCCGCGGCATCACTTCTTGGTGCGGGTACCGACGAACTAGACTTCCACGCGGAGGGTCTTCGCGCTGCCTTCGTTGGTCTTGTTGTAGGCCACGGGCTGCTTGTCGCCCTTGCCTTCGGTGTACACGCGGTTCTTCTCGATGCCCTTGGAAACCAGGTGGTTCTTCACGGCGTCGGCGCGGGCCACGGACAGCTTCTGGTTCAGTTCGACGTTACCGGTGGAGTCGGTGTGACCCACAGCGATGACGACTTCCAGGTTGACGCCAGCGGTCTTGCTGACCAGGTCGTCCAGCTTGGCCTTGGCTTCGGGCTTCAGGTCAGACTTGGCGTAGTCGAAGAACGCGTCGGCGGCGAAGGTGACCTTCTCGCTGACGGGCGCTGCGGGGGCCGGGGCCGGAGCGGGAGCAGGCTTAGGAGCGAGCACAGCCGGGGCAACAGGCGGGGCGACAGGCGCGACCGGAGCGGGCGCGGGCGCCGGAGCCGGAGCAGGCTTGGGTGCGGGCGCGGGCGGCTTCACGGCGCCGTCGCACTTTTCGTCGGCCGTGGCCGGCGTCCAGCTGGCGTCACGCCAGCACAGTTCGTTAGAACCGTTCTTCCAGGGCGTGCCATCAGCGGCGCGCCAGTTATCGACCGGCTTCGCTTGAGCGAATGCAGCGATCGGGGCGGCAAGTGCGGCCGATGCAAACAACACCGCCACCTTGTTCAATTTCTTCATGATTCTCCTCTCGAGGAAAGCCGCAGCAAGCCTGCGTTACGTCCAAAACGGAAAGCTTGAAATCACGGGCAAATTCCCACTGCTGCGGGCACTTACCACCGACAACTCATTGTGCCATAGGGCGTCGGATGGCCGGCATTTTGAGCGGCCAGCGCGCAGAAGCGGCCCAGGTTGTTGCTGCCATGCGACAGGCCGAGGGGCTCTGGGCCCCACTTAGAATCTGAGGTTTTGCGTCGCGCGCCACACCCACCTGCATGCACCTTGTGCCGGGCCTGTGTGCAGCGCGCCCTCCACGCCCACCACGCCGCACCGCTGCATGTCCCAGTTCGCCAAGGAAACTCTCCCCGTCAGTCTTGAAGAAGAGATGCGGCGGTCCTACCTCGATTACGCGATGAGCGTGATCGTCGGCCGCGCGCTGCCCGATGCGCGCGACGGCCTGAAGCCCGTGCACCGGCGGGTGTTGTTCGCCATGCACGAGCTGTCCAACCATTGGAACCGCCCGTACAAGAAAAGTGCCCGCATCGTCGGTGACGTGATCGGTAAGTACCACCCGCACGGCGACACCGCGGTGTACGACACCATCGTGCGCATGGCGCAGGACTTCTCGTTGCGCCACATGCTGGTGGACGGCCAGGGCAACTTCGGCTCCATCGACGGCGACAACGCCGCCGCCATGCGGTACACGGAAATCCGCCTGGCGAAGATCGCGCACGAGATGCTGGAAGACATCGACCGGGAAACCGTCGATTTCGCGCCCAACTACGACGGCTCTGAAAAAGAGCCCACCGTGCTGCCCGCGCGCCTGCCCAACCTGCTGGTGAACGGCGCGGCCGGCATCGCCGTGGGCATGGCCACGAACATCCCGCCACACAACCTGAACGAGGTGGTGGACGCCTGCCTGCACCTGCTGAAGTTCCCGGAAGCCACCATCGACGAACTGATGGAGATCATCCCGGCGCCGGACTTCCCCACGGCCGGCATCATCTATGGCCTGAACGGTGTGCGCGAGGGTTACCGCACCGGCCGCGGCAAGGTGGTGATGCGCGCCAAGTGCCACTTCGAAGACATCGACCGTGGCCAGCGGCAATCGATCATCGTTGACGAGATCCCCTACCAGGTCAACAAGAAGACGCTGCTGGAGCGCATCGCCGAGCTGGTGCACGAGAAGAAAATCGAGGGCATCAGCCACATCCAGGACGAGAGCGACAAGTCCGGCATGCGGGTGGTCATCGAGCTCAAGCGCGGTGAAGTGCCCGAGGTGGTGTTGAACAACCTGTACAAGCAGACGCAGCTGCAGGACACCTTCGGCATCAACATGGTGGCGCTGATCGACGGTCAGCCGAAGTTGTGCAACCTGAAGGACCTGGTCGCCATCTTCCTGGAGCACCGCCGCGAGGTCGTCACCCGCCGCACGGTGTTCGCGTTGCGCAAGGCACGCGAACGCGGCCACGTGCTGGAAGGCCTGGCCGTGGCCCTGGCCAACATCGACGAGTTCATCGAGACCATCAAGACCAGCCCGACGCCGCCCATGGCCAAGGCCGCGCTGATGGCCAAGGGCTGGGACAGCGCCATGGTGCGCGACATGCTCTCGCGCGCCGAACAAGGCACGGCCGGCGGCCGCGACGCCTACCGTCCTGAAGGTCTGCCCGCCGGTTACGGCCTGCAGGCCGACGGCCTGTACCGCCTCAGCGACGACCAGGCCCAAGAGATTCTGCAGATGCGCCTGCAGCGCCTGACCGGCCTGGAGCAGGACAAGATCATCGGCGAGTACCGCGAGGTGATGGCGCAGATCGCCGACCTGCTGGACATCCTGGCCAAACCTGAGCGCGTGACCTTCATCATCAGCGAAGAGCTGACCGCCCTGCGCCTGGAGTTCGGCCAAAGCAAGCTGGGTGCCCGCCGCAGCGTCATCGAGCGCAACGCGCTGGAACTGGGCACGGAAGACCTGATCACGCCCACCGACATGGTGGTGACGCTGAGCCACACCGGCTACATCAAGAGCCAGCCGCTCACGGAATACCGCGCACAAAAACGCGGCGGCCGCGGCAAGCAGGCCACGCAGACCAAGGAAGACGACTGGATCGACCAGCTCTTCATCGCCAACACCCACGACTGGCTGCTGTGCTTCAGCGACCATGGCCGGGTGTATTGGCTGAAAGTGTGGGAAGTGCCGCAAGGCAGCCGCAACAGCCGCGGCAAGCCCATCGTCAACATGTTCCCGCTGCAGCCGGGCGAAAAAATCACCGTGGTGCTGGCGCTGACCGGTGAAGCACGCCGCTTCCCGGCCGACCAGTTCATCTTCATGTGCACGGCCAAGGGCATCGTGAAGAAGACGCCGCTGGACGACTTCAGCAACCCGCGCAAGGCCGGCATCATCGCCGTCACGCTGGACGAGGGCGACGTGCTGATCGGTGCAGCCCTGACCGACGGCCAGCACGACGTGATGCTGTTCAGCGACGGCGGCAAGGCCGTGCGCTTCGACGAACAGGACGTCACGCCCCACGGTCGCCAGTCGCGCGGCGTGAAGGGCATGACGCTGGAAGAAGGCCAGAACGTCATCGCCATGCTGGTGGCCGAAGACGAAACCCAAAGTGTGCTGACGGCCACCGAAAATGGCTATGGCAAGCGCACGAGCATCGTGGAGTACACGCGCCACGGCCGCGGCACCAAGGGCATGATCGCCATCCAACAAAGCGAGCGCAACGGCCGCGTCGTGGCCGCCACGTTGGTGCACGCCAACGACGAGATCATGCTGATCACCGACAAGGGCGTGCTGGTGCGCACCCGCGTCAGCGAGATCCGCGAACTCGGCCGCGCCACGCAAGGCGTGACGCTGATCGCCCTGGACGGCGGCAGCAAGCTCAGCGGCCTGCAGCGCATCGTCGAGAACGACGCCCAGAACGACACCGCCGGTGAAGGCACCGACGCCGACACCGACAGCACCCCCTCTACTGACAACGCCGGCGACGCCGCTGGCCCGGAGAACGCTTGAACGCCCTGCCCTACACCTTTTCGCGCACGGCCCTGGCGGCCGCGCTGACCAGCGCCGCCCTGTTCGCGGGTTCGGCCCTGGCCCAGGGCAGCCCGGCCGCACCGGCCAAACCCGCCGCTCCGGCGGCTGCAGCGAAACCCGCGGCAGCGCCTTCGTCGCCGGCCAAAAAAGCCCTGGTGGCCCGCCTGCTGGCGGTGCAGATGCCCGGCATCGAAGGCACTGCCCGCCAGGTGGCCGAACAACCTGCCGCGCAGATGCTGCAGCAGGCCGGCAATGCGCTGCAGCGCCTGCCGGCCGACAAGCGCGAAGCGCTGTGGCGCGACATCCAGGGCGACGCCCGCAAGTACGCGGAAGAAGCCGGCACACTGGCCAAGGAACGCGCGAACAAGCTGTCGCCCAGCACCATCGGCGCCGCGCTGGAAGAGCGCTTCACCGAAGACGAACTGAAGCAGCTGGTCACGCTGCTGGAGTCGCCGGCCTACAAGAAACTGGCCGGCATGAGCGCTGAACTGAACCGCGGCCTGTTGGAGAAGCTGGTGCCCGAACTGCGCCCCACGCTGGAGCCCAAGCTGAAGGCGCTGGAGCAGTCCATCGTGAAACGTCTGGAGGCTGCCGCGGCAGCGTCCAACGCCACGGCGCCGGCCCCCGGCGCCTCCCGGCCATGAGTGAAGCGGGCACGCCCGCGCCGGCAGGCGACCTGCTGGCCTTGCGTGGCCAGATCGACGCCGTCGACCGCGACCTGCTGGCTCTGCTGAACCGGCGGGCCGGCTTGGCGCTGGCCGTCGGCGAGCTGAAGAAAAAAGAAGGCTCGGTGGTGTTCCGCCCTGAGCGCGAAGCGCAGGTGATCGACGGCCTGAAGGCCAGCAACCCCGGCCCGCTGCAGAACACCAGCGTGGCGCCGATCTGGCGCGAGATCATGTCGGCCTGCCGCGCTCTTGAAACACCCACGCGCGTGGCCTACCTGGGCCCGGCCGGCACGTTCAGCGAAGAAGCGGCGCTGGGCTTTTTCGGCAGCTCGCTGGTGCGCGTGCTGTGCGCCAGCATCGACGAGGTCTTCCACACCACCGCCACCGGTGCGGCCGACTTCGGCGTGGTGCCGGTGGAAAACAGCACCGAAGGCGTGGTGGCGCGGTCGCTGGACCTGTTCCTGCACACGCCGCTGTCCATCATCGGCGAGACCAGCCTGTTCATCCGCCACAACCTGCTGCGCAAGCAGAACGACCAGCAGGGCATCGAGGCCGTGTGCGCCCACCCGCAGGCGCTGGCCCAGTGCCATGCTTGGCTGAGCCACCACCTGCCCGACGTGGAACGCCGCCCGGTCAGCAGCAACGCCGAAGGCGCACGCCTGGCCAGCCTGAACCCGGCGCTGGCGGGCATTGCCAGCACGCGTGCGGCCAGCGAATTCGGCCTGCACGTGCTGGCCCCGGCCATCCAGGACGACGTGCACAACCGCACGCGGTTCGCCATCGTCACCGACCCCCAACGCCACCCGCAGCCCCAGCCTTCGGGCCACGACTGCACCAGCCTGGTCGTGTCGGTGAAGAACCAGCCCGGCGCGGTGCACGACCTGCTGGTGCCGCTGAAACAGCACGGCGTGTCGATGTCGCGTTTCGAATCGCGGCCGGCACGTTCCGGCCAGTGGGAGTACTACTTCTACATCGACGTGGTGGGCCACCCCGACGAGGCCCACGTGGGCCGTGCGTTGCACGAACTGCGCGACGCCTGCGCCTGCTTCAAGGTGTTGGGGACTTACCCCATCGATGTGAAATGACCCCCCCCGAAGCGCCTTCGGCGCTCCCCCCCAGGGGGGCGCAGCCGGTGGACCGGCGAAGCCGGTTCCACGGCTGCCGCTTGGCTGCTTTTCTCTCTGATCATGTTTAATCAACTGGGTGTCATTGGCTGCGGGATGATGGGCGGCTCGTTCGCGCTGGCGCTGAAGCGGGCGGGGCTGGTCAAGCGCGTGATGGGCTACAGCAAGTCGCCCAGCACCACCGCACGCGCGAAGGAACTGGGCATCATCGACGTGGCCGCCGAATCGGCGTTGCTGGCGGTGGCGGGCTCGGACATCGTGCTGATCGCCGTGCCGGTGGCCGCCACCGAAGCCACGTTCAAGGCCATCCGCCACCTGGTGGAGCCCGGCGTGCTGTTCATGGACGTGGGCAGCACCAAGCGCGACGTGGTGGACGCCGCCCGCCGCTCGCTGCGCGAACGCATCGGCTCGTTCGTGCCGGCCCACCCCATCGCCGGCAAGGAACAAGCGGGCATCCAGCACGCCGACGCCACGCTGTACAGCGGACGCCAGGTCATCCTGACACCGCTGCCGCAGACCGCGCCGGACCTGGTGCAAAAGGCCACCGACGTCTGGAGCGCCATCGGCGCCCAGGTGTTGAAGATGACGCCGGAGAACCACGACGCGGCCTTCGCCGCCGTGAGCCACCTGCCCCACCTGCTGGCCTTTGCCTACTTCAGCGCCGTGGTGAACCAGCCCGCGGGCCGCGACTTCCTGTCGCTGGCCGGGCCGGGCTTCCGCGACTTCACGCGCATCGCCGCCAGCAACCCCGAGATGTGGCGCGATGTGCTGTTGGCCAACCGCGAAGAAGTGATCAAGCAGTCGCAACGTTTCCGCCACGCGCTGGACGCGCTGGAACTGGTGATGCGCAACGGCAACGCCGACGCGCTGGAAGACCTGATCCGCGGCGCCGCCGAAGGTCGCTCGAACTGGCAGATGGGCGCACCGCGTGTGTCGTCCAGCAGCGCCAGCGGTGCGTCCACGCCCGGCGGCAGCGGCAACCCTGGCAACCCCCGTTGAACCCCGGGCCGCGGCAGGCTCCGCGGCCGCCCTTGTAACCGGCGCGGTCCCGGCCCGCGCACCTTGGCCCCTGACCCCATGTTCGCCATCCCCTTCCTCGACCTGCCGCCGCTAAAGGCCGCTTCCGGCCTGGTGCAGTTGCCGGGCTCCAAGAGCATCTCCAACCGCGTGCTGCTGCTGGCCGGACTGGCCAGTGGCACCACCGCCGTGCACGACCTGTTGGACAGCGACGACACGCGCGTGATGCTGGACGCGCTGCGCACACTGGGCTGCACCCTGCGCCAAGAAGGCCGCGTGCTGCACGTCACCGGCCTGGGCGGCCGTCTGGCGGTGCACGAAGCGCAGCTGTTCCTGGGCAACGCCGGCACGGCCATGCGCCCGCTGGCCGCCGCCTTGGCGGTGCTGGCCGCCACGCAAGGCGGGCGCTTTGAACTGTCGGGTGTGCAGCGCATGCACGAACGCCCCATCGGCGACCTGGTCGACGCGCTGCGCCCGCTGGGCTGCACGGTGGAAGACCTGGGCAACCCGGGCTACCCGCCGGTGCGCCTGAGCGGCCAGGCCGGTGGCCGGCTGAACACGGCCCAGCCCATCCGTGTGCGGGGCGACGTGTCCAGCCAGTTCCTCACCGCCCTGCTGCTGGCGCTGCCGCTGGTCACCACCGACGGCCCGGTGGTCGTCGAGGTGGTGGGCGAGCTGATCAGCAAGCCTTACATCGAGATCACGCTGAACCTGCTGGCGCGCTTCGGCATCACCGTGCAGCGCGACGGCTGGCAACGCTTCACGCTGCCGCAGGGCAGCCAGTACCGCTCGCCCGGCCACATCCACGTGGAAGGCGACGCGTCGTCGGCCTCGTACTTCGTGGCGCTGGGCGCCATCGCCGCACACGGCGGCGCGCCGGTGCGCATCGAGGGCGTGGGGCAGGACAGCATCCAGGGCGACATCCGCTTCGTCGACGCCGCCGAGGCCATGGGCGCCCAGGTCAAGCGCGGCCCGGGCTGGCTGGAGGTGCACCGCGGCCGCTGGCCGCTGGCCGGCATCACGCTGGACGCCAACCACATCCCCGACGCCGCGATGACGCTGGCCGTGATGGGCCTGTACGCCGACGGCCCCACGCGCATCGAAGGCATCGCCAGTTGGCGCGTGAAAGAAACCGACCGCATCGCGGCCATGGCCGCGGAACTGCGCAAGGTGGGCGCCACCGTGGTGGAAGGGCCCGATTTCATCGAAGTGCAGCCGCCCACGGCCTGGCGCAGCGCCAGCATCCACACCTACGACGACCACCGCATGGCCATGTGCCTGTCGCTGGCGGCCTTCAACCCGCTGGCCGGCGCCCAAGGTGGCCGGGGGCTGCCGCTGCGCATCGAAGACCCGAAGTGTGTGGCCAAGACCTTCCCCGACTACTTCGAAGCCCTGTTCGGCCTGGCCGAGGCCGTGCCGGGCCAGGTGCCGGTGATCGCCATCGACGGCCCCACGGCCTCCGGCAAAGGCACGCTGGCCTCGGCCGTGGCCGCGGCCCTGGGCTACAGCCTGCTGGACTCCGGCGCGCTGTACCGCGCCACCGGCATCGCCATCGGCTGGGACGGCGTGGCCCCGGGCGACGAAGCCGCCGTGGCCCGTGTGGCGGCGCAGCTGGACCTGCGCTTCGGCCAGGGCGCCGACGCCGGCCGCACCTGGCTGCGCGGCGTGGAAATCACCGAAGAACTGCGCCTGGAAGCCAGCGGCGTGATGGCCTCGCGCATCAGCAGCCACCCGGCCGTGCGCACGGCGCTGAACAGCCTGCAGCTGTCGTTCCGCCGCGCGCCGGGCCTGGTGGCCGACGGCCGCGACATGGGCACCGTGGTCTTCCCCGACGCCGCGCTGAAGGTCTTCCTCACCGCCAGCGCAGAACAGCGGGCGGAACGCCGCCATAAGCAGTTGATTTCAAAGGGAATTCCAGCTAATATCGACGACCTTCGCGCTGACCTGGAAGCGCGCGACCTGCGGGACCGTTCCCGTGCGGTGGCGCCTTTGAAGCCGGCCGAAGACGCGCTGTTGCTCGACAACTCGCACCTCAGCATCGAAGCCTCGGTGCAACAGGTGCTGGTGTGGTGGGCGCAGCACAACCCGCTGGCACGTCTGGCCTGAAGCTTTTCAGGCCGCGCGCGCCGCGGTTTTCCCCGAGTCCACCGCGTCTCCCTCCTGTGGCCGTCAGGCCCTTGGACGCGGTGGGGTGTTCAACCTAACCCCGCAGCACCCGCTGCACGCAACCCGGCTCTGCTTTCAACTCCTCCGGGACCAGGAACCACATGTTCGCAACCACCACCGTCACCACCAAAGGTGGCGCCGACGCTTTCGCCGCGCTGTTTGAAGAATCGCTGAAGTCCAGCGACATGCGCGTGGGCGAGGTCATCTCCGCCGAAGTCGTTCGCATCGACTTCAACCACGTCGTGGTCAACGCCGGGCTCAAGAGCGAGTCCTACGTGCCCATCGAAGAATTCAAGAACGACCAGGGCGAACTGGAAGTTCAAGTCGGCGACTTCGTGTCGGTGGCCATCGACGCCGTCGAAAACGGCTACGGCGACACCATCCTGAGCCGCGACAAGGCTAAGCGCCTGGCTTCGTGGATGAGCCTGGAAAACGCCCTGGAAAGCGGCGAATTCGTGACCGGTACCGTGAGCGGCAAGGTCAAGGGCGGTCTGACGGTCCTGGTCAACGGCATCCGCGCCTTCCTGCCGGGTTCCCTGCTGGACACGCGTCCGGTCAAGGACATGAGCCCGTTCGAGGGCAAGACCATGGAGTTCAAGGTCATCAAGCTCGACCGCAAGCGCAACAACGTGGTGCTGTCGCGCCGCGCTGTGGTGGAAGCGTCGATGGGCGAAGAGCGCGCCAAGCTGCTCGAAACCCTGACTGAAGGCGCCATCGTGCACGGCGTGGTCAAGAACATCACCGAATACGGTGCGTTCGTGGACCTGGGCGGCATCGACGGCCTGCTGCACATCACCGACATGGCCTGGCGCCGTGTCCGTCACCCGAGCGAAGTGGTGACGGTTGGCCAAGAACTGACCGCCAAGGTCCTGAAGTTCGACGCCGAGAAGAACCGCGTTTCGCTGGGCATCAAGCAGCTGGGTGACGACCCCTGGCACGGTGTGGCCCGCCGCTACCCGAACAGCACCCGCCTGTTCGGCAAGATCACGAACATCGCCGACTACGGCGCGTTCGTCGAGATCGAGCCGGGCATCGAAGGCCTGGTGCACGTTTCGGAAATGGACTGGACCAACAAGAACGTGGCCCCTTCCAAGGTCGTGTCCTTGGGCGAAGAAGTCGAAGTCATGGTCCTCGAGATCGACGAAGACAAGCGCCGCATCAGCCTGGGCATGAAGCAGTGCAAGGCCAACCCCTGGGAAGAGTTCAGCGCCAACGTCAAGCGCGGCGACAAGGTCAAGGGCCCGGTCAAGTCGATCACCGACTTCGGCGTGTTCGTGGGTCTGTCGGCCGGCATCGACGGCTTGGTGCACTTGTCCGACCTGTCGTGGCACGAGACCGGCGAAGCTGCTGTGCGCAACTTCAAGAAGGGCCAAGAAGTTGAAGCCCTGGTGCTGGCCATCGACGTCGAGCGCGAGCGCATCAGCCTGGGCATCAAGCAACTGGACACCGACCCGTTCACCAGCTTCACCACCATCAACGACCGCGGTGCGATCGTGGACGGCAAGGTCAAGACCGTGGACCCGCGTGGTGCCGAGATCCAGCTGAACGACGACGTGACCGGCTACCTGCGCGCCTCGGAAATCAGCCGTGACCGCGTGGAAGACGCGCGCAACGTGCTGAAGGAAGGCGACGACGTCAACGTCATGATCATCAACGTGGACCGCAAGCTGCGTTCCATCCAGTTGTCGATCAAGGCCAAGGACAACGCCGAAGAGCAGCAAGCCATGCAGCGCCTGTCGGCCAGCAACGAGCGTGAAAACGCCGGCACCACCAGCCTGGGCGCCCTGCTGCGCGCCAAGCTGGACAACGCCAAGGAGTAAGGCCTGCCTGAAGGCGGCCAGGCCCCCGTGCCCGGCCGCTTTCACAGCCCGACCCCAAGGGCCCCGCACCGGCAACGGCGCGGGGCCTTTTTCATGAGAGACCCCACTTTCTCGACACCGACGAACCGCGAGACACCGCCACGCGCCATGACCCGTTCAGACCTCGTTGCCCGCCTTGCAGAACGTTTTTCGCAGCTCACGCAGCGCGACACCGAATTCGCGGTGAAGACCATGCTCGACGCCATGACCGACGCCCTGGCGCGCGGCCACCGCATCGAGATCCGCGGCTTCGGCAGCTTCAGCATCAACCGCCGCCCGCCGCGTGTGGGCCGCAACCCGCGCAGTGGCGACCAGGTCGTCATCCCTGAAAAGCTGGTGCCCCACTTCAAACCTGGCAAAGCCCTGCGCGAAGCCGTGGACGCCAACGCCCAGCAGCCCAAGGAACGGCCCAAGGCGCTGTTCTGATGGCCGCGCCGGGGTGGCCGCCAGGCTGGCCCACCCTCGTCGCGCACGCCGCCCGTCACCGGGGCCCGGCGTCCGCCAGCAGGCCCAGACCGCAGCCTAGAATGGCCGCCTCATGCGCCTTCTTGTCTGGCTGTTCCGGGCCTTTCTCTTCTTCACGCTGTTCGCTTTTGCGCTGAACAACCTGCAGCCCACCACGGTGCGCTGGTTCTTCGGCATGGAATGGCACACGCCCATGGTCATCGTGGTGCTGGTGGCCTTTGCCGCAGGCTGCGCAGTGGGCGTATTGGCCATGCTGCCCAGCTGGTGGCTGCACCGCCGCCGCGCCCTGCGCCAGGCGCCCGCCGCGCCGGCGCCAGCACCGGAACCCGCCCAGCCGCGCCCCTCGGGCTTCGGCGCCGAACACCCGCCACGCGAAGGGCTGTAGCCGCATGGATTTCGACTTCCAATGGCTGCTGATCGGCCTGCCTGCGGCGTTTGCCTTCGGCTGGCTGGCCTCGCGGCTGGACCTTCGGCAGTGGCGCCGCCAGCATGAAGACTCGCCGCGCGCTTACTTCAAGGGCCTGAACCTGCTGCTGAACGAGCAGCAGGACAAGGCCATCGACGCCTTCATCGAGGCCGTGCAGAACGACCCCGACACCAGCGAACTGCACTTCGCGCTGGGCAACCTGTTCCGCCGCCGCGGTGAATTCGAACGTGCCGTGCGCGTGCACGAACACCTGTTGCAGCGCGCCGACCTGCCGGCCACGGAGCGCCACCGCGCCCAGCACGAACTGGCGCAAGACTTCATGAAGGCCGGCCTCTTCGACCGTGCCGAGGCCGCCTACCGCGCCTTGGACGGCACGGCCTTCGCCGACGAGGCCCGGCTGGCGCTGCTCGCGCTGTACGAACGCTCGCGCGACTGGCGCGAGGCCACCGCCGTGGCGCAGAAGCTGGAAGCAGCGGGCCACGGCAGCTTTGCGCAACGCATCGCCCACTACGCCTGCGAGCTGGCCACCGAAGCCGACCTGCGTGGCCAGCCCGCCGAGGCCGAAGCCGCGTTGGAACGTGCCCGCCAGGTGGCCCCACAGGCCGCCCGGCCCCTGGTGCAGATGGGCCGCCGCAGCGCCAAGGCCGGCGCCCATGCGCAGGCGTTGTGGGCCTGGGACGAACTGCGGCTGCGCCAGCCCGGGGCCTTCACCTTGGTGGCCAAGGAGTACGCCACCAGCGCCTTGGCGCTGGGGCAGCAGGCCAGCGCGGTCGACGTGCTGGGCGGCTTGTACAACCAAGCTCCGTCGCTGGAGCTGCGCCAGGCGCTGGCACTGCTGAACGCGGCGCCCCCGTTGTTGCCGCTGCTGCAGCAGCAGCCCACGCTCAGCGCCGCCCAGCAGTGGCTGGCCGAGCCCCGCGACCAGTGGACCGAAGAAGGCGCCATCGCCGTGCGCCAGGCCGTGGCCCGCGCGGCCAAACCGCTGCAGCGCTACCGCTGCGCCGCTTGTGGCTTTGAAGCCCAGCACTACTTCTGGCAATGCCCAGGCTGCCTGAACTGGGACAGCTACCCGCCGCTGACGCTGGAAGCGCAGTGACGCCTGTCTAGACAAGCCCAGGCCGCTGCGGACCAGGGTGGCGGGCCCAGGCGGCCCATGCGCAGTTCAGACGCGTGCGGCCTGCAGTTGCTGCTCCAACAGGGCCATCACCTCCTGCTGGCCGGGCACTTGGCCCTTGCCACCGATGCTGGCCACCGGCCCCGGGCCGGTGATGCCGGCCAGGCCGGGTTCATGGTCGCAGTAGATGCCCACCGTGGGCCGGCCCAGGGCCGCGGCGATGTGGGTGAAGCCCGTGTCCAGGCCCACCACCTGCTGCGCACCGGCCAGCAAGGCCGCGGCCTCGCCCACCTTCAACCAAGGCGGCACATCGCCCTCGCAGCTGGCGGCGATGCGCTCAGCCAGGGTTTGCTCCGCGTCGCTGCCCCACAGCACCACGGGCAACCAGCCCTTGTCGCGCAAGCGCTGACCCACGGCGACCCAGCGGCGCTCGGGCCACAGCTTTTCCTTGCGGCTGGCGTTGGGGATGATGACGGCATACGGCCCCCGCGGCGCCCAGCCGCCGCTGGGCGGCTGCAGGCCGAAATCGGGCGCGCGGTCGGGCACGGTGTAGCCCAGGTGGGCCGCCACCAGGCGGCGGCAGCGCGTCACGGCGTGCAGGTCACGCGGCACCGCGGCGCGGAACTGGTACAGCCAGGCGGCGGCGGGTTCGCGGATGCTGTCGCGGTCGTAGCCCAGCACCGGCGCGCCGGCCTGGCGGGCCCACAGCGCACTCTTCAGCAGGCCTTGCAGGTCCAGCACGGCGTCATAGCCGCCCGCGCGCAGGTCGCTGCGCAGCTGGCCCATGGCCTGCCAGGTCTTGCGGTCGAACAGCTGTTGGCGCCATTTGCGCCAGGCCATGGGCAGCACACGCCGCACGCCGTGGTGCATCTTGGGAATGGCCGCAAAGGGCGATTCCACCAGCCAGTCCACCTGCGTGCCCGGCCGCTGTTGCAGCAGGTCGCTCAGGGCCGGCAGTGCATGGACCACGTCGCCCATCGACGAGGTCTTGACGATCAGCAGCTTCACGGGGCCTGACGGGCGGCTTCGGCCACCAGCACGGGGTTGAAGCGCGGGTCGTTGTACATCTTGAACTGCCGGTACACCTTGAAGTAAGCACGGCCAGCGGCGGCCTCGTCCAGCAGGGTCTGCAGGCAGCCGGCCAGGTCGGCCCGCTGCTGCTGCAGCCGGGCCAGCTTCACGGCGCTGCTGCTGCGGTGGGCCTCGTCCACGTCCTGGCGCTCGGTCTGCTGGCGCATGGCGTGCACCTTCAGCGCCATGATGGACATGCGGTCGATGATGCTGCCCGCGGTCTCGCTGTTCAGGCGCGCGCCGGCTGGCACCGTGGACACCGGGGCGTCGGTGCGCGCCGAGGCCGGGTCCACCAAGCCCAAGGCGGTCAGCAGCAGTTCGTCCACACGCTCGGTGGCGTCGTTGCGGGCCTGGTTGAAACGGTCGATGGCGCGCTTGTTCTTCGCGATCTCGCCATCGGCCACCGTGGTGCGCCGCGCCAGGTCTTCTTCGGCCCACAGGCTGCTGTTGAAGAAGTGGTTGGTGTGCACCCAATGCCACAGACCTTCACCGTCTGCGGGCGCGGCCTGGGGCCAGCCCGGGCTGGCCAGCAGGCGGTCGTGCAAGGCGATGACGTCGGCAGCGGCGAGGATGGTCTGGCTCATGGGTGCGGTGCGGTCCGGCGCGCGGGGCGCCCCGGTGTCGGGTGGCAAAATCAAAGGCCATTATCCGCGCCCGAATGCCTGCACCCACCGTCTTCCGCCGCCCGTTGATCGTCAGATTGCGCCACTGGGTGGGCGACGTCACGCTGGGTCTGCCCACGCTGCAACGCCTGCACGACGCCGGCTACAGCCTGCGCCTGGTGGGCAAAGGCTGGGCGAAAGACCTGCTGGCCGGCACCGGCTGGCCCGTGCACACCCTGCCCGGCACGCTGCGCGACCGTGTGGCCCTGCTGCGCCGGCTGCGCCAGGAAGCGCTGGCCGAAGACCCCGGCTTCACGCGCCGGCTGAACACGCTGTGCCTGCCCTACAGCTTCGGCAGCGCGCTGGAATGCCGGCTGGCCGGCCTGCGCGCCCTGGGCCACGCCTACGAAGGCCGGAGCCTGCTGCTGAGCCGCAGCGTGGCACGCCCGACCGGCCAGCACGAATTGGCCGTGTATTGGCAGCTGGGCAGCGCCCTGCTGCAGGCCGATGCGCCGCTGCCCACCACGCTGGGCCTGCGCCCTTCGCCCGAACAAGCGGCCCAGGCCCAGGCCTTGATGGCGGCACAGGGCTTGGCGCCGGGCTTCATCGTGCTGTGCCCCTTTGCCGGCGGCACCTACGCCGGGCAAGACAAAACCTGGCCGGACTTCCCGGCCTTTGCAGCGGCCCTGGTGGCACGCGCCACGCACCCTGTGCTGCTGTGCCCGGGGCCTGGTGAAGAAGAGGCCGTGGCCGCGCGCGACTACCCCGGCTGCACCGTGCTGCGCGGCGTGAAGCTGGGCACGTACGCGGCCTTGCTGCAGCAGGCCGCGGTGATGGTGGCCAACGACACCGGCCCGGGCCACATGGCCGCGGCGGTGGGCACGCCGCTGCTGTCGGTGCTGGGGCCCAGCGACCCCGCCCAGTGGGGTGCTTGGGGCCCGGGTGTGCAGTACCTGCAAGGCCCAGAAGCCGGCGCCTGGCCCCACCTGGCCCAGGTGGACAGCGCCCTGCAGGCCCTGCTGCCAACGCCGCCGCAGCGCGGCTGAACACCCACCCCTCCCCCCAACGGGGGCCCGCCTCGGCCAACCCCGCCGGGGGAATGTGCGCCGGGGCGGGGCTTCGCAGAATGCCTACCAGCCCGACGACATCCGACGGGTCCAGCGCACAGAAACACCCGCTGCGCTGCCACCACCGAACGGCACCGCCATGTGCCAGGGAGCCCACCATGAACGCACGTCATTTCATCGCCAACGTCTTCGCCGCCCTCAGCCTGGGCCTGGCCGCCTTCAGCGCCGCCGCCGTGGACGTCAACAAGGCCAGCCAGGCCGAACTGGAAACCGTCAAGGGCATCGGCCCGGGCCTGTCCGCCAAGATCCTGAAGGCCCGCGAGGCCGGCAGCTTCAAGAGCTGGGACGACTTCGTCGAACGCGTGGGCGGCGTGGGTGCGGGCAACGCCGGCAAGTTCTCGCAGGCCGGCCTGACCGTGGGCGGCACCGCCTACAACGGCAGCGGTGCAGCACCCAAGGCGGCGGCCAGCGACAAGCCGCGCAAAGCCGACAAAGCCGACAAGGGCGAGAAGGCGGCGAAAGCCGACAAAGCCCCCGCGGTCTGAACCCAGGTTGAACGCCCCGCGCGGCCATGCCGCCGGCGCCAACGCCCCAACCGAGGCACCCGCCCGCAGACGAAGGCCGGCTGGTGCGACCGCCACCCACCGGGGTGGCCGCCGCCCCAACACCGGCGCCCCAACACCGGCGCCCCACCACCGGTGCCCTTCAGTCCGCAGCGACCCCCTGTGGTTCGGCGGTCGGATGGCTGGCGCCCACCGGGCCGGTGGGCCAGCCGAAGAAGCGCACCACCTCGTCGCGGCGCGCCTGGGTGTCGGCCTCACCCAGGGCCATCAGCTCTCGGGTGAAGGGGGCCTCGAACAGCAGGTAGCTGGCCAAGGCCGAGCCGCGGGCGGTCTGCCCTTGGCCGCTGACGCCCACGCCGCGCAGCAAGGTGCGCACCGGCGCAGGCAGGCTGTGGATGTGCCGGGCGGCCATGTCGTCGACGCGCTGCGACGGCGAGATCACCAAGGCCTCGATGGGCTTGAGCGGCGTGTTCGCCAGCACCTCGGCGGGCAACAAGGCCAGCGTGCGGTTGATGCGCTGCATGCGCTCGATGTCCACGGCCAACGCGTCCAGGAAGATGCTGCTCATCGCATGCCCCGCGATCTGCGCCAGGTTGGGGTAACCCACATCGGCCACCTGCCGGTGTGCCGGCTCCTGCATGCGGCCGGCACCGATGATCAATAGCCGCTGTGCGCCCAGGTGGATGGCCGGTGACAACGGGGCCGTCTGCCGCATCGAGCCATCACCGAACCAGCCACTGGCCAAGGGTTCCTGCAGCCGCGCAGCGGGGAACACAAAGGGGATGGCGGAGCTGGCCAACAGGTGGGCATGGTCCAACACCGTCGGTGCGGCCACCCGTTGGGAACGCTCCCAGGGCGCCACGGGTCGGTCGGCGCTGAAGAACGTGAAGTGCTCACCGCTGGTGTAGCTGCTGGCCGTGACGGCCAGGGCACGGAGGTGGCCGTCGGCCAACAGCTGCGGCAAGCGCTCCAACGGCACCAAGCGCTGCAGCAGCTCTTCCAAAGGGCTGTTGTCCAGCAACGACCGCGGCCGGGCCCTGCGCCAACGCGCCAGCAACCAGCCGATGCTCAGCATGGTCAACCATTGCGCGCCGCTGCGGATGACACCCAGCGAGTCGGCGCGGTAGACCTGGTCGGCGCTGAAGTTCTGCCAGACCTTGGACACCACTTCCACGGCCGCGTCGAAGCGGTCGGCGTGGCAGGCCAAGGCCGCGGCGTTGATGGCGCCGGCCGAGGTGCCGACGATCACCCCGAACGGGTTGCCGGCCTTGGCACCGGCGCTGGCACCCAGGGCCTCGCGCCGCATGCGGGCGATGGCCCGCAACACGCCCACTTGGTAGGCGGCGCGCGCACCACCTCCGCTGAGAACCAGGCCAGTGACGGGTGCTTGCTCCATGGCCCGACTGTAGGCCGCGCCGCCGCCAGGGCGGCGTGGGGAATGCACGTAAACGCCAGCCGCGGCACGGCGGGGCAGCGGCCGCAGCGCCGCTGCCGGCGCTCAGTGGCGGTCTTCGCGCCGGTCTTCGCGCCGGTCCTGGCGGTCGTCACGCCGGTCTTCCCGGCGGTCCTCGCGCCGATCCTCCCGACGGTCTTCACGCCGATCCTCACGCCGGTCCTGGCGGCGGTCCACCCGGCGCTCATGGCCACGCATCACGTGGTCGTCGTACCAGCGGTCTTCCACGAAGTACACCGGCACGCCGCAGGCCCGGTAGGCGGCGCAATGGCGGCTCCAGTGTTTGCGGTGGCCCGGCGGCACCCACATGTAGACCGGCTGGGCGCGTGGCACCGGCCGGCCGATGATGACGGGCTGCGCCACCACCACCGCCGGCTGCGGGAAGCGGCCGATGTCGATGCGGCCGTGCACGCCGGGCTGGCTGATCTGGATGGACACGCCGACGTCCACGTCGGCGGCGCGGGCGCTGCCGGTCCAGGTCGTCAGGGCCAGCAGACCTGTGGCCAGCCAAGCCCAGGCCGCGGGGCGGCGGTCAGCGTGCAGACGGTGGCCGGTGCGTTGGTGGTGTGTGACGGGCATGGGGGTTCGGTCGGTGCAGCGGAAGACCCGCTGAGTCTTCAACGCAGCACAGACCATGCCCGATGGCAGGTTTCACACCCAGCAACACTGTTTTTCAACCGTAGACGATGCTGGCCTGCCCACCTTCGGCCAGCGTGCGCCAGCGCGCCAAGGCCTCGTCGGTGGGCCAGAACTTGGCGTCTTCGCCCAGGTCCAGCTCGGCCTGGGCCGTGCTGCGCTGCAGCTGCATGCGCACGCCCAGACCTTGCACCAGCGTGCCTTGTTCGTCTTCTTCGCGGCGCGCCGGCCACAGCCGCAGCACCTCGGCCACGGGCGGTGGCTGCAGGCCCACGCGCACGGCCAGGTGGCGGCCGTAGCGCGCCCGCGCGGCCGGCAGGTCCCAGATCTGCTGGATGTTCAGGCGCAGCCCGCCACTGAAGCGGTCGTTCTGCGCCTTGGCCTGCACGATGATGAGCTCGTCCTCGCGCACGGCGTCGCGGTGGCGCTCCATCAGCTCTTCGTTGGCCACGGCCTCGATGGCCTCGGTGCCGTCGTCGAGCTTGAAGATGGTCACACGCCCACGCTGGCCGTTGATGATGCGCAGCTCGCTGACCATGCCGGCGATCAGCTGCGGCTCGCGCGAGTCCTTCAGCTGCGACATGGGCTGCGGCACGAAACGCCGCACCTCGTCGACCACGGCGTCGAACAAGTGGCCCGACAGGTAGAAGCCGATGGCGCCCTTCTCCTGGATCAGCCGCTCGCGGATGCCCCAGGGCTGCACGGCCACCATGGCCGGTTCCTGCGCGCTGCTGCCGTGCGCGTCGCCGAAGTCGAACAAGCCCACCTGGTGGGCGTTGGCGGCCTGGGCGTCGGCCCACTCGAAGGCCAGGCCCACGCTGGCCAGCGTGGTGGCTCGCTCCGGGTGCAGGCTGTCGAAAGCGCCGGCCTTGATCAGCGCCTCCACCACGCGTTTGTTCACCTTGGAACGGTCCACCCGGGCGCAGAAGTCGAACAGGCTGTGGAAAGGCCCACCGCCTTCGCCGTCGCGGCCTTCGCGCGCGGCCACGATGGCCTCGATGGCGCCCGCGCCCGTGCCCTTCACCGCGCCCAGGCCGTAGCGGATGCGTTTGTCGGTGATGGGCTCGAAACGCAGCGTGCCGTGGTTCACATCGGGCGGGTCGAACTGGATGCCGAACAACTTGGCGTCGGCCAGCAACACCTTCAGCTTGTCGGTGTTGTCGGCTTCAATCGTCATGTTGGCCGAATAGAACTCGGCCGTGCAGTGCACCTTCAACCAGGCCGTGTGGTAGGCCAGCAGGGCATAACACGCGGCGTGGCTTTTGTTGAAGCCGTAGCCCGCGAACTTCTCCATCAGGTCGAAGACCTCGTCGGCCTTGTCCTGAGGAATATCCTTTTCCAGCGCGCCCTTGCGGAAGATCTCGCGGTGGGCGGCCATCTCCTCGGCCTTCTTCTTGCCCATGGCGCGGCGCAGCATGTCGGCGCCGCCCAGGCTGTAGCCACCCAGCACCTGGGCGGCTTGCATCACCTGTTCCTGGTAGATCATCACGCCGTAGGTCTCGCCCAGCACGGTGGCCAGCAGCGGGTGCGGGTACTCCACCTTTTCCTTGCCGTGTTTGCGCGCCACGAAGGTGGGGATCAGGTCCATGGGCCCCGGCCGGTACAGCGACACCAGGGCGATCAGGTCTTCGAAGACGCTGGGCTTGGCGTCGCGCAACATGCCCTGCATGCCGCGGCTTTCAAACTGGAACACGGCCTCGGTCAGGCCGTCGCTGAACAGCTTGTAGACCTTGGGGTCGTCCAGCGGGAGGGTCTCGTAGTTGAAGCCCTGGCGGTCGGGCCGGCGCTTCAGGATGAACTCGCGCGCCAGCTCCAGGATGGTCAGCGTGGCCAGGCCCAGGAAGTCGAACTTCACCAGGCCAATGGCCTCGACGTCGTCCTTGTCGTACTGGCTCACCGCACTGTCGCTGCCAGGCTGTTGGTACAGCGGGCAGAAGTCGGTGATCTTGCCCGGCGCGATCAGCACACCGCCGGCGTGCATGCCGATGTTGCGCACCATGCCTTCCACGCGCATGGCCAGGCCCAGCAGTTCGGCCACCTCTTCTTCGGCGGCCTCGCGCTGCTCCAGTTCGGGCGCTTCCTTGCGCGCGTAGACGATGCCGGGGTCGGGGTTCTCGGGCACCCGCGCCAGCGTCACCGACTTGCCCGGTGGCGCCGGGATCAGCTTGGCCACGCTGTCCACATGGCCGTAGCCCATGCCCAGCACCCGCCCGATGTCGCGCAGCGCGGCCTTGGCGGCCATGGTGCCGAAAGTGGCGATCTGACTGACGGCGGGGCGGCCGTACTTGTCCTTCACGTAGTCGATGACGCGGTCGCGGTTGCCCTGGCAGAAGTCGATGTCGAAGTCGGGCATCGACACCCGCTCGGGGTTCAGGAAGCGTTCGAACAGCAGCTTGTACTTCAGCGGGTCCAGGTCGGTGATGTACAGCGCATAGGCCACCAGCGAACCCGCACCAGAACCCCGGCCCGGGCCCACGGGGCAGCCGTTGGCCTTGGCCCAGACGATGAAGTCCGACACGATGAGGAAGTAACCCGGGAAGCCCATCTTGATGATGGTGCCGATCTCGAACTCCAGGCGCTCCACATAAGCCGGGCGCTGGCGGTCGCGTTCGGCTTCATTGGGGAACAGCTGCAGCAAACGCTTTTCCAGGCCCTCGAAAGACGCGACGCGGAAGTACACGTCCATCGGCGAACCGTCGGGCGTGGGGAAGTTGGGCAGCTGCGGTTTGCCCAGCACCAGGCTCAGGTTGCAGCGCTGCGCGATGGCCAGCGTGTTGGCCAGGGCCGAGGGCACGTCGGCGAACAGGTCGGCCATCTGCGCCTGCGTTTTGAAG
>JBKCUM010000108.1:0-2339 GCA_046318395.1 Rubrivivax sp.
CTCCAGCACCATGTCGGTCTGCTTGAGCACCTGCCCCTTGGCGATGACGACCTTGCCGGTGTTGTCCTTCAACTCACCGGCGAAGATGTCGAACTTGCCGGCCATCATCTTGGCGCGCACGGCTTCGGCGTTCTTGCGCGCGCCTTCAGACACCGCACTGCCATAAGGCGAGCTCTTCACGAAGCCGTCCTTCAGGCCGCCGCGCACAAAGTTCGGGTGCGGCTTTCCGGTTTGTGCGGCTTCGACGAGTTGTTTGTAGGCGTTGATCCAGTTCCACTCGGCGCCGGTCAGGTAGGCCTGCGGTGCCAGCTTGGCCTGGCTGGCGTGGTAGCCGCAGACGAACTTGCCACGCTTGGCCGCGGTCTCGACGATGACCTTGGGCCCGTCCACGTGCATGGTGAAGACGTCAATGCCCTGGTCGGCCAGGCTGTTGGTGGCCTCGGCTTCTTTCACCGGCATGCTCCAGTCGCCGGTGAAGATGACCGTGGTGGTGATCTTCGGGTCCACCGAACGCGCGCCCATGGTGAAAGCGTTGATGTTGCGCAGTACCTGCGGGATGGGCTTGGCGGCGATGAAGCCCAGCTTCTTGCTCTTGCTGGCGTACGCGGCCACCACACCGTTGAGGTACTGGCCTTCGTCGATGTAGCCAAAGAAGCTGCCGGTGTTGGCCGGGTGTTTGCCCGCCGTCCACAGGCCACCGCAATGGGCAAAGCGCACGCCGGGGTTCTTGCCGGCCGCGGCCAGCATGTGGGGGTCGAAGTAGCCGAAGCTGGTGGGGAACAGCAGGCTGGCGCCGTCCTGGCTGACCATGCCCTGCATGGTCTTCTGCACACCGGTGGTCTCGGGCACGTTTTCTTCTTCGACGATCTTGAGGCCCGGCATCTTCTTCAGCAGAGCCACGTTCTCGGCGTGGGCCTGGTTGTAGCCGTAGTCGTCGCGCGGGCCCACGTAGATGAAGCCCACGGTCAGCGGCTTCTGCGCCAGGGCCTGCGGCGCCACGGCGACGCCGGCGCCCAGCGCCGTGGCGCCCTTGATCCAGTCACGACGGTTCCAGGTGGTGGGCTTGGACATCAACACACTCCTCAACGGTTCAGACAAGGGCCCGCGGGCCGACGGTGGGAAACACCGGCCACCCGGCCTGATGTTCAGGCTGGTATACAAGCAATCGGCGGGCCAGCCTGAGGAGGGGTGGTGAACGCTGGCGGCGGCGGGTGGGGCGGCCTGGTCTGCACCGCGGGCGTGCCCTGCCGCGCTTCGACAGGGGTCGCGGTGGTGCGCGGTGGTGCGGTCTGCGCCTGGCGGCGCGGCGGCGGTCCGGCGTGGTGCAGCCGGCGGCGGTGATCGCGAGCGCCGGTCTTGCACACCGTGGACTTCGGCCACAGAGGCAGCCCAACTGGGGGCGCCCGGCCGGCGGCGCCACCACGGGCCGAACGGTCGAATACGACGCGGCGGTGGTGGTGGTGGTGGGTCAGCCGGCAGCGGCGACGACCCCCGGGCCGCGTTCATCGAACGCAGCGGCTGTGGCACCACGGGCAGGCAAGCCGGTGGTGCACGACGACGCGTTGAAATGAGAAGCTGTGAACGAACCACCCACAGCTTCTGAGGGCCTGGACGGCCCGGGCGGACGGCAGCGACCCAGCGCTACACGCCGCCCTCAGCAGCGATCAGGCCTGGCGGCTGCGGCGACCGGCCAGACCCAAGCCCGTCAACGCCAGGGCCACCAGGGCCAGGCTGCCGGGTTCCGGCACTGGCTGCGACGAAGCCACCAGGGTCTGGAACACCATGTCCGAGGTGGTCACGCCCGTGTTGTACTGGTTGGGCATTTCGTAGCCCTGGCCCATGAAGACGCCGTTGGCATACGCGTTGGTGCCCCAGCTGACTTTGTAGTTGCAACCCCAAGTGCCGCCGGCGCACACCAGGTTCTCGATGGAGAAGGTGTACACGCTGCCGGCGGTCTGCGCGAGGTTCAGGTCGCTGGTCAGGGCCTGCAGGGTGTTGTTGCCCACCACGTTGCTCAGCGCGTAGCTGGTCAGCAGCGTGCCGTTCACGCCGGTGCCGGCGTAGATCTTCAGGTCAGCGCTGGCGATGGTGCCGCCCAAGGCCATGCCGATGCCGGCCAAGGTGCCGTTGACCCCGGCGGTGTAGGACTGCCACAGGCTGACGTTGCGGTTCCAGCCGTACAGGTTGGCGAACAGCCCGAAGTTGTTGTTGGTGGCCGTTTGCGATTGGTCCACCACCACCGGGCCAGCCCAGGTGGTGGACGACAGCGCAGCCAGTGCGGCAGCCAGGGCGACGGATTTGAGGGCGTGGAAGGTGGTCATGGCATGCGCTTGGTTGAA
>JBKCUM010000109.1:0-8552 GCA_046318395.1 Rubrivivax sp.
GTGTCGCAGGTGATTCCCGCTTTCGCGCGCAAGCCGCTGTTCGGCTACTCATCCATGGTGTACGCCACGGCTTCCATCGCCATCCTGTCCTTCATCGTGTGGGCGCACCACATGTACACCACGGGCATGCCGGTGACGGGCCAGTTGTTCTTCATGTACGCCACCATGCTGATCGCCGTGCCGACGGGCGTGAAGATCTTCAACTGGATCGCCACGATGTGGAAGGGCTCGATGACCTTCGAGACCCCGATGCTGTGGTCCGTCGGTTTTCTCTTCGTCTTCACGATGGGCGGTTTTACCGGCCTCATCCTTTCGATGGCGCCTATTGACATCCAGTTGCAGGACACCTACTACGTGGTGGCCCACTTCCACTACGTGCTGGTGGCAGGCTCCCTGTATGCCTTGTTCGCCGGCGTGTATTACTGGGGTCCGAAGTGGACCGGCGTGATGTATTCC
This sequence comes from Rubrivivax sp., assembly GCA_046318395.1. Classification (GTDB taxonomy): domain Bacteria; phylum Pseudomonadota; class Gammaproteobacteria; order Burkholderiales; family Burkholderiaceae_C; genus Rubrivivax. The sequence goes on from JBKCUM010000109.1 coordinate 457, forward strand.
GAGACCCGCGGGAAGATCCACTTCTGGGGCTCGCTGATCTTCTTCAACATCACCTTCTTCCCGATGCACTTCCTGGGTCTGGCCGGCATGCCCCGTCGTTATGCCGACTACCCGATGCAGTTCGCCGACTTCAACGCCATCGCCACCATCGGCGCCTTCGGCTTCGGTCTGATGCAGGTCTACTTCTTCCTGTTCGTCGTGGTCCCCATGATGCGCGGCAAGGGTGAGCCGGCACCGCAGAAGCCTTGGGAAGGCGCTGAAGGTCTGGAGTGGGAAGTGCCGTCGCCGGCCCCCTGGCACACCTTTGAGCAGCCGCCCAAGCTGGACGCCACCGCCACCCGCGTGATCGGCTGAACCTGCTGTGCCCTACCAAGCTGAGCCCGACACCCGAACCATGGCCACCGAAGAACAACGCAAAGCCAACCTCCGGCTCGCCTTGATCCTGGTGACCGTGGTGGCGGTGTTCGCTTTGGGTTTCGTCGCCAAGATTGTTCTGCTCGGACCGAAATGAACACCCCCACGGCCCTGCCCAACCAAGCCAACCGCAGCATGCTGATGAAGCTGCTGGTGGTGACCCTGGCCATGTTCGGCTTTGGTTATTCGCTGGTGCCCATGTACCGCGCCATTTGCGAGGCGCTGGGCATCAACGTGCTGAGCCTGTCTGAGCAACGCGTGGCCAACGGCACCTGGAGCGGTCGCAAGGCCGTCAACACCCAGGTGGACACCACCCGTCTGGTGACGGTGGAGTTCGACGCCAACGTGCGCGGCCCTTGGGAGTTCAAGTCGGCCCAGCGTTCGGTGCAGGTGCACCCTGGCGAGATGATGACGGTCGAGTACGAGTTCCGTAACGTACAAAACCGCACCATGGCCGCCCAGGCCATTCCCAGCTACGCGCCCAAGCAAGCCAGTCCGCACTTCAACAAGCTGGAGTGCTTCTGCTTCAACGAGTGGACCCTGGCACCGGGTGAAACCAAGAAGTGGCCGGTGGTCTTCATCATCGACCCCAAGCTGCCCAAGGACGTGACGACCATCACGCTGTCCTACACCTTCTTCGAGGTGGGCGGCCGCACGCCGGCGGCGCCTGCGGGCACGGTCAACCGGGCCACCTCGCTGTGAAGCCCAGCACCTCGCCACTCCAACGGCCGGTCTCCTTTGTGCAGACCGCCAAGGCTGTGGCCTGGTCTTTTTTCGGTGTGCGGCGTCGAGTCGATCTGGAGCAGGATGTCCAGAAGCTCAACCCCGTGCACGTCATCATCGCGGGCGTCATTGGCGCCCTGTTGTTCATCGCCGCCCTCGTCGTCCTGGTGCGCTGGGTGGTTGGCAGCGGGGTGGCGGCCTGACCGGCGCCGGCCCCTGAGAAGTTTTCAAGCGTTTCGTTCGAGGAGAGACCCCCCATGTCGGCCATGACGCCCGCGGGCAGCACGCCCTATTACTTCATCCCATCACCTTCGCGCCACCCCGTGATGGTGGCCGTGGGCATGCTGTTGGTGATCTTCGGCGCTGGCCAGTGGGTCAACGGCAGCACCTGGGCACCGTATGTCACCTTGGCCGGTCTGGCGATGTGGTCGGTGGTGATGTACCAGTGGTTCAGCGAGGCCATCCACGAGAGCGAAAGCGGTCTGTATTCCGACCGCATCGACGTCTCTTTCCGCTGGAGCATGAGCTGGTTCATCTTCTCGGAAGTGATGTTCTTCGCGGCCTTCTTCGGCGCCCTGTACTGGGCCCGCGTGCACGCGCTGCCGATGCTGGGCAACCTGGAACACCAGGTGCTGTGGCCCGACTTCAAGGCGATCTGGCCCAGCGCCGGTGGCGGTGCCACGGCCTCGCCGGCCGGCACGGTGGAAGCCTTCACGACCATGGGTCCCTGGCCGCTGCCCACCATCAACACGGCGCTGCTGCTCACCTCGGGCATCACGCTGACCATCGCCCACCACGCGCTGATCGCCAACCAGCGCAGCAAGACCATCTTCTGGATGTGGGCCACCGTGCTGCTGGGCATCGTGTTCCTGTTCGTGCAGGGCTATGAATACGCCCACGCCTATAAGGACCTGAACCTCAAGCTCAGCTCGGGCATCTTCGGTTCCACCTTCTTCTTGCTGACCGGCTTCCACGGCTTCCACGTCTTCGTGGGCATGTTGATGCTGCTGTTCATCACGCTGCGCCTGCAGAAGGGCCACTTCACGCCGGAGCGCCACTTTGGTTTCGAAGGTGCGGCCTGGTACTGGCACTTCGTGGACGTGGTCTGGCTGGGCCTGTACATCGTCGTCTACTGGATGTGACCACCGCTGGCGGGCCCTTGCGGCCCACCGCCAAAACCAACAGGGCGCCCGCGGGCGCCCTGTTCATTGGTCCCTACACGCCCTTGGGCGCGCGGTGCCTTCAGCGGTGGCTGAATGTTCGTGGGCTCACTGGCCCAACGGCAGACCGCTGGGGCGGATCCACCCCAGGTGCCAGCCCAGCAGCACGAACAGGAACAGCGCCACCGACAAGCCCACGCGCAGGGCCAGGGCACGCGCCATCAGGTGCTTGCGGTCTCCACCGGTGCCACCTTTGCGCAGCATGAAAAGACCAGCGCCGGCCAAGGCCATCAGCACCGCGACCAGCATCATCACCATGAAGGTTTTCATCGCTGTGAATTATTCCACCCCCGCGCCATGCCCACGTTGACGACGCGGCGCTGGGTCGTGCTCGGGGCCGCGGTGCTGGGCGTGCTGGTCACCGCGCGCTTGGGCTGGTGGCAACTGGACCGCGCAGCGCAGAAGCAGGCCTTGCAGCAGGCGCTGGACAGCCGGCGCGCGGAGCCGCCGCTGCCCGCTTGGGCGGTGGCCCGCGGACCGGCCGATGCGGCACTGCAGGTGCACCGGGCCACCGTGCTGGAAGGCCGTTGGTTGCCCGAGAGCACCCTGTACCTGGAGAACCGCCAGATGCGCGGGCGGCCTGGTTTTGTGGTGGTGTCGGGGTTGCAGCTGCCCGACGGCATGGCCGTGCTGGTGCAGCGCGGCTGGTTGCCACGCGACCTCATGGACCGCACGGCCGTGAAGGCGCCACCCTTGCCAGGCGGCATGGTGCAAGTGGCGGGCCGGCTGGCCCCAGCGCCAGGGCGGTTGTATGAATTCAGCGGCGCCGCTTCGGGGCCCATCCGGCAAAATCTCGATTTTCCGGAATTTGCCGCGGCGCTGCGTCTGCCGGTGCTGCCGCTCTCGCTGGTGCAGGAGGACGGGCCGCTGACACCGGTCGACGGCCTCTTGCGCGACTGGCCGCGTCCTGCGGCCGACCTGCACAAGCACCACGGTTACGCCTTCCAGTGGTTTGCACTGGCTTCCCTCATCTTGGGTCTCTATGTCTGGTTCCAAATCCTCCGCCCCCGCTTCCGGCGATGAACCGCTGACCATGACGGTGCACAGCGTGGGTTCGCCTGCGCTCGAGCAGCGCCGTACCCGGGTGGGCCGGTTGAAGATGTTCCTGGTGCTGCTGGTGTGCGCGGCCCCGGTGATCGCGTCGTACTTCACCTATTTCGTCATCCGCCCGCAGGCGCGCACCAATTACGGCGAACTGATCCAGCCCACGCGCAGCCTGCCCCCGCAAACCTGGACCACGCTGCAGGGCCAGGCGGTGCAGGCGCCCAGCTTGAAGGGGCAGTGGTTGTTGGTGGCGATCGGCCCTTCGAGCTGCGACGCGGCGTGCGAACAACGCCTGTACACCCAGCGCCAGCTGCGCGAGATGCTGGGCCGTGAGGCCGACCGCCTGGACCGCGTCTGGTTGCTCACCGATGACGGCCAGCCCGCGCCGACCTTGGTCACGGCATTGAGCGCCACGAAGGGGCTGACCATGCTGCGCGCCGACCCGGCCGCGCTGGCGCAGTGGTTGGCACCGGCGGCGGGCCAGGCGCTGGAAGCGCACCTCTACGTGGTGGACCCGATGGGCGAGTGGATGATGCGGCTGCCGCCTCAGCCCGAGCCGGCCAAGGTCAAGCGCGACCTCGACAAGCTGATGCGTGCCTCGTCCAGCTGGGACCAGGCCGGTCGCTGAGGCCCTGCCCGCATGAACCCCGACATCCCTTTGGTGGACCTGGCGCCGCTGGCCCGTCTGGCGTTGCTGGCGGCCGTGGTGGCGCTGTTGCCGCTGAGCTGGGTGTGGCTGCGCCGTCGGGGCAGCGACCGCCGCAGCCGCTTGGCCGCGCTGACCGCCATCACGCTGTTCCTGACCTTCGACCTGGTGGTCTTCGGCTCCTTCACCCGGCTCAGCGACAGCGGCCTGGGCTGCCCGGATTGGCCCGGCTGCTATGGCGAAGCCAGCCCGTTCGGTGCCAAGGCCGAGATCCAGGCGGAACAGGCGGCCTTGCCCAGTGGCCCCGTCACCTGGAAGAAGGCCTGGATCGAGATGATCCACCGCTACCTGGCCATGACCGTGGGCGTGCTGATCCTGGTGATGGCCGCCGTCAGCGCGCTGGAGCGCCGCCAACTGCCGCATTCCGGTTGGTGGCCCGCCTTCACCCTGGTCTGGGTGCTGGTGCAGGGCTTGTTTGGCAAGTACACGGTCACGCTGAAGCTGTACCCGGCCATCGTCACCTTGCACCTGTTGGGTGGCTTGATGTTGCTGGCCTTGCTGGCCTTCCAGCACGCCGCCTTCCAGCAGCGGCCTTTGGCGCTGGCGGTGCCGTTGCGGCGCCTGGCGGTGCTGGCGTTTGCGGTGCTGATGGTGCAGATCGCGCTGGGCGGCTGGGTCAGCACCAACTACGCGGTGCTGGCCTGCACCGGCTTCCCGGCCTGCAACGGGCAGTGGTGGCCGGCCATGGACTTCGCGCACGGCTTCACCCCGCTGCGCCACCTGGGGGTGGCTGCGGACGGTTCGGCCCTGCCCTTTGAGGCGCTGGTCGCCATCCACATGGCGCACCGCCTGTTTGCGGTGGTGGCCACCGCGGTGTTGGGCTGGTTGGCCTGGCGCTTGTGGACGAACACCGAAACGCGGCGTTGGGGCGCGTTGCTGGCGGCGCTGTTGCTGGCACAGTTGATCAGCGGCCTGAGCAACGTGGTGCTCGGGTGGCCGCTGGTGGCGGCGCTGGGGCACAGTGCCGGTGCAGCGGCCCTGGTGCTGTGTCTGAGCCTGCTGCTGGCCCGGTCTCGCGCGGCCGTGACGGTGACGGCCCCACCGGCGTCGGCACCGGTGTGGGTGCGGCAGGCTTAGCGCCGCGCCGCCTGCCACCGCACCTTGTTTGCCGCCCACACTTGCCCGCCAGCCACTCCGCTCGCACGACCGAACGCTCTTTCGCACCCATGGCCCAGACCCTCGCCAGCCCCGCCGCCACCACCTCCAAGTGGGCCCAGTTTTATGCGCTGACCAAGCCCCGTGTGGTGCAGCTCATCGTGTTCTGCGCCGTCATCGGCATGCTGCTGGCCGAGCCCGGATGGCCGCGTTGGCAGCCGGCCTTGGCGGCCACCGTGGGCATCTGGCTGGTGGCGGCGGCCGCGGCGGCCTTCAATTGCATCGTCGAGCAGGCCATCGACCGCCGCATGGCGCGCACCGCCTGGCGGCCCACGGCCAAGGGCGAACTCAGCAACGTGCAAACGCTGTTGTTCAGCGGGCTGTTGTGCCTGGCCGGCAGCGTGCTGCTGTACGTGTGGGTGAACCCGCTGACCATGTGGCTGACCTTCGCCACCTTCGTCGGCTACGCCATCATCTACACCGTGGTGCTGAAGCCCATGACGCCGCAGAACATCGTCATCGGCGGCGCTTCGGGGGCCATGCCCCCGGTGCTGGGCTGGGCCGCGATGACCAACGATGTGGGCCCCCAGGCCTTGATGCTGTGCCTCATCATCTTCCTGTGGACGCCACCGCACTTCTGGGCCTTGGCGCTCTACCGGGCCGAGGACTATCGCAAGTCGGGTCTGCCCATGTTGCCCATCACGCACGGGCCGGAGTTCACCCGGCTGCAGGTGCTGCTGTACACCTTCGTGCTGTTTGCGGCTACCTTGTTGCCCTTCATCCTGCCTTACCCGCAGCCCATGAGCGGGGTCATCTACCTGGTGGCGGCCCTGGTGCTGGGTGGGCGGTTCATCCAACTGGCCTTCCAACTGTGGCGCGAGTACAGCGACGCACTGGCGCGCAAGACCTTCCGTTTTTCCATCTGGCACCTGTCGCTGCTGTTCGCGGCGCTGTTGCTGGACCACTACCTGAACCCATGGCTGCTCCAACTCTTCGCCTGATCGCCGCCACCCTGGGGCTGGCCGGCTTGCTGGCCCTCTCGGCCTGTCAACCGTCCGCCCAGGCGCCCAAGGCCAGCTTCAAGGCGGTGGACATCACCGGGGCCGACTACGCGCGGGAGCTGAAGCTCACCGACGCCGACGGCCAGCCGCGCAGCCTGGCCGACTTCAAGGGCAAGGTGGTGGTGGTGTTTTTCGGCTTCACCCAGTGCCCGGACGTGTGCCCCACGACCTTGGCCGAGCTGGCCCAGGTGAAGAAGGCCTTGGGCGCCGATGGCGCACGGGTGCAGGGCATCTTCGTCAGCGTCGATCCCGAGCGCGACACGCCCGAGTTGCTGAAGGCTTACGTGGCCAACTTCGGCAGCGACTTTGTGGCCCTGCGCGGCGACGCCGAGCAGACCAAGGCCACGGCCAAACACTTCAAGGTCTTCTACAACAAGGTGCCCGGCGCTACGCCGACCAGCTACACGGTGGACCACACGGCCGGCAGCTACATCTTCGACACGCAGGGCCGGGTGCGGCTGTTCACGCGTTATGGCAGCGGCGCCGAGGCGCTGACGGCCGACCTGAAGACCCTGCTGGCCGAAAAGGGCTGAAGCCGCGCAGGAAAGAAAAACGGCGGCACCTCGCGGTGTCGCCGTGTTCGGCTGTTGCGGCCCGTCGCCCGCCGAGGACAGCGGGTCGGGCGGACCGGGGTCTCAGGCCGCTTCCAGCGTTTTGCGCATCTTCTTCATGGCCGCCACTTCAATCTGGCGGATGCGTTCGGCGCTGACGCCGTATTCGGCGGCCAGGTCGTGCAGCGTCATGCCGCCGCTGCTGTCGTCGTTCACCTTCAGCCAGCGCTCTTCCACGATGCGGCGGCTGCGGTCGTCCAGCTGGCTCAGCGCCTGCTGGATGCCGTCGCTGCCCAGCCAGTCGCGGCGGCGGGCTTCGATCTGCCGTGTGGGCTCTTGGCTGTCGTCGGCCAGGTAGGCGATGGGCGCGTAGCTTTCTTCGCCGTCGTCGGTTTGCGGCTCCAGGGCCACGTCACCACCCGACATGCGGGTTTCCATCTCGACGACCTCGTCGGCCTTGACGTTGAGCTCACGCGCCACCGTGGCCACCTGCTCGGGCGTCAACGTGTTGCGGTGCGTGTCGGCGTCGTCGGCCAGGCCCTTCATGCCCTGCTTCATCGAGCGCAGGTTGAAGAACAGCTTGCGCTGGGCCTTGGTGGTGGCCACCTTCACCATGCGCCAGTTCTTCAGGATGTACTCGTGGATCTCGGCCTTGATCCAGTGCATGGCGTAGCTCACCAGCCGCACGCCCTGGTCGGGGTCGAAGCGCTTGACGGCCTTCATCAGGCCCACGTTGCCTTCTTGGATGAGGTCGCCTTGCGGCAGGCCGTAGCCCAGATACTGGCGCGAGATGCTGACCACCAGGCGCAGGTGCGACAGCACCAACTGCCCGGCGGCCTGCACATCGCCGTGCTGTTGCAGGCGGCGGGCCAGCGAACCTTCTTCCTGCGCCGACAGCATGGGCAGGCGGTTGACGGCGCTGATGTAGGCGTCCAGGTTGCCCAGCGAAGGCACCATCGCCCAGGGGTCGCGCAGGCTCAGGGTGGTGGTTGCGGTGGTGTTCATGGTGCTTTCGAGTCCCGGGGAAGGCCCCGAGTTCCCAAAATACTAGCACTCCGCCGCGATGAGTGCTAAACCTGTGCCCACAAAGAAAGTGAGCAAGCTGTCGGTTCTCAACCAATCCCGAACTATTTGCAGCCAGATCTGAACTTCTGGCGCCGGGAAATACTCAATAAAATCAATGACCTACCATCGTTTTTTGGACGCCGCCGGTCAGATTGGCGGGCAACCCCGCCGGTTTCACTGCCATCTCGCAGGGCATCTGATGTTGTCGGCCTCGCTC
>JBKCUM010000110.1:0-24548 GCA_046318395.1 Rubrivivax sp.
CGACACCGGAAACAGGCCGCCTTGGTCTCGACTGTGTCCTTGCACGTAGCCCATATGAACAATGCCCTGCAGCTTTCGCTGCAGGGCATTGTGTTCAGGGCTTCAGATCGGCGTCAGAGTATTGACACGGACTGCTGAGGCCCGTTTTTTTCGTCTGTGGGTTGGCCGGCGCGGCGCCGCGTTCCTCAGCGCCGTTTGGCCAGTGCGGCCTCTACCGCGGCTTCCAATGTGGGCCGGTCGCTGTCGCGGAAACCTTCGTGCTGCAGCAGCACACGGCCGTCGGCGCCGATCAGCAGCGAGGTCGGCATGGCCTTCACGCCGAAGCGCTTGGGGCTGTCGCCGCTGGGGTCGAAGCCCACGGTGAACTGCGCCGGCGTCTGGCGCAAGAACACGTCGGCCGCGCTGCGCTGGCGGTCCAGGTTCACCGCCACCACCTGCAGGCCGCGTGGGCCCAGGCGGGCCTGCAGGGCGTTCATCCACGGGAACGACAGCTTGCAGGGCGTGCACCAGCTGGCCCAGAAGTCCAGCAACACCACCTGGCCTTGCAGGGCCGCCAGGTCTACCGGGCCGTTCAGGCCGGGCAGTTGCAGCACGGGCGCGGCTTCGCCCACCGCCACCGCGTGGGCGGGGCGGGCCAGCCAGGTGGTGGCGCCGGCGGCCAGGGTCAGCAGGGCCTGGCGGCGGGTGGCCAGGGTGGAGGCGGCGGGTGGGTGGTGCATGGCGCGGGTCTCTCAGCAAGCGCGTTGTCGGGTTGGCCGTGGGGCGGCCGTGGGGCGGGCGGGTGTGGGCGGGTGCGGGGGGCAGGCGTTGGCGTGTCGGTGCAGCCTGGTGTGTTGCGAGGGTTCAGCGCTGCACCCAGTGCGGCATGCCTTGTTCGGCCAGCAAGGCTTCAGCGCCCGGGCCTTGCAGCAGGGCCAGGGTGGAGAGCAGCCCGGCTTCCGTGCAACTGGGGGCGGCCACGGTGACGGCCTGCGGTGCGCCCACCACCGGCCAGCCGGTGCGCGGGTCCAGCACGTGGCCGTAGCGCACGCCGTCTTTCAGCAGGTAGCGGCGCGCGTCGCCGCTGGTGGCCAAGCCGCCGGCGCGCAGGGCCAGCACGCCGGCCGGGGCCTGGGGCCGGTGGTCGGCGCCGTCGGTCAGGTCGATGCCCACCTGCCAGGCGCTGCCGTCGGCGCGTGGGCCGCTGACCGCCAGGTCGCCGCCGACGTTCACCAGCAGCGGCTGCATGCAGCGTTCGCGCAGCAAGCCCAGCACACGGTCCACTGCGTACTCCTTGCCGATGCCACCCAGGTCCAGCGCCATGCCCAAGGGCAGCGTCAGCCAAGGCCGTTGCCAGCGCACGCGCTGCCAGCCCACGTGCGGCAACAGCGCGGCCACGGCCTCGGCCGCGGGCAATCGGTCGCTGCCGTCGAAACGCCACACGCGGCCCAGCACGCCGCTGGTCACGTCGAACAGGCCGCCGCTGAGGGCGTGACACTGCGCGGCGAAGTCCAGCAGCGCCGCGGTTTCCTCGTCCACCTGCAAGGGCAGGCCGGTCTGGGCCTGCAAGCGGCCCAGCACACTGTCGCTGCGGTAGCGGCTGAACTTGTGTTCGATGCGTTGCGCCTCGGCGGCGCCGGCTTCGAACAAGGCCAAGGCCGTCGCACGGTCCACCGCTTCCACCTGCAGCTCGCAAGGGCCGCCCAGGGCCTGGAAACGGCCACACCAACCGTGGGCCGTGGCCTGCAGCTGCAGCGCAGGGCCGGTGGGCGGGGCCATGCCAGGCATTACCAGGGGAAGCTGTAGCCCACGGTCAGCATCACGGCGTTCAGCGCCGGGGCCACGGGCAGTTGCTGCAACACACCCGGCGCGTTGGCCGGTTGCTTGGGCTGTTGGCGGTAGGCCTCCAGGCGCAGTGTCAGCTCGCGTTGGCCTCGCCAGGGCCAGCCGACGGTGGCCCCCAGCGTGTGGGCGGTGAAAGCACCCAGGCGCGGGTCGGCCGAGGCATTGGCCAGGCTGGTGCTGCTGCTGCCGCTGTTCCACTGCCCGGCGCCACTGCCTTCGACCAGCCAGCCGCGCCAGAAGTCGGCCGCGGTCTGGCTGTGGAAGCGCCAACGGGGTTCGATGTAGCGGCCGCCCTCGCCCAGGGCCCAGCGGTAGCGCGTGTCCAGCGTGTGGGCTTGCACGCCCCAGTCGTCGCGGTAGTAGCGGTAGCCCACGTCGACCACGTCGTGCGTCAAGTGCACCTTGTTCTGCCAGAACAGGCTGGTGCGCGTGCGTTGGTCCGGCCGCTTTTCGTGCACGTAGCGGTCGCCGGTGAGCAGCCCGGTGTTGCCGTCCACCACCGACAGCAGCTTGTAAGGGTCGCTGTGGTCGCCACTGCCGCGGCCCCAGCCCAGGTTCACCTGGGTCAACCAGCGCCGGTTCATCACCTGGGTCAGGCCCAACAGCAGGTCGCTGACCTGGCGGCTGCCCTGGCCGGTGCGCTCGCGTGGCGTGGTGGGGCGCAGGCCCACGGGCGTGCCACCCACGGGGCGCAGCTGGTCCTGTTCGAAGGCCGCCCCCAGGCTGATCGTGGTGTTCTTGTCGTTGAAGTCGCGCGCCAGGCTGGCGTTCAGGTTCAACGAGGTGAAGTCGTATTCCTGCGAGAACCCGCCGCCCAGGCTCAGCCGGTGGCGGCTGTCCAGCGGGCGCTCGTAGCTCAGCGCCAGGGCGCCGCGGGTGTCCTTGAAGCTGGGGTCCAGCGGCGCACTGCCGGCGGCCACGCTGTACTGGCTGTTGCCCGAGGGCGAGGTGAAGGTCTGGGCCGTGGGTTGTGCCACGGCGCCGTTGGGCGAGGCGCCGGTCAGCGTGTCCAGCGTCAGCTTCAGGCCCCAGCTGTGGTCGTTGCCGTCGGTGCGCTTGGCCTGCACCACGGGCTCGACCGCGGTGACACGGCCACCGCCTTCGCTGTACACCAGCACGGCGCTGTCCACCTGCCAGCGTGGTGCGCTGGTGCTGTTGCTGGCCGGGGCGGGCGTCGCCGGGGCGGCGGGCGATGTTTGCGCCTGCACGGCGGTGCCCAGCAAGGCCGCGGTGGCGGCGGCCAGGCCCAGGCGCACACGGCGCGGCTCGGTGGGTTGTGAAGCGGGCTGTACATCGGGCTGTACAGCGGGCGGTACATCGCGCTGTGGCTGGCGCGCTGGCGGCAGGGCTTCAGCCTGGGGCAGGTGGTTCAGTTGCATCCACAACCCCCGCCGCCGGTGGAGCGCCCGCCGGTGGCGGCTTCTTTGCTGAAGTAGATGTGGTCGTCGATGCCGCCCACGACGGCCGAGCCCGCCGGCTGCATGGCGGGCTTGGCCAGCAGATCGCGTTCCCAAGGCTGCACGCCCAGTTGGGCGCAGCCGCCCAGGGTCAACGCCACCAGGGCGGCGGCCGCGGCCAGCGGGGTGCGCCAGCGCGGTGCCGGCTGGGCGTGGGGGCTGGGGGGCTGTCGCATGGTCAAGACAGGCAGGGCCTGGTGCTGTGGGCAGAGGCTTGCAGCTTGGCAGCGGTGCCTGAAGGTCTTCTTAAGCCCGTGGCGGCGCGCCGGCACAGGCCCCACCGGCCGGCGCTTCAGCCCGCAGCGTCGGGGGCGGCGGCGCCGGGGTCGGGCCAGCCCAGCAGTTCTGCCAACCGGCGTTGCACCCAATGCGCTTCGGCCGCGTTCACCAGCCCGCCGGCCAGCAGGCCCTGGTGCACGGTGCGCAGCACGTCGGCCTCGGCCAGGCCCATCTCGAACAGTTTCAAGGTCGCCGTGTCCACCAGCAGGTGGGCCAGGTCGTCGCAGAACTCGTGGCGTTGGGCGATCTCGTGCCGTGGGGCGCTGGGCTTGCGCCAGCCGCCCGCGCCGCCCGGTGGCAGGTACAGGGCGATGAAGGAGTCGGGCACGAAGGTCTGGTCGGCGTCGGACATGGGCCGCGCACGATACCAGTTGCCCGCCTTGGCCCGGCGCGATCGCCGCCGCTGCGCGCCTGCACGGCGCCGCGGCCTTCTATGATCGGCCTCAGCCCGGCCCGAGGGGGGACGGCGCGCATGGCGTTGCGGTCCCGGCCGGAACGCGCAAAGGAGAAAAACGCATGGCCATCTTGGCAAAAGTGGTGGTGGGACTGATTGGCCTGCTACACGTCTACATCCTGGTGCTGGAAATGTTCTTGTGGACCTCGCCCAAGGGGCGCAAGGCCTTTGGCACCACGCCAGAGTTCGCCGAGGCCACCAAGGTGCTGGCCGCCAACCAGGGCCTGTACAACGGTTTCCTGGCCGCTGGCTTGTTCTGGGGCTTGAGCCTGGGTGCGGTCGGGGTTCAGGTGCAGGTGTTCTTCCTGCTGTGCGTGCTGGTGGCCGGCTTGTACGGCGCAGCCACCGCCAGCAAGCGCATCCTGTTCGTGCAGGCCGTGCCGGCGGCGTTGGGCCTGGTGCTGGTGGCCTTGGCTTGATCCAAGGTACAGCGCGGCACGGGCGCCGCTGCGCGCCTGAAGCCGCCGGCCTGTTCCGGCGGGTGCGGGGCCCGGTGCAGCCCCCCCGAGCGGGCGGTGTGCGGGTGTGGCGAAGCTGTTGTTTTTAGTGTTTTTGCGTAGTAAATCGCAAGTCTGCACCGGGTGGTAGTACTTAAAATGAGCGTGCAGCAGGGAGGTTCCTGACTCCACAGACAACAAGGAACCCATGAAAACACGCAAAGTCACCATCTTCAGCGGCCACACCTTCGACGTGCCGCAGTGCATTCAACGCCTGGACCACCGCAGCACGCATGGCTGGCAGCTGCGTTACGGCGGGACCAAGCTGTTCTCAGACCACACCAACGACGGCAGTGGGGCTGCCGCCGCTTTGGAAGCCGCCACGAAAGAGCTGGTCAAGCGCATTGCCAAGTTGCCGGCGCCCACGCGCCTGCAACGCGCGCCCAGCGAAAGCAAGAGCAGCGACCTGCCGGTGGGCATCTTCGGCCCCATCGTGCGCCAGCGCAGCGGCAGCGAACTGCGTTACGCCAGCCTGTCGGTGCTGGTGCCGCGCTTTGGTGCCACGCCCCAGCGCAAGACGGTGTACATCGGCAGCGAGAACACCTATTCCATCGAGCGCTACCAGGCGGCGCTGACCAAGGCCATCGAGATGCGCGAGAAGGCGGCCCTCGCCTACCAGCGCGCGTCCACCAAGGCCAAACGCCAGGAAGCGGCAGAACTGCGCGCAGGCCGTTGACGCCGGTGCAGGGCGGCGTGGCCGGCAGGGCCGCGCCGGCCTGAACCCGCGCCGTTGATGGGCCGCCCGTGCTTGCATGGCCGCCGCCGCAGGGCCACTCGGGCTTGTCAGGTCACCGCTGCAGGGCCGCGGTGACGCTGCTATCCTTCGCGTCCCCTTTTTGAACCGGTCCGCCCACCGGACCGCCCATGGCCGCGCTGCACATCACCGACATCGAAGCCGCCATCAACTGGTGGCGCGAGCGTTCGCCGTCGCCCGACGGCATCAGCGCCTGCGCCGAGGTGCGTGCGCTGGCCGAGGTGTACGCGCTGATGGTGTACTACCGCGAGCCCCTGGCCGACGAAAACACCATGCCGGCCCGCGCGCGCGAGGCCTGGCTGCGCTGGTACGACAGCACGCCCGACGCGCCGTGCATCGCCATCTGTTCCACCACGCAGGGCGACGACCTGTGCAAGGGCTGTGGACGCACCTTCGACGAGGTGCAGCACTGGCCGGTGTTCACCCCCGGTGAAAAGCGCGCCGTGTGGCGGCGCATCACCCAGGAAGGCACGGCCTGGCGTTTCAACCGGTACGCCGAACGCGCCCGTGAAGCCACCGGCGCCGACCACCCGCCCCCCGAAACCTTTGAACACGGCGAGGGCGCCGCTGCCGCTCGGGGCAGCGTTTGACGGCCGCGGCCCTGGTGGCCAGCGCGCGGCGCATCGCGCCGCTGGCTTGGCCGGTGTTTGTGGGGCAGTTGTCGGTGCTGGCCTTCAGCACCATCGACACCGTGCTGGTGGCCCGCCACAGCGCCACCGACCTGGCGGCCCTGGCCGTGGGCGCGGCCGCCTACGTCACCACCTTCGTGGGCTTCATGGGCGTGGTGCTGGCCTTGGGGCCCATCGTGGGCCAGTTGTTCGGCGCCGGGCAGCACGCGGCCGCGGGCCGGCAGGCGCACCAGGCGCTGTGGATCGCGCTGGGCTTGTCGGTGCTGGGCTCCTTGCTGTTGCTGCTGCCGGCACCTTTCCTGGCGCTGGCGCAGGCCGGCCCCGAGGTGGAGGCCAAGGTACGCGCCTACCTGGCGGTGCTGGCCTTTTCGCTGCCGGCCTCGCTGATGTTCACCGTGTTCCGTGGCTTCAACGTGGCCGTGTCGCGCCCCAAGGCGGTGATGCGGCTGCAGGTGGCGGCGCTGGCGCTGAAGCTGCCGCTGTCGGTGGCGCTGTGTTTTGGCGTGCCGGCGTTGGGCGTGCCGGCTGGGGGGGTGGTGGGCTGTGGCCTGGCCACGTTGGTGGCCATGTGGATGCAGGTGCTGGGCGCGGCTTGGGTGCTGCGCCGCGACCCGTTCTACCAACCCTTCGCTTTGCTGGGCCGCGGGCTGGATGCGCCAGACCGCCGCGCGTTGTGGACGCAGTTGCGCCTGGGCCTGCCGATGGGCGCGGCCATCTTGGTGGAGGTGTCGGGCTTCACCTTCATGGCCATCTTCATCGCACGCCTGGGCACCACGGCGGTGGCTGGCCACCAGATTGCGGCCAACCTGGTGGCCATGCTGTTCATGATGCCGCTGGCCCTGGCCAACGGCACCAGCACCCTGGTGGCCCAGCGCATCGGCGCGCGTGACCTGCCCGACGCCCGTGCCCTGGGGTGGCATGGCCTGGTGTTGGCCGGCCTGGTGGCGGCGGGCATGGGCGGCAGCCTGTGGTTGGCCCGGGGCCCGGTGCTGCAGCTCTATACGCAGGACGCCGCGGTGTTGGCCGCGGCCATGCCGTTGTTGGCCTTCGTGGCCCTGTTCCACCTGAGCGACGCGGTGGCCACGCTGGCTTCTTTCGTGTTGCGGGCTTGGCGCATCGCCACCGTGCCGCTGCTGGTGAACACCGCGGCTTTGTGGGGCGTGGGGTTGGGCGGTGGTTTTGTGCTGGCCTTCAACGTGGGCGGTTGGGTGCCGTCGGTGCTGCAAGGCGCACCGGGCTTCTGGTGGGCCGCCACCACCGGTCTGCTGCTGACGGCCTTGGCTTTGTCGGCCTTCCTGGCCCGGGTGATGCGCCAGGCCCACGTGTCGGGCTGACACCGCCAGCCGGGCCGCCCATCCAAGGCCAGGCCGGTGGCGGGGGGCTGGTCAGGCCGCTGGCAGGCGCAGCGTGAAGCAGGTGCCACCCCCCCCGCGCGGGGTGCACAGCACGGTGCCGCCATGGCGCTGGGCGATCTGCCGCACCAAGGCCAGGCCCAAGCCGACGCCACCTTCGCGTTCGGCGTGGCCGGGCAGGCGGAAGAAGGGCTCGAAGATGCGTTCGCGGAAGGCCTCGGGCACGCCCGCGCCACGGTCCAACACGTCCACACAGGCCCAGGCGCCGTCGCGCCGCAGTTGCAGGCTGACCTCGCTGCCGCCGTAGCGGCGGGCGTTTTCCAGCAGGTTGCGCAGCGCGCGCCGCAGCAGGCGTTCTTCGCCCTGGGTGTTCAAGGCCTGGCCTTCCACCGGCACGTCCACTCGGGCGCCTTCTTCGGCGGCCAGGGCCAGCAGTTCCACGGTTTCGTCGGGCGGACGCGCCACGGTGGCGTCCAGGCGGCTGGCCAGCAGCACCTCTTCCACCAAGGCGTCGAGCTCGCCGATGTTGGTGTTGATCTCTTGGCGCAGCCCCTCGCGGTGTTCGGGGGCGGCGTCTTCGGCCATGCTCACGGCCATCTTCAGGCGCGCCAGTGGCGAGCGCAGTTCGTGGCTGGCGTTGGCCAGCAGGCTTTGGTGCGAGCGCAGCAAAGCTTCGATGCGGCCGGCCGCCTGGTTGAAGCTGGCGCCCAGGGCCGCCACCTCGTCGCGGCCGTCCTCGGCCACGCGCTGGTTCAGCCGCCCTGCGCCAAACGCCTCCACCCCTTGCTTCAGGGCTTCAAGCCGGCGCGTCAGCCGCCGCACCACGGGCCAGGCGCCCAGGGCCACGGCGGCGAACAGCACCAGCAGCAGCAGGGCCAGGCCCAAGCCGCCGTCCAGCAGGCTGCCGGGTGGGAAAGGCCCGGGCAGCGGGCCGGTCAGGCTGCCGCCCAGGGGCAGCAGGCGAAAGCCCGTGGGGGCGGGCTCGGGGGCGCGCAGGCCCGGGCCTTCGGCGCCCCCTTGCAGCGGCACGCCCAGGGCGGTGCGGTCGCGTGGCAGGCCCACGCCCGGGCCACTGTCGGGCCCGCTGCCGGCGCCTGCGTTGGCCGCGCCACCCGGGTGGTCGCCCAGGCGCAGGCCCGGGGTGGCCAAGCCCGGGCCACCGGGGCCGGCGCCCGGCCATTCGCCGGGTGCACCGTCGCGCGGCTGGCGCTGGATGACGCCGGCGCGCGTCGCCAGCGGCCGCAGCAGGTGCAGGCTGCGGCCGTCGTCGAGTTGCACCCGCGTGCCGCGTGCGGCCACGCTGCCGTCGCGCTCGCGCCGCAGGTAGCTCTCTGACGCGGCGATGCGTTGGCCCTGGGCGTTGTCCAGCGCCAGGGGCAGGCGCAGCCGTTGCGACCAGTCGCGCAGCGCGGCGGCCTGGTCTTCCGGGGCGGCGTCGGGCCCGGGCAGCGAGCGCTGCAGCAGTTCGGCCCAGGCCGCCACGCGGTCTTGGGCGCTCAGCTCGAAACGCCGCCGTTCCTGCTCCAGGTGGTGTTGCAGCAGCCAGCCCGACACCAGCGCGAACAGCGCCAACGCGGCCACCACCGTCAGGTAGATGCGCAGGTACAGCGAACGCATGGGCAGCTTCAGGTCTCGGCGTCCTGCTTGCGCGCGAACACGTAACCTGCGCCGCGCACGGTGAGCACGCGCTTGGGGGCCTTGGGGTCGTCTTCGATGACGGCGCGGATGCGCGAGATGTGCACGTCGATGCTGCGGTCGAAGGCCTCCAGCGGGTGGCCTTTGAGCGCGTCCATGATCTGGTCGCGGCTGAGCACACGTCCAGGGCTTTGGGCCAACACCACGAGCAGGTCGAACTGGTGGCTGGTGAGGTCGCAGACCATGCCGTCCAGCCGCGCGTGGCGCGCGCCCAGGTCCACTTCCAGGCGGCCGAAGCTCAGCACCTCGTCGCCAGCGGGCTCCGGCGCGGCGCGGCGCAGCAGGGCCTTCACACGGGCCAGCAGCTCACGGGGTTCGAAGGGCTTGGGCAGGTAGTCGTCGGCGCCGATTTCCAGGCCCACGATGCGGTCCATGGGTTCGCCGCGTGCGGTCAGCATCAACAGCGGCAGACGGCGTGTGCGGGCGTCGGCGCGCAGTTCGCGCGTGAGGTCCAGGCCATCGCCGTCGGGCAGCATCAGGTCCAGCAGCAGGGCGTCGTAGGGGCGCAGTTTCAGCTGCTCACGGCCCGCGGCCAGCGAGCCGGCGGTGTCCACCTCGTGGCCGTTGCGGCGCAGGTAGTCGCCGACCATGGTGGTCAGGCGGGCGTCGTCGTCGATCAGGAGCAGGCGGCTCGTCACAGGGGGCCTCTCAGGGGTTTCGGGGTTCGGTGCCAGTGCGCAGGGCAGGGCCCACCAAAGGCGCCCCGCAGCCCATGCGGGCGGCGGGGCGAAGGCCTGCGTCGTGTCGGTCAGGCCGGAGGAGAACGCTGGGGGCCCGCGCGGGTTCAGCATAGCCCATGCCGTGCCGCAGACAGCGGTGCGGGCGGCTGGGCGGTGGGGCTGGCGCGGGCGTCATGCGGGGTGGGCCACCTGGCGGATGGCCCGGCAGGTTCAGCGGGTGGCCGGTGCGGCGCCCGGGGTGGTGGGGGCTGGTGTCGCGGTACGCGGGGGCCGTTCGGCGCGGGTGCGCTGCGGGCGGTCGCCAGGTTGGCCATGGTCCAGGCTGGCCAGGTGCTGCGACAGGCCGGCGCGCTGCTCGGGCGTCAGCAGCTTGGCGGCGTCGACCAGGGCCTGCGTCATGCGTTGGCTGGCCTTGTCGTGCTGCGCCAGTGCTTGCTGGCGCAGGCCCTCGATGGCGCGCGTGTCCACCGTGGGTTGGGCCAGCGCCTGCATCAGCTGTTGTTGGGTGGTGCGGGCACCTTCGTGCTGGGCGCGCATGTCCTGGCGGGCCTGCTCCATCAGCGCCTGGATCTTGGTGCGCTGCTCGGGCGTGGCCTGGGCGTGCTCCAGCAGCATTCGCAACTGGCGGCCGCCGGGCAGGCCACCGGGGCCTGCGTGGCCCGGGCCGTGGTGTTTGGCATGCATGGGGCGGGCGGGGCCGTCTGGGCCGTGGCCCGCGTGCTGCGGCGCACGTCCGGGGGTGGCGCTGCCGGGCGTGGGCGTGGCGGCCGGCGCAGGGTTGGTTTGCGCCTGGCCGACCAGGGGCCAAGCGGCGGCGCTCAAGGCCAGCAGCGCCGTGGCGCTGGCCAGCAACAGGCCGGTGGGGCGTTGGGGGGTGCGTGCTGCGGTGTTCATGGTGTCTCCAGTGGCGAGGGGCCTGCCCCGGCCTCGGGTTTCGGCGGTGGGCAGGACGCCACTGTGCTGGCCGGCGGTGTCGGCGCTTTGCACACTGGGTAAAGATCTGTGCACCCGGTGCGCCGCCTCGGGTGACCCGGCTTTGCAGGGCTTCGCCACGGGGGCATAGCGGGCCTGGGGGGCGGCCAGAGGCGCCGGGGCTCGCCGCACCGCGGCGCGGTGGTCAGCGTCCGTCGATGCGGACCAGGCGGCGCTGCAGGCTGAACTCCGGCAGCGCGCTGCGCAGGTCCAGGCGCAGCAGCACGCCGCTGTGGCTGTCGACCACCAGCACGCCGTCCAACCGGGTGCTGGTGTTGCCGCGCTGGGCGTCGCCGAACAGTTCGATCACGGCCACGTCGAACGGGCGGCCGGCCAGGGTTTGCGGGCCGCGCGCCACCACCTGCCCACGCACACGGGCGCGCAGCAGCGGGTCGCCCACCCGTTCGAAGTCGCCGGCCAGCACCTGCCCGAGCGGCAGTTCGGCCTGCAGCAGGCGCTGCCAGCGCAGCGCACCAGCGGGCGCGCCCAGCACGTTGCCTTGCAGGTCTTGCCGCCAGGTGGCGGCCAGGTCGGGCGCACCTGCGGCGGCCGGCCAACGTGCCGGTGCCGTCGGCAGGCCGGGCCGGGCGCCCGGCGGCGGCTCCGCTGGCCGCGCGGTGGGCGGCCACTGCGGCCAGGTGGTGTGGAACTCCACTTCGTCGCGGCGCAGGGCGTGGAGTTGCAGCGCCCATTCGAGCGGCGCGCCGCGCGGCTGCAGACGTTCTTCGTAGACCAGTCGTTCACCCGGTCGCAGCGGCCAGGCCGCGGCGCGCGAGGCCGACATCTCCGGGCCTGGTGCCGGGCAGGCCTGCTGCTGCCGCGCCAGGTTCAGCGCTTCAAAACGGCCCTTCAGGCGAGCCAGTTCCTGGGCCTCGGGTCCGTCGGGCCGCATGGCCAGCAGGGCCGGCCAGAACACGGTGACGCCCAGGCCCACGGCCACGATGTTGGCGCCGACCCGCGCGTCGACCTCGTAGGCCACCTGCGCGGCGCGCTGTTGCACGGCGTCTTGTTCGTCGTCCAGGCGCTCACAGGACCAGCCCGCGAACTGCGCCGCGGGGGTGGGCACTGGCGGCACATCCACCGCACGCGTGGCACAACCGGCCAGCAGCAGCGGCACCAACGCCGGCCACAGCAGCGCCCACGGGCGTGCCGACAGGCCCGCGCGCGGCGAACCGGGCCGCGGTTGCGACCGGCGAGGTGGGCGTGGATGGCCTGGGGGCAAGGGCATGTGGCGTGGCTGGGGTCGGCGTTCGCGCTGCGCGGGCCGTGGCCGGGCCCAAAGGCGCGGCACGGGATGCCCGCTACTGTAGAAGAACTGCGGCCCGCCCCGCCCAACAGCTTAGGCGGGCCACAGGGGGTGTCGCTGAAGCCGCCCAGCCGCCCGGTGGCTTACTTCGCCGCCGAGGCAGCGCCTTCTGCACGGCGCTCGGCGGCGCGCGGGTGGCGTTCGGCCATGCGCTTCTTGGCGGCCGCTTGCTGCTCGGGCGTCATGTTGTCCCAGCGCTCCTTCATCTTTTCTTTGGCGGCGGCCTTTTGTTCAGGCGTCATCTTGTCCCACTTCTCTTTGGCCGCAGCGCGGCGGTCGGCGTCGGGGGAGGCATGGGCCAGGGGGCCGGCCAGGGCCAGCAGGGCGGCGGTGACGATCAAAGTGGTGCGCATGGTGGGTTCCTTGGGGTGGGGGTGCCGGGGCCAGCGCGAACACGCCGGCCTCTGCCACTCAATGTTTGCCTGAGGTGCTGCGTTGACCGCATCCGGCGGCTTCGCGCGCAAAGTATTGTTGCAGCGGCCTGCCCGCCACCTGGGTTTCAAAGGGTGGGGCCGGCCTGTGCCTTTTCGCTCTCCAGCGCACGCCCGGGCACGCCCAGGTCCAGCCAACGCTCCGGGTGGCAGGTGAACAGCAGCAGCTGGTGGCGCTGTGCGGCGTCGAACAGCACCCGTTTCATGGCGTCCAGGCGCGGGCCGTCGCTGTGCACCAGGGCGTCGTCCAGCACCAGCAGGGTGGGGCGGCCGGCGTCGCGCAGCAGGTCGGCGTAGGCCAGCCGGGCGACGATGCCCATTTGCTCGCGCGCGCCGAAGCTCAGTTCTTCGAAACGGCCCACCTCCAGCCCAGCGCCGCGCGGGCGGCTCAGCGCGCCGGGGCCCAGGTCTTCGTCCACCGCCAGCTGCGCACCGGGGAACAGCAGCGGCAGGTAATGCTGCAGGCGCTGCTGCAGCGGCGCCTGCAACTGCTGGGTGAGGGCCTGGCGGCGTGCGCTCAGGCGGGTGAACAGCAGGTCCAGCGCGGCCGCGCGTTGCCGCAGTTCGGCCAGGCGGCGCTGGGCGCCGGCCAGGGCGGCGGTTTGTTGGGCCAGGGTTTCGTCCAGCCCGGTCTGGCCGGCGGCTTCCAGCTGGGCGGCCAGGTGCAGCAGCTCGCGTTCACGCGCCTGGTGCTGTTGTTCGGCGGATTCGGCGCTGGCGCGCAGGCGCTGCACGTCTTGCGCCAAGATGTCGGGCCGGGCCTGGGCCTGCTGCGCGTTCAGGGCCTGCAGCTGCTGGGCCAGCACGGCGGTCTGGGCTTCGGCGGCCACCAGGTCGGCCTGGGCCTGGGCCAGGCTGTCGCGGCGGGCCGGGGCGGCCAGCGCGGCGGCCAGGGCGGCGTGTTCCTGCAGCGCAGCCTGGGCACGGCTGTCGGCCGCGGCCAGGGCTTGGCGTGCGGCCTGGGCGGCCTGGCTGCGTTGTTGGGCCAGCTGCTGCGCGGTGTTGGCCTGGGCTTCGGCCTGGGCCAGCGGCAGTGCAGCGCCATCGCCTGCAGGCTGGGCCGCCAGCGCTTGGGCCAACTGTTGGGCGCGGGCCTGGGCGGTGTGCAGCGTCTGGCGCAGTTCGTCCAGGCCTTGCGGCGCCAGCAGGGCCACGGCCTGCTCGGCCGTGCGCAGCGATTGCTGCAGTTGTTGCCGTTGTTGTTCCCGGGCCTCGGCTTCGGCCAGCGAGGCCAGGCCCAGGCTGGCCAGCAGGGCCTGGTGTTCGGCCAGGCAGGCCTGGCTGCGTGCGGCCAGGGCCGGCAGGTCGGCACCACCGGGGCGCAGGTGCAGCTGGCCCAGGCCGGGCAGCACCAGGGTTTGTGGGCGCAGCAGTTGGCGTTCGCCCTGGCCTTGCAGCGTGTCGCCGTCCAGTGCCAGCGATACGCCGGGCAAGAGGTCAAAACCCAGGCCGGTGGCGGCGCCGGTCTGTTGTTGTTGCAGGTCGCGCAGGGTTTGTTGTTGCTGGCGCAGGCGCTGCAGGGTTTTGGCGTCCAGCACCAGGCCGGCCAGTTGTTCGCGCCAGGCCAGCAGGCGGGCTTGTTCGGCCAGGGCCTGCTGCAGGCGCGGGGCCAGTTCAGCGCTGCGCTGCTGCAGCGCGGCCAGTTCACGCTGCAGGCCGTCGCGCGCGGCGGTGGTGCGGGCCGCGGCCAGTTGTTGTTGGGCGTTTTGCAGCTGCTCGTGTGCTGCACGTTCTGCGGCGCTGCTGTGTTGTTCGGCTGCCAGTGCGGTTTGGTGTTCGGCCTGGGCCTGGGCCAGCGCGGCGGCGCGTTGCGCCAGCTGTTGACCTTGCTGTTCTGCGGCCTGCAGGTTCTGCAGCAGCAGTTGGCGCAGCGCTTGGGCGCGCTGCAGTTCTGCCGCCTTGTGCGCGTGTTGGCGGGCCAGGTCTTGCGCGGCCGCGAGTTGGGCCTCAGCCTGCACCAGTTGTTGGCGCAGCGCGGCCCAGGGTGCGGTGGCGCTGGCCTGCTGCTGGGCCTGGCGCAGGCGCTGCAGGCGGTCCACCTGGTCGCGGTACGTCGCGGCCTGGGCTTGCAGCTGGGTCACCTCGGCCTGCAACTGCTCCACCTGCTGTTGGGCGGTTTCCAGCGCGGCCTTGGGGCGGCCGGTGGCGGTCAGCAGTTCGGCGCGCAGGGTACGCACCTGTTCCAGCACGGCGTCGCCGCGGCTGGCGGCCACGCCGGCCACGGCGCTGTCCAGGCCGCTGGGGCTGTCGCCGCCCAGGCCGTTGCGCAGCGCGCGTTGCAGGTGGTCGCGGGCGTGCAGCACGGCTTTCTCAAGGTTCTGGCCCTCACCTTGTTCGATCCACAGCAGGCCCGGCACACCCCAGTGGTCTTGTTTGCTGGCGCCCTTCAGCGCGAACTGGAAACCCATCAGCTGGGCCAGGTGGTCCTCGGCCTCGGTGCCTTCCAGGCGCTGGCTGTCCACCAGCAGTTCGCAGCGCTTCTTTTGCAGAAAGCTCTTGCTCAGCCGGTACTGGTGGCCATTGAAGCTGAAGTCCAGCTCCACACGCGGTGCGGCGGCGCCGTCGCCGTAGGGGCGCAGGTCGTCCACCGCGGTGGAGCGGTGGCGTTCGAAGAAGGCCGCGCGCAGGGCGCGCACCAGGGTGCTCTTGCCACTTTCGTTGGCACCGGTGAACAGGTTCAGCCCGGGCTGCAGGCCGCGCAGTTCAAAAGGCTGGCGGAACTGCTGCAGTTCGGCCACGGCCAGGCGCTGCAGGTGCAGGCTCATGCGGAAGCTCCGGTGGCGGGCGTGGTGCCGGCGGCTGCAGGGCCGTCGGCCAGCAAGGTGGTCAGCAGGGCCAGCGCGGCCTGGGCGGTGGCCGCAGCTTCGGCGGGTTCTGCCGGGGTGTCGCGCAGTTCGGCCAGCACCTCGCCCAACCAGCCGTCGGCGTGCAGGGCGGCGATGTCGTCGGCGGTGGGCGCCATCTGCAGCGCGCCCAGGTCGCAGCGCAGCGCGCGCAGCCGCCCTTCGCAGGCGCCCAAGGCGGCCAGCAGGCGCTGGTGCTGGGCCAGGTCCAACCGGCCACGGGCGCTGAAGTCCAGCACGGTGCGCGCGGGCAGGGTGGCCAGTTCGGCCAGGGCCTGGTCCAGGTCGCTGGGCACTTGCAGGTCCAGGGCCCATTGCCGCCAGTCGTGCTGGCCCGTGGCCACGGGGGTCAGGCGTGGCGGCGCGCCGGGGGCGTCGAGCTCCACCCACAGCGCCTGGCCGGCGTCGTTGTTGCGAAAACGGTCGGGCTCTGGCGTGCCGCTGTAGGCACAGCGCGGCCCCACGATGCGGGTGCCGTGCCAGTCGCCCAGGGCCAGGTAGTCCAGGCGTGCGGTGTCGGCGCGGTCGGCGGCGATGGGGTTGGCCGAGTCGATGCTGTCGGCCAGCAGGCCTTGCACCGCGCCGTGGGCCATGCCCACACGGAACCAGCCTTCGGGGCTGGGCAGGTGGTCGAAAGGCGCGGTCAGGTCGCTGTGCGTGTGGCGCTGCGTCAGCGGCGCCAGCAGCACGGCACAGCGCGCTGCCGGCAGTTCCAGCACGCCGGGCTGCAAGGCCAGGTGCACGTTCGGCGGCGCCAGGTTCAGGCGCTGCACCTGGGCCCAGACGCCTTCGCCCAGGGCCGCGTCGTGGTTGCCGGGCATCAGCACCCAGGGGCCGCTGAAGCCGGCCAGCGCGTGGAACAGGCGGCGCAGCGTGCGCGGGGCCAGGGTTTGTGCGTCGAACACGTCGCCGGCCACCAGCACGGCGTCGGCCTGCTGTTCGGTGGCCAGGCGGGCCAGTTGTTCCACGGTGGTGAAGCGGGCTTCGGCCAGCGCGGCGGCGTCTTCGGCGTTGAAGCCGCTGTAGGTGCGGCCGATCTGCCAGTCGGCGGTGTGCAGCAGTTTCAAGGGCATGGGGTCAGGGCCGTTCGGTGGGGCTGGCCAGGTCGGCGGCGGGCAGGGCCACTTCTTGCAACCGGGCCTGCAGGCCCGACAAACGTTGGGTGGGGTTCAGGATGGCGCGGCGCAGCACCGCGGCCGGGCCGGCCAGCGTGGCGCGGCGTTTGCCGCGGGTCAGCGCGGTGTACAGCAGTTCACGTGTGAGCACCGGCGAGCGTTGGGCCGGCAACAGCAGCAGCACGTGGGCGAACTCCGAGCCTTGGGCTTTGTGGACGGTCATCGCCAGCGCGTCTTGGTGGGCCGGCAGGCGGGCCACGGGCACCAGGCGGAAGCTGCGGTCGGGCAGTGGGAAGGCGGCCACCCAGGCGGTGCCGCCGTCGGCCTGCTGGCTGGGCAGGGCGATGCCGATGTCGCCGTTGAACAGGCGCAGCGTGTAGTCGTTGCGCGTCACCATCACCGCACGGCCGCTGTACCAGGTGGCGTGGGGGGCGGCGCCGCTGGCCTGGCGCAGCGGGCGCGCCAGGGCCTGGTTCAGCGCGTGCACACCGGCCGGGCCTTCGCGCAGCGCGCACAGCACGCGGAAGTTGGCGAAGGTTTGGTGCAGGGCTTGGGCCGCTTCGACCAAGGCGTCTTCAGCCAAAGCGCCGGGCGGCAGCGCCTGCACGGCCTGCAGCAGCGGCGCATACCCGGCCTGGGCGGCGGCCAGGGCCTGGGGGCCGGTGCCGTCGGGCAGCCAGGCCAGGCCGTGGTCGGCGGCGGGTGCGGGTTCTGCGGGGCTGACGGCCTGCCCGGCCGCCGAGGTGGTTGGAAGGTAGCTGGCCGCCTCGACGGCGGCCAAGGTCATTGGACGGTGGCTGGCCGCCTGAGCGGCGGCCAGCGTGGCCAAAGCAGCGTCGGCCAAGCCCTCGCGCACCTGCGTGGCCAAGCGGCCTATGCCGGACTGCAGGCCGAAGCGGTAGTTCTGGCGGAACCACACCACGCTGTCGACCAGGGCCGCGGGCGGGGTGGCGGTGTCGCGGGTGTCGGCCGCGGTGGCCTGCGCCCAGGTGTGTGCATCGACGCCACAAGCCTGCGCCAGGGCTTGGGCCGTGGCCGCGCTGAAGTGCGGGGTGCCGCTGAGTTCAGCGAACACGGCGCCCGATTCCACCGCGGCCAGCTGGTCCTTGTCGCCCAGCAGCACCACACGGGCGTGCGGGGGCACGGCGTCCAGCAGCCGCGTGGCCAGGGCCAGGTCCAGCATGCTGGCTTCGTCGACCACCAGCACGTCCAGCGCCAAGGGGTGGTGGGCATGGTGGCGGAAGCCGCCCACGCCACCGCCGCCGGGCAGCACGCCCAGCAAACGGTGCACGGTGAAGGCTTCGGTGGGCAGGGCCTGGGCCAGGTGGGCCCAGGCCGCGGGCAGTGCGCTGCTGCGCTCGCGCAGGGCCTCGGTCAGCCGCGCCGCGGCCTTGCCGGTGGGCGCGGCGAGCAGGATGCGCGCCTGCGGCTGCGCCGCCAGCAGGCACACCAGCAGGTTCACCACGGCCGTGGTCTTGCCCGTGCCCGGCCCGCCGCTGACCACCGCCAGCCGCTGGCGCAGGGCCAGCGCCACGGCGGCACGCTGCCAGTCCACCGTGTGTTCGCCCAAGGCCGCGCGGTTGCCGGCGAACAGCTCGGCCAGGCGCGCCAGCGCCTCGGCGTCCAGCGCCTGGGGCGGCGCCGACGCGGCCGCGTGCAGGCGCTGCGCCAGCTGGCGTTCCAGCGCGAACAAACGGTGCAGGTACAGGCGGTTGCCGTCGTCCAGCACCAGGGGCAGGGCGCCAGGCGCTTGTGGTGTGCCGACCAGGCCGCTGGCCAGCAGCGTGTGGCGCAGGCGGGCCAGGGCGTCAGGGTTGGAGGGCGCGGGGTCTGGGTCTGCGGCCTGGGCGTTGTGGAAGCCGTGGACGGGGTCGAAAAACGCCGACAGGTCGGTGTCGTCGTGGGCGGTGCTGTCGTCGTCGGCCCAGGGTTGGAAGTCGGGTGGGCCGTCGGCGCTGGTGGTGTCGAGGGGCTGCAGCGCCGCAGTCGCCGCCGGGTCTGACAACAAGGCCGTCAGTGCCAAGGCGACATGGCCTTCGCTGTGCGCCAGGCTGACGGCCCGCGCTGCGCGCGCGGCCAGCGCCACGGCCTGGGCCGGCGCACCCAGGCGAGCACCCCAGGCGCGCAGTTGCTGCGCCAGGCCTTCGGCCAGGGCCCAGGCCGGTGGTGCGCCCGGCGGCAGGGGTTGCAGCGAGGGCATCGGCGACGGTGCGGGCAGCGAGGCCGGGGCCACCACCGTGCGGCTGCCTGGCAGCTGGGCGGCGCTGGGCGAAGCTTGGAAGGGCTGCGCAGGCTGCGCCTCACTTGTGGCGTCAGTGGCTGGGTCGTCGAACAAACCGGCTTGGCCTGGCGCGGTGCTGCGGGGGCGTCTGGTCGTGGACATCAGCGGTCCCCAGGGTGCGCCGGTTCAGCGGGCTTGGCGGTGAAGGGCGTGGCCGGGGCCGGCTGCAGCAGGGCGGCCAGGGCCTCGATGCAGGCCAGCGGTGGGCTGTCGGCCACCACGCCGGCCGTGTGGCCGGCCCAGGGGCCGTCGGCCTGCCGCCAGCCTGGGCGCACACCGCGCACAAACAGGTACAGCACACCGCCCATGTGTTCTTCGTAGCGGTAGCCGGGCAGCCGGGTTTGCAGCCAGCGGTGCAGCGCCACGGTGTACAGCAGGTACTGCAGCGTGTAGGCGTGTTCGTCCATGGCGGCCTGCAGCGGTGCAGCGCCGTAGTGCAGCGCGCTGCCGCCCAGGTGGTTGGACTTCCAGTCCAGGATGTACCAACGCCCCTGGTGCTGGAACACCAGGTCGATGAAGCCGCGCAGGTAGCCTTTCAGCGTGCCGAAGTCCAGCGCAGGCAGGCGGTAGCCGTACGGGGCCAGCATGGCCACCAGGCCACGGTCAGACAAGCGGCTGGACGGCAGGTGGAACTCCAGTTCGGCCAGGCGCTGGCCTGCGGGCACCTCGGCCAGCGTGAAGGTGTCGCGCGTGTGGGGCGTACCGGTGGCCGGCAACACGGGTAGAGGGCTGTGCAGCACGTCCTGCAGCATCTGCAGCATGGCAGCCTGCAGCTGCTCCGGGCGCTGGCGGCGCGGGCTGCGGCCGTCTTCGGGCGGTTGTTCTGCCAGGGCCTGCTGCACAGCGCTGGGCCACTGCGTGGGCTGGGCGAAGTCGGCCAGCTCGAACAGGCGGTGCAGGCACTGGCCCGCCGTGGCGCCGCGTGGGAAGGCCAGGATGTCGTCGGGCGGCAGCTGGGCCGTGGCCTCGGCCAGCGCGCTGGTGCTGGGCACGGACGCGGCGGCGCCGGGGCTGGCGGCGGTGGGCACCAAGGCGTCGTGGTCGGCTGCGGCGCGCTGGTGCGGGTGTTCGGCCTTGGCGCCGCGGCTTTGCACCAGGCCGCTGTAGCTGCCCACCCACCAGGGCTGCGACATGCGGCTGGGGGCTGGCAGGGCCTGCAGGCTGGCGGCGGCCGGGCGCTGCGCGGGCAGGGGCTGGCCGGGTGCCAGGGGCAGGGGTTCCAGGGTGATGGCCTCGGGCGTGCTGTCGGCCAGGGCCTGCCAGGCGGCCACCACCTGGGCCAGCGTGGGACCGGGGGCCAGCCACTGCGCGGCGCTGTCGAAAGCCCCGCCGGCCACCAGCCAGTTCAACCAAGCCTTGGCCGAACTGTCCAGGCGCTTGCCGCGCCCATGACCGCCCACCACCACGTGGCAGCGGTGCACGGCGCGTGTCAGCGCCACGTACAGCAGGCGCAGCTGTTCGGCGGCGGCGGCCAGGGCCAGGCGCTGGGCGGCGTCGGCCACCTGGGGCGTGGGGTGGAAGTCGATGACGGCGCGCCCCTCGTCGTCGTGGTAAGCCAGGCCATCGCCGCCGCTGCTGGGCTGCAGGCGCCCGCCGTCCCACAGGAAGGGGCAGAAGACGATGGCGTACTCCAGGCCCTTGCTCTTGTGGATGGTGACCACCTGCACCAGGTGGCGGTCTGACTCCAGCCGCAGCTGGGCTTCTTCGCTGCCGCCGCCTTCGCGGCCACGCTGGCCCTGGAACCAGCGCAGCAGGGCTTCGGGGCTGTGGTGTTCGGCGGCCGCGGCCTGCAGCACCTCGCCCAGGTGCAGCAGGTTGGTCAGCCGGCGTTCGCCGTCGGGGCGCTGCAACAGCCGGCTGGCCACCTGGGCTTCTTCCAGCCATTGGCGCAACCAGCGGGCGATGCCACGTTGTTGCCACAGGCTGTGCCATTGTTGGAACTGCAGCACCACGGCCAGCAGCGTGTTTTCGTCGGCGTCCAGTTGCAGCAGGCGGTCGGCGGTCCAGCCCATCAGCTCGGTGGCCAGGGCCGCGCGCAGCACGGCTTCCTGGCCGGGTTGCAGCAAGGCCATCAGCAGGCGCAGCAGGGCGTCGGCGTCGGGGCTGTCGAAGACGCTGTCCTGCGACAGCTCCACGCTGGCCACACCCAGGTCGGTGAGGGCCTGGCGCATCAGGCTGCCCTGGCGGTGGCTGCGCACCAGCACCGCGATGTCGCCGCCTTGCAGCGGGCGGCCACCCAGCGTGCACTGGCCGGCCTGACCGGCGGCCAGCAGGCGCGCGATTTCAGCGGCACAGGCTTGCGCCGCCGCGGCCTGGGCTTGGGCCTTGGTGGGCAGCGGCGCTGGTGGTGCGTTGGCGCCCTCTGGGGCCACCGTGCCACCGGGCAAGGCCCAAAGGTGCAGGGCTTGCCGCGCCGGGGCGTCGGCGGCTTCCACCAGCGGTGGTTTGGGTTTGCTGCCGGCGCTGACCGGCGGGTAGTCCAGGCCCGGTTGCAAGAAGGCCCGCGGGTGGCGGCCGAACAAGGCGTTCAGGCCTTGCAGCAGGGCCGGCATGCTGCGTTGGTTCTGCGCCAGCGTGTAGTGCGCGCTGGCGGCCCCACGCGCCTGCAGGTAGGTGTGCAAGTCGGCGCCGCGGAAGCTGTAGATGGCTTGTTTGGGGTCGCCGACCAGGCACAGCGGGCCGGCCGGCCGCCCATCGGCCAGCGCCGGCGCGCCGCCGTACAGGCGCTGGAACACGGCGTACTGCAGCGGGTCGGTGTCCTGGAATTCGTCGATCAGCGCGGCCGGGAAACGTTCGCGCAGCTGCGCCGCCAACGCGTCGCCCTGCGGGCCTTGCAACCTGTCGTGCAGGTTGAACAGCATGTCGTCGAAGGCCACCACGCGGGCCTGGGCCTTGGCCTGGCGCAGGCCTTCTGGCGCTGTCTGCAGCAACTGGCGCAGCAGGTGCAGGCGCGCCAGCACGGCGCTGTCGCGGCTGTGGTGGTGGGCGTCCAGCAGGGCCTGGGCGGCGTCGAAGAAGGCGTGGGCCGGCGTCGTCTGTTTCTTCTTGGTGCTGAGCACCAGCTTGGCACTGCCCAGCAGTTCGGCCTTCTCGGGCAAGGCCATGTCGGGCGTGGCCGGGGCCAGCAGCGTGTGCCAAGCCTGCAAGGCCGTGGCCACAGCCTTGGCGTTGTAGGTGTTGCCGTTGAGCGCCGGCAGGCCGGCCCGCAGCGTGGCCTCGATGTCCTCGCGCTGGCCTTGCCACAGCGCGCGCGCGGCGCTGTGGGCGGCTTGCAGCGCGGCTTCATCGGTGTGGTCGGCACGGTCCAGTTCTGCCGGCCACAGCACAGTGGCCAGCGGCTGGCCCAGCTGGCGCTTCAGCAGGGCGGCCCAGCGCTCGGGGCTGTCGTTCAGCTGCGCCATCAAGCGCGTCAGTGGCGCGGGCAGTTGCGGCACGGCCAGGTGGCGGCGCCAGAAGTCCTGCACCACCTGCAGGCGCAGCGCGCGGTCATCGGTTTGCGCTTCCAGCTGCAGCGGCACGCCGGCGGTGAAAGCCGCTTCACCCAGGGCACGTTGGCAGAAGCCGTGGATGGTGAAGATGGCGGCTTCGTCAAAACCCTGCACGGCTTCGTGCAGGCGCAGCATGGTTTCGGCCTCGTCGTGCTCGGGGCGCGACCGCAGCCGGGCCAGCAAGCCTTGCACGAAGGCGTCGTCGGGCAGGCCGCCGCGCAGGCCGGCCAGCAGGTCGTTCAGCCGCGCGCGGATGCGCTCGCGCAGTTCGGCCGTGGCGGCCTTGGTGAAGGTGACGACCAGCACCTGCTGCACCTTCAGCCCACGCTCCAGCAGCAGGCGCAGCACCAGGCCGCAGATGTTCCAGGTCTTGCCGGTGCCGGCCGAAGCTTCGATCAGCAGCGTGTCCTGCAGCGGGCAGTGGAAGACGTCCAGCGGCTGCACGTTCAGCGGCGCGGTGGCGGTGGTGGTCGACAGGGGCGTGCTCATGCGCCAGCGCCTTCGGGGTCTTCAGCGCCGTTGGCGGCCTGCAGCGCGGCCACCAGGGGGGCGAACACTTCGGTGGCCAGCGCAACAGCCTCGCCGGCCAGGTAGGGGTCGGGCTGGCCACGCAGCAGCAGGTCGTGCGCGGGGTCTTGCACCTCAGCCCGGGCACCGCTGAACTCGCCGCCTTGCCACACGCCGAGGGCCTTGCTCAGCTTGCCGCCGGGTTGGGCCAGGGCCCAGGCGCTCTTGGGGAAGAAATGCAGCGGCGCGGTCAGCCCCTGGCGGTACAGGCGCATCAGCGTCTGCAGCAGCGGCAGCGGCTCGGCCACGGGCGCGAAACGCAGCAGAGGTTCAGCGCCGCCCAGGCCCAGGTGCACGCTGACCGGCAGCACACCGGCCGGCCGCGCCGCGCACAGCACCAGGTGGTGCAACCAGGCGTTCAGCAGGTCGCCAGCGCCCACCGGGCCGGGCCGGCTGTGCACCAGGCCGCCGGGGCGCAGGCCGGTCAGCGCGGCTTGCAGCACCCAGGTTTCGCCGTCCAGTTGGAAAGGCAGGTCCAGGTTCAGCGGGGGCAGCGGGTCGGGGCCGCACAGCGCGGCCTGCGCTTGCACAAAATCGCGCAGCGCCGGCAATGCTTGTTGCACACGCAGGCGGCCCAGGGCGCCGTCGGGCATTTCTGTGCCTATGGCGGCCAGCGCCAGGGCTTGTTCATCGCTGGCGCCCGCGGCCAACGCTGGCAGCAGGCGGTCTTGCAGGGCCTGGCGCTCGGGCCAGCCGGGCACAAAGTTTTCGTCGTCGCTGAGCTGGTCTTCGGCGCGTGGCAGCACCACGCCCAGGCGCTGGCGCAGCAGCGCGCGGCTGGGGTTCTGGAAGAAGCGTACCCACTGGGCCAGCGTGGGCCTTTGGAAGTCGGGCCCGGGTGGGTCCAGTGGCTGCAGGAAAAACGGCGGCCTGGCGGCCAGCGCGGCCGTGGCGGCGGCCTGGTCGTCGTCTTGCAGTTCTTCTTCGCCGGTGTCTTCGGCGCTGGCCGTGACCAGGGCCGCGGGCGTGGCCGATGAGGCCCCTGAAGAAGCCGCTTCAGCGGCCAGCCGCAGGGCCTGGGCATAGCCCGTGTGGTGGCTGCGCAGGCGCGGTTCGCTGTCGGTGCTGAAGGCTTGCAGCGCGAAGGGCTGCAGCGGGTGTTCCACCACCAACTGGGCCCGCACGGCGCTGCGCTGTTCGGCACTGGCACCGGCCGGCGTGGCCACGTCCAGCAGCCACTCCAGCAGTTCAGCCACCAGCACCGAAGGCGGCAGCGGTGCGTTGTCGCGCACGCTGCGGCCGGTGTGGCTGAGGTAGACGCTGTGGCGGGCCGACAGCAGCAGGTCCAGCAGCAGGCCGCGGTCGTCGGCACGGCGGTTGCGGTCGCCAGCGCGGGGGTGGCGGGCCATCAGGTCGAATTCGGCCGGCCTGGGGCTGTTCGGGAAAGCGCCGTCGTTGAGGCCCAGCACGCACAACACGTCGCAAGGCAGGCCGCGCAACGAAGACAGCGCGGCGAAGGTGATGCTGCCGGTGGGCACGCCGCCGCGGGCGGGGTCGTCCAGCGCGGCCTGCAGGGCGCTGTGGTACACGGCCAGCGGCACGGTTTCTGCGGCCAGGCCGCCACGCTGCATGGCGTCGTGCACGGCCAGCAGGCTGGCCTGCAGTTCGGCCAGGTCGTCCAGGTCTTCGGCGGCCGGAGCCAGCAGGTCGTCCAGCGCCTGGCGCATGCCCGCCAACCAAGCCTGAGGCGTCTGCGGCTGGCGCAGGCGCTGTTGCAGGGCCTGCAGGGTTTCCACAAAACGCCACAGCGCGCCCAGGGCCAGCGCGCCCTGGCCCTCGGCGTCGCCAGTGGGCAGCCAACCGGCCAGGCCGGCGGCCAGTTCGCCTTCATGCGGTGGTGCCGGCAAGGCGTGGCCCAGGAACAGCCGCGCCAGCGCGGCGCGCAGCGTGTGGCGTTCCAGCGGCGGCAGGCCCTGTGCCGCCA
>JBKCUM010000111.1:0-2037 GCA_046318395.1 Rubrivivax sp.
CGGCCCGGAGCAGGCCGCCGCCGTGAAGAGCCGCGCCGCGATGGGCTGGAAAGTGCCCTACTTCGCGCCCTGGCCGCTGAGCTTTGCCAGCGTGCTCAAGGACGCCGGCGCCGACGCGCTGGAAGGCACGCTGATGGCGCAAAGCGTCATCCAGGACGGTGCCAACGAACGCCGCGCGTCGTTCCTGGCGCGCTACACGCGACTGCACCCGACCGAAAAGCCGATCGGCAGCCTGATGGCGGCGGCGCAGAGCTACGACGCCGTGCACCTGATGCTGCGCGCGCTGTTCCAGACCCGCGGCGACGCGCGCGGCCCGGCGCTGAAGGCGGCACTCGAAGACTTGCAGGAGCCCTACCGCGGCGTCGTCAGCACCTTCGACCGGCCGTTCTCGAAGGACGACCACGACGCGTTCTCCGACCGGATGATCTGGCTCGGCGAGTGGCTCGGCGAGTGGCGCGGCGGGCGCATCGTGTATCACTACGCGGGCGACGCGAAGATGTCGTCGGTGCTGCGGCGCAAGGGCGACTGAGCCGGGACGGCTTCCGCGGAACAGCCGTCGAAGTCGTTGTCTGTTCGGCTCAAGTCTGCTGCGGAGCAGTCCGATATTGCGGATACGTAGGTGCATTGATGCACCGGCGTCTCTTCAACCTTTCGGAGACAGCTCCATGAACTTCCGCACCCTCTCGCGCTGGCTTGCCGGCGCCGCCTTCGTGATCGGCTTCCACGCCTCGGCTCTGTCGCAGGAGTTCGGCACGCGCGAAGAAGCCAAGGCCATGGTCGACGCCGCCGTCGCCCACGTGAAGAAAGTCGGCCCGGACCAGGCCTTCAAGGACTTCACCGACAAGTCCAACAACTCCTGGCAGAAGAAGGACCTGTACGTGATGGCCTACCGCAACGACGGCACCTGCGTCGGCCATGGCGCCAATGACAAGCTGGTCGGCAAGAACCTGATCGAGCTGAAGGACCCCAACGGCAAGCCGCTCATCAAGGAGCTCGCCGCCGCCGCGTCCAAGGGCGGTGGCTGGGTCGAGTACGACTGGGCCCACCCGCAGACCAAGAAGGTCGAGAGCAAGGTGACCTTCGCGCGCAAGCTCGACAACTTCGACGGCTGGGTCGGCGTCGGCGTCTACCGCTGATCAGCCCACCGCCCCAAGTCATCGTCCAACGCAGGCTTCGCGTCGTCCACCCTGGACCGCGAGGCCGGAGGAAGCACCCATGATCTCCTGGATCTCGAACGCCTCGGTCGGCGTGAAGGTGGCACTGGCCCCGGCGCTGGCCATCGTCTGCTTGTTGCTGGTGGGCGGGCTGGGCCTGTTCGCCAACCAACGGCTGGCTCACTCGCTGGCCGCGCTCGGCGAAGGCAACGTGCCGCAGATCGCCACCGCGGGCCAGCTGGCGCAGCAGATCGCCAGCATCAACGGCAGCGTCAACCAGAGCCTGGCCTGGGAGGGCGTGGGGATCAAGGAAGTCAAGATCAAGGCGCTCGACCAGGACATCGTCAAGCGCCTCGATGACTATTCGAAGGCCCTGGGCGCGGCCGCTGACGCCAGCACCGAGGGCAGCGGCCGCGAGCAGCTCGCCGTCGCCAGGAAGAGCTTCGACAGCTACGCCAAGAGCACCCGCGAGGCGCTCGACATCAAGAGCGGCATGGTCTCCAACGCGGCGTCGTTCATGACCACCATGGACGGCCACTACGCCGCAGTGAAGAAGTCGCTCGATGACCTGGTGGCGCTGCAGTCCGAGCACGCCCGCAAGCGTGTCGAGCAGGGCCGCACGCTGGCCGACAGCAACCAGCTGGCGATCGGTGTCGGCGTGCTGCTGGCCCTGATGGCCACCGTGGGCATCTCGCTGCTGATGTCGCGCGTGATCGTGCGGCCGCTGGTCGATGCAGCCCGGGTGGCGAACGCCGTCGCCGAGGGCGACCTGGCCACGCGCCCGACCGAGCCCGCCAGCGCCGACGCCACGGGCCGCGTGATCGCGGCACTGGCCACCGCGCAGAGCCGGCTGTCCGAAGTGGTGGCCGGCATCCGCGCCAGC
>JBKCUM010000112.1:0-3334 GCA_046318395.1 Rubrivivax sp.
GCTCAGAACGCCACTCGACACGCCAGCATGCCCATCGTCACCATCACTGTAACGAAGCCGAAGTCTCGCGAGTTCAAGGCGATGATCCTGACCACCGTGCACGATGCGCTGTGTGCGGCGGGAGTCAACCCACGCGACAGATTTCACCGCGTACTCGAACTGGACGAGCAGGACTTCGCTTTTGACGAGAGCTTCCCGGACGTCAGGACGAAGAGAACTCAAGACTTCGTACTCGTTGAGATCCTGCTGGGTGTCGGCAGGAGCGTGAAGGTCAAGAGGTCCATCCTCGCCCAGATCGTTGAGGGCCTGAGCCAGCAGGGCTTCGACACGGAGAACCTGATGGTCGTGTTCCAGGACGTCGCCTGGGAGAACTGGTCACCCGCAGGGGGCCGGGTTCCTCACGGGTAGGGCACAACGTGCGGCCTGGCCTGTCGCTCAGCCAGGGCCGCTCCGGTGGCGCCCTGGCCAGGCGACGACCTTGGTCGATCATCAGCCACGCGGCGAGGGCGCCACGCCTCGGGGGATCGGTCAGATCCATGTGTCACCGACCGCCGTAATGGAGCCACCGATGTTCGGCGTATTGGAGCCAGCAACAGGTGGGTAAAACGGGCGTCCCGAGGGGTTACGCTGGGATGGATTTTGAAGGCTTTTGCGGTGCCGATTTAGTGGCCGCCGCGATCTGCTTGGGCGCCCGGTACGACTGCCCATCCAGGACCAGGCAGTAGGCGTTGTGGCGCAGCCGGTCCAGGCTGGCACTGGCCAGCAGGCGGTTGGCCGGGAAGGCCTGGTCCCACTCGGGGAAGTCCAGGTTGCTGGTGACGATGGTGGCAGCCTGCTCGTAGCGCTCGGCGATCAGGTCGTGCAGGTCCTCGTCGGCCGGCGCGCGCAGCGGCTTCAGGCCGAAGTCATCGATGATCAGCAGCGGCACCTTGGCCAGCGCGGCGAGCTTGCGCTCGTAGCTGCCGGTGGCCCTGGCGGCGTTCAGGCTCTGCGTCAAGCTGGCGCAGGTGGTGAACACCACGTCCACGCCCTGGCGCACGGCGCAGTGGCCGAGTGCCTGAGCCAGGTGGCTTTTGCCGGTGCCGCATGGTCCGACGATCAGCACCGGCGCCTTCTCGTGCAGGTAGCGGCCGGTGGCCAGGTCGTGCACCAGGGCCCGGTTGAGTTGCGGCAGTCGCTCGAAGTCGAACTGCTCCAGCGTCTTGGTGGTTCGGAACTGAGCCCGGCGCAGCCGGGTGCTGAACTTCTTCTGCTCGCGACGGGCGACCTCGTCGCTGATCAGCAGCGCCAGGAAGTCGGTGTAGGCCAGCTTGGCCTCGATGGCCTGGCGGTTGCGGGCTTCGAGCGAGTCGAAGATGCCGGACAGGCGCAGTTGCTTCAACTGCGGTGCCAGTTCGGGGGCGGGGTTCATGGGCTCTCTCCTTCGTCAGTGCAGCAAGTCGAGCTGCGGGTGGGTGGATGTGAGTTCGGCGAACAGCTCGGTGGCTGGCCGGGTGAAGCGGGTGCGGCCGTAGGCCGGCGGTGTGTCCGCCGGCACGTCGGTGCGCAGGTCGGCGCCGGTGGCCAGGATGGTCTTGACGGTGCGGTAGTGCGCCGAGCCGTGCGCCATCGCGCGGGCGCAGGCCGCTTCAAGGCGGTCCCGGCCGTAGGGCTTGAGCAGGACCAGCACACCCTGGGCTGCACGCAGCCGCTCCAGGATGTGGTCGGCCAGCAACTGCTCGATCAAGGCCAGACAGTGCGGACCGACACGCTCGGCCTGGGTCGCGCACCAGGCACGGTCGCGGCCGAAGAAGGCCTGTGCCTCGGGCGGCAGGTGCTCGCGCACGGTCACGCGCTGGCCGGGGCGACGCCCACGCGCATGGGTGGCCACATGCCGGTAGTCCTCGAACAGCGCCACCGCCGCGTCGGTGGCGCGCAGCCACAGGGTCTTGCCGACCAGCGCGAACGGCGCCGAGTACAGCACCCGCTCGAACTGCACATGGCAGTCGCGGTGCAAGCTGACTCGGTGCCAGGTGCCCAGGTCCGGCGCCTGGCCTGGCAGCGCCTGCAGCAGTGGCGACTCCAGCGCGAACAGCGCCAGCGGGCTGCGCCGGGTGGTGCCGTGGCAGCGCACGCCGGCCTCCTGCATCACCCAGGCGCGGGCCTGGGCGTTGAGATCGGCCAGATCGCGGAAGGTCCTCAGCGGCAGGAAGTTGCCCTTGAGGTACTTCACGCCCGACTCGACGATGCCCTTCTTCTGCGGGTCGTGCGGCGGACAGGGGTCGATCTTGAAGGCGTAGCCCTCGGCGGCCTCGGCGTAGGCGCGCTGCACGGTGGGGTCTTGCGCGCAGGCGCGGGTGATGGCGCACTTGGCGTTGTCGATGATCACGCGGCGGGGGACGCCGGCGAACCACTCGAAGGCGCGGCGGTGGCAGCCCAGCCAGGTGGCCACCGTCTGGTCCCAGACGAACTCGACGTACTGGTGGCGGCTGTTGGCCAGCGTCATCACGAACGCCCAGGTGCGCCGGGGCTGGCCGTCGGGGTGCACGAGTGTGGGGCCGGCGCCGAAGTCGACCTGGGCGGCGTCGCCGGGGTCGAAGTCCAGCCGGCAGGTGGTCTCGGGCGGCAGCTGGCTGCGCACGTCAGCCACCAGGCGGCGCACGGCAGAGTAGCTGCCTGTCCAGCCGTGTTGGCGCTTCAGCGCGGCGTGGATGGCCGTGCCGGAGACGCCTTGCTCCACCCAAGCGCCGAGTCGATGGCGGTGCGACTCGAGCGTGGAGATGGTGGTGCTGGCCTTGCGCGGACTGCCCAGCGCGGAGGCAATGGCCTCGTCGTCGGGCAGCGGCAGTGCCGGGTCCAGCCAGCCGCGCTCGGCGGCGATGCGCCGCCACTGCGCGGCCTTGGGCCGGCCCATGACACGCGCCGCCGCGATGTCGCGGTCGGAGTCGCCCTGGCGCATGCGCAGCAGGGCCTGTCGATAGTGATGCATCTCGAATCTCCTGCGCGCCATCTCTGGCCCTCCGGGCAAAGGCCCGAAGGGTAGAGATGGCGTCGCGGTGTTCGAGACGCCCGTCAACCCGGCGCCGGCTGGCTCCAATATGCCGATCCGGCGCTGGATCCATTACGCCGATCACCTAGTGGATCCAATACGCCGGTCAGCCACTGGCTCCTACATGCCGATCACGGACTGGCTCCTATACGGCGGTCGGTGACAAGCGCGGTCAGCGCTGGCGCGTGCAGGCCGTTGCGTGCACGGGCAAAGCCTCGGTCGGTGATGCCGCGATGAAAACCATCGGCGGCGCAAACGGAGCCGAAGAAGGCGTCGAGCATCACCTGCTGAGACTGCCCGCGCATG
>JBKCUM010000113.1:0-11135 GCA_046318395.1 Rubrivivax sp.
GCGCTGCAGCGTTTTCTGGCCTGGTGGCTGCCGCAGCTGCACCCGCTGCGCAGCCAACACAAGGGCCTGGCGCGCTGGGCGGTGGACATCGACCCGCTGGCGAGTTGAGCGGCCTGGGCCGAGATCCAGTCCAGCCGGGCCGATGCCTCACACGGTGGCCACCAGCGCCGCGATGGCCTGGCCGAGTTCTGTGGTGCTGGCCGTGCCGCCCAGGTCGCGGGTCATCGGTCCGCCTTGTGCGCCTGCGGCCAGCACCTGTTCGATGGCGCGCAGGATGGTGTCGTGGGCGGCCTGTTCGCCCAGGAACTGCAGCATCAGCGCGGCGCTCCAGATCATGGCAATCGGGTTGGCGATGTTCTGGCCGTAGATGTCGGGCGCCGAGCCGTGCACGGGTTCGAACAGGCTGGGGAATTTGCCCTCAGGGTTCAGGTTAGCACTGGGCGCCAAGCCGATGGTGCCGGTGGTGGCCGGGCCCAGGTCCGACAGGATATCGCCGAACAGGTTGCTGGCCACGACCACGTCAAAACGGCCGGGCTGCAGCACGAAGCGGGCGCTCAGGATGTCGATGTGTTGTTTGTCCACAGTCACCGCCGGGTAGCCGGCGCCCACGGCGTCGGCGCGGCTGTCCCACCAGGGCATGCTGATGGCGATGCCGTTGCTCTTGGTGGCCACCGTCAGGTGCTTGCGCGGGCGTTCGTTGGCGCGCTCGAAGGCGTACTTCAGCACGCGGTCGCTGCCGAAGCGGCTGAACACCGATTCCTGGATGACGATCTCGCGCTCGGTGCCGGCGTACATCACACCGCCCAGGTTGGTGTATTCGCCCTCGGTGTTCTCGCGCACCACCAGGTAGTCGATGTCACCGGGCTTGCGGCCGGCCAGCGGGCAGGGCACCCCTTCGAACAGGCGCACCGGACGCAGGTTGATGTACTGGTCGAACTCGCGGCGGAACTTCAGCAGGCTGCCCCACAGCGACACGTGGTCGGGCACGGTGGCCGGCCAGCCCACGGCGCCGAACAGCAGGGCCTGCTGGTCTGACAGCTGGGCTTTCCAGTCGTCCGGCATCATTTGTCCGGTGGCGGCAAAGTGGTCGCAGCTGGCCCAGGCGATGGGTTTGGCGTCCAGCGTGAAGCCGAAGCGCTGCTGCACCACGTCCAGCACGCGCAGGGCCTCGGGCATCACCTCTTTGCCGATGCCGTCGCCCGGGATGACGGCGATCTTGTAGGTCTTGCGGGCGGTGGACATGGGCGGCTCCTGTGGGGTGTGGTCAGACAGTGCGTCCATTGTCTTCATGCACGAACGGGTGGCAATGTGGCTTTTGGTTCATTCGCTGTGCACGGTTCGTGCATGATGGCCGCATGCCGCGCCCGCTGAAAACGCCGCCTGCCGAACGGCCCGCTTCCCCATCCATCGCCCCGCCCGCGGAACCTGCTGCCGGGCCCTTGTCCGGCCCCACCGCGGCCGCGCTGCCCGCGCACGACGACCTGTGCGTGTTCACCGTGGTGGCGCGCCGCGCCAGTTTCGCCGCGGCGGCGGCGGAACTGGGCGTGTCGCCGGCCTACGTCAGCAAGCGCATCCGGCTGCTGGAGCAGACGCTGGGCACGGCGCTGCTGCTGCGCACCACGCGCCGCGTCAGCGTCACCGAAGCCGGCGAACAGGTGTACCGCCACGCCGTGCAGGTGCTGGAGGAGCTGGACCACTTGCTGCAGGCCGTGGGCCGCACGCGGCATGAACCCCGCGGCCTGCTGCGTGTGTGTTCCAGCTTCGGCTTCGGCCGGCGGGTGGTGGCCCCGGCCATCTCGGCCCTGGTGGAACGCCACCCCGGCCTGGCCGTGCGTTTCGAGGTGCTGGACCACCTGGTGGACCCCGCCGCCGAAGGTTTCGACCTGGATGTGCGCGTGGGCGACGAGATCGCGCCCCACCTCATCGCCCGCCGGCTGATGGACAACCACCGTGTGCTGTGCGCCGCACCCGCCTACCTGGCGCGCGCTGGCACACCACGCACGCCGGAAGACCTGGCCCAGCACGCCTGCCTGGTCATCAAGGAACGCGACCACCCCTTTGGCGTGTGGCGCCTGCAAGGCCCAGGCGGCGCGGCGGCCACGGCCAAGGTGACAGGCCCGCTGTCCACCAACCACGGCGAGGTGGGCGTGCAGTGGGCGCTGGACGGCCGCGGCATCGTGCTGCGCTCGTGGTGGGACGTGGGCGACGCCGTGGCCGCCGGCCGTCTGCAGGTGGTGCTGCCTGGCTGGCACCAGGTGGCCGGTGTGTGGGCCGTGACGCCGCAGCGCCTGGCCAGGTCGGCCAAGGTGCGCGTGGCGGTGGAGTTTCTGCAGGGCTGGCTGGCCCAGGCGTTGCCGGCTTCGGCCGTGTCGACCCTGCGGCCTCAGTAAGGCCCGGCGCTGGCAGGGCGGGGTGCCACCGGCCCGGCCGCCACGCCGAACTGCGCCGCCAGCTGGCGCGTGGCGCCGGCCAGCAGCAGCACGTCCAGGCCCACGGCCACGAAGGTGGCGCCCAAGGCCAGGTAGTGGCGCGCCGCGGCGGGGTCGGCCGTCAGCGTGCCGGCGGCTTTGCCGTTGGCCACGATGGTGCGGATGGCGCCGTCGATGGCGGCCTGCACGTCCGGGTGTCCGGCCTGGCCGCGGTGGCCCATGGACGCCGCCAGGTCGGCCGGCCCGATGAACACACCGTGCACACCGTCCACCGCGCAGATGGCGTCCAGGTTCTGCAGCGCCAGCGCCGATTCGGCCTGCACCAGCAGGCAGACCTCGTCGTTGGCGCGGTCCAGGTAGTCGGCCTGGGCCGACCAGCGCGAGGCCCGCGCCACCGCCGCGCCCACACCGCGCACGCCCTGCGGCGGGTAGCGCGTGGCGGCCACGGCGGCGGCGGCCTGTTCGGCGGTGTCCACCATGGGCACCAGGAGGGTCTGCGCGCCGATGTCCAGCACCTGCTTGATCAACGCCGTGTCGCCGTTCACCACGCGCACGATGGGGTGGGCGCGGTAGGGCGCCACCGCCTGCAACTGGGCCAGCAGGCTGGGCACGTCGTTGGGGCCGTGTTCACCGTCGATCAGCAGCCAGTCGAAGCCGGCCGTGGCGCAGACCTCGGCCGTGTAGGCCTGGGCCAGCGACAGCCACAGGCCGATCTGCGGACGGCCTTCGGCCAGGGCTTGTTGGAAGGGGTTCATGCGGGTGCTCCGGTGGGGGTGGCGCCGTCAACCTCAGCCCGGGCGCGCGCCGAACAGCCAGGCCAGTGTGCTGAAGCTCAGAAAGGCCAGCGCGGTGCTGGCCATCACGATGCGCGCGATGCGCCCGTTGTCGGCGTTGAAACGTTCGGCCAGCAGCGACACGTTGCTGGCGCTGGGCAGGGCCGCGGCCAGCACCAGCACCGTCAGCTGGAAGGCGCTGAGCGGCGCGCCCAGCACCTGCAGCGCCGCGCCA
The DNA here is from genome assembly GCA_046318395.1 of Rubrivivax sp. Classification (GTDB taxonomy): domain Bacteria; phylum Pseudomonadota; class Gammaproteobacteria; order Burkholderiales; family Burkholderiaceae_C; genus Rubrivivax. The sequence continues at coordinate 3,438 of JBKCUM010000113.1, forward strand.
AAGGCCAGCACCAGCAGCGGGTGCAGCAGCAGCTTCACCAGGGCCACGGGCACAAAGTCGGGCCAGGGCGTGCGCGTGTGCGCGTGCTGGCCGGCGCGCCACAACACGGCGCCGATGGTGAACAGCGCCACCGGCGTGGAGGCCTCGGCCAGCATGCGCACCACCACGTCCAGCGGGCCCACCAGCGGCAGGCCCGTGGCCTTGAACAGCACACCGGCCACCACGCTCCAGGGCAGCGGGTTGGACAGCGCCCCACGCAGCGCGCGCAGCACCGCCGTGCGCGCACCGTGGCCGGCCGCGTCGTGCATCTGCGCCAGGCCGATGCACAGCGAGGTGGTCACAAACAGGTCGGCCACCACGATGCAGATCACCGGCCCGGCCGCGCCAGCGCCCAGCAGCGCCACCAGCAGCGGCACGCCCATGAAACCGGTGTTGGGGAAGGCCGCCACCAGGGCGCCGAAAGCCGCGTCTTTCAGCCCCACGCGTTCGTTCAGGCTGAAGGCCACGGTGACAAAGACGATCAACCCCGCCGCTGCCAACCAGGTGCCCAACACGGCCGGGTTCAGCAGTTCCACCACCGGCGTGTTCATGCCGAAGCGGAACAGCAGGCAGGGCAGGCCGAAATACAGCACGAAGGCGTTCAGCCCCGGGATGGCGCTTTCCGGCAGCAGGTGGCGGCGCGCCGCCAGGTAGCCCATCAGCACCAGGGCAAAAAACGGGACGGTGACGGCCAGGATCGCTTGCATGCGCCGCAGATTGTGGGCCCCGGGCCACGCGCGGGCTGCAGCTTTGGGCTGCAAGCCTGCGGGGCTGTGCCGGCGCGCCGCGCTTTGCCTTACCCTGCAGCGGCTGCAGCCACCACGTCGCCACGGCCCTGCGCCGCCAGCGCCCCCGCCATGCCTGAAATGAAGACCGTGCTCTACACCACCGGCCGCCTGGCCCTGGGTTTCTGGCGCCTGTTGGACGGCACACGCCGGGCGCTGCTGAACCTGTTGTTCTTGGGGCTGCTGGTGCTGGTGGCCTGGCTGCTGCTGCGCGGCGGTGGGCCGCCGCCGCTGCAGGAAAAAACCGCCTTGGTGCTGGCGCTGGACGGCCCGGTGCGCGAGCAGTTCCACGGCAGCCTGCGCGACAACGCCATCAACCGGCTGAAAGGCGAACCGCAGGCCGAAACCCGCCTGCGTGATGTGCTGGCCGCGCTGGACGCCGCGGCCAAGGACCCGGCCATCAGCCGCGCCGTGCTGATCCTGGACAACTTCGCCGGCGCCGGCCTGCCCACGCTGCGCGAACTGGCCGCGGCGTTGGAACGCTTCAAGGCCGCCGGCAAGCCCGTGGTGGCCTGGGGCTCGGGCTACAGCCAGCGCCAGTACTACCTGGCCGCACACGCCAGCGAGGTGTGGCTGCACCCCATGGGGGCGGTCGACATCCAGGGCTTGGGCGGCTACCGCAATTACTACAAAGCGGCGCTGGACAAGCTGGGCTTGCAGGCCCACGTGGTGCGCGCGGGGCAGTTCAAGAGCCTGGGCGAGGTCTACGTGGCCGATGGCCCGTCCGAGCAGACGCAGGAGGCCGAAGCCACGCTGCTGAACGGCCTGTGGGCCAGCTACACCGGCGGCGTGGAAAAGGCCCGCCGCCTGCCCGCCGGCACGCTGATGGCCGCCATCGACGGCCTGCCGGAGCGCCTGGCCGCGGTGAACGGCGACCTGGCCAAACTGGCGCTGAAAGAAAAGTTCGTCGACGCGCTGAAGACCAACGACCAGATGCGCGCCTCGTTGATCGAACAAGGCGCCCGCGACGGCAAGACCTTCCGCCAGGTGCACTACCGCGCCTACCTGGGCCGCGTGAAGCCGCCCAGTGGTACCCAAGCCGTGGCCGTGGTGGTGGCCGAAGGGGGCATCCGCGACGGCGAGGCCGGCCCTGGTGCCGTGGGCGGTGCGTCCACCGCGGCGATGATCCGTTCGGCCCGCGAGGACAACGCCATCAAGGCCTTGGTGCTGCGCGTGAACTCGCCCGGTGGCAGCGCGTTCGCCTCGGAAGTGGTGCGCCGCGAGCTGGAACTGACGCGCGCGGCCGGCAAGCCCGTGGTCGTGTCCATGGGCGACGTGGCGGCTTCGGGCGGGTATTGGATCTCCATGGCTGCCGACGAGGTGATCGCCGACGAAGCCACCGTCACCGGCAGCATCGGCGTGGTGGCCGTGTTGCCGTCGGCCGAGAAGGCGATGCAGACCCTGGGTGTCAGCACCGGCGGCCACGGCACGACCTGGCTGGTGGGCGCCTACGACCTGCGCCGGGGCCTGGACCCGCGTCTGCAGCAGGTCATTCAGGCCAGCATCGACCGCACTTACGCGGAATTCCTGGGCCGCGCCGCCGCCGGCCGCAAGACCACGGTGGACGCCATCCACGCCGTGGCCCAGGGCCGTGTGTGGACCGGCGCCCAGGCCAAAGAACGCGCCCTGGTGGACCGCCTGGGTGGCCTGAACGACGCCTTGGCCGCCGCCGCCAAACGCGCCCGCCTGGCCGAGGGCCACCGGGTGCAGTACATCGAACGGGGCCCGGGCCGCGCAGAACGGCTGTTGGCCCTGCTGGGGGTGGACGCGGGCGACCTGATGACGGCCCTGGGCCTGGACGGGGTGCTGGCCGACCACGCCGCGCAGCAAGGCGCCTTGGCCACGCTGGCCGGCCTGCCGCTGCCGGCGCTGCAGCAGGCGCAAGCCGACCTGGCCACCTTGTTGGCCCCGGCCACAGGGGGTGAAGGCGCGCTCAGCGCAGCCCAACCGTGGGCGGCGCTGAGCCACTGCTTCTGCGGCGCGCCTTGAAGCGGGTGGGCCGCGGTGCCGCGGCCGGCCCCACCCGGCTTCAGCCCTTCAACACACCGGGCCGCTTCGCATCCACCGCACACCGCGCCAAGGTGTGCACCGCGCTGTCGGGCTGCAGCGGGTCTTGCACGGCCATCAGCTGGGCCTGCAGGGTTTGTGCGTTCAGCTGGAAGCGCACATAACCGCGCACATCACCGCGCGCCAGGTGCATGTGCGGGTTCAGCGGCAATGACTTGGCCAGGCGGTCGCCGCTGGGGCCGCGGCTGCTGATGCTGGTGCCGCAGAACTCGGCCGCCAGCACGGGGGCTTTCGGGTCGTCGAAGTCGGCTTTCAGGTCGGCCACGTGGTGGGCGTGCACATCACCACCCAGCACCACCACGCCGGGCACGCGGCGGTCGGCCACGGTGGCCAGCAGGCGTTGGCGCGCGGCGGGGTAGCCGTCCCAGCCGTCGGTCCAGTAGGTGCCACCGCCGTCTTCGGGCGGGGTGCCGCTGAAGCGCGCCATCAGCGTTTGCTGGGCCAGCAGGTTCCAGGGGCGCTGCAGGTCCCAGCCCTCGGCCAACCAGCGTTCTTGCGCGGCGCCCAACAGGCTGCGCTGCGGGTTCAGCAGGTCAGGGCAGTCTTTCAGCGCCACGACGTTGCTGCCACCGCGGCCCAACCTGGCGCAGACCTGCGGGTCGCGGTACTGGCGGTCGTCCAGCAGGTGCACGCGCGCCAGGCGGCCCCAGTCCAGGCGGCCGAACAGCCGCAGTTCGCCGTCCACGGGCCGTGCGGCTTTCGGCAGCGGCAGGTGCTCCCAATAGGCCTGGTAGGCCGCCGCACGCTGGGCCGCAAAGCCGGCCTGCAGGCTTTGGCCTTGCAGGCCGGCGTAGTCGTTCTCCACCTCGTGGTCGTCCCACACCAGCAGCCAAGGGGCGGCGGCGTGGGCGGCCTGCAGGGCGGGGTCTGCCTTGTACTGGGCGTAGCGCGCGCGGTACTGGTCCAGCGTGCGCACCAGGCCGCTGGCGTTGGGCCGCACGGCGGCGCCGCTGTTGCCGTATTCGTAGATGTAGTCGCCCAGGAACAGCACCAGGTCCAGCGGTTGCTCGGCGGCGTGGCGCCAGGCGGCGAAGTGGCCGTGGTCCCAGCGTTGGCAACTGGCGATGGCGAAGTCCAGCGTGGCGGCGTCGCCCGGCGCTGGCGCGGTGCGCGTGCGGCCGGTGGCGCTGCGCTGGCCCAGGGCCGAGAAGCGGTAGAAGTACCCCCGGCCCGGGGCCAGGCCACGCGGTTCGGCGTGCACGCTCTGGGCGTCTTCGGCGCGTGCGGCCTCGCTGCCCCGCGCAGCGATCTGCGTGAAGCCTTCGTCGTGCGCCAGTTCCCACTGCACGGACACTTCGGTCGGCAGCGGCGGGCCGTCGACGGGGGCCATCAAGCGTGTCCACAGCACCATGCCTTGCGCATGGGGTTGGCCGCTGGCCACGCCCAGGGTGAACAGCGGGGCGTCGGCGGCGCGCGCGTGGCGCATGAAGGCCGGGGCCAGGCCTGCGCCGAGGCCGGCACCCAGGGTCAGCACCCGGCGGCGCTGAGCACTGGGAACAAACGGCGGCCGCATGGCGGAGGCGCGGCCGTGCCGTCGGGCGGTGGAGGCTTCAGTCCGCCGCCAACAGCCCGCTGAACAGCGGGTCTTGCCGGTGGCGCGGCCGGTAGGCCGACACCTGCTTGCAGATGGCCGCGATGTGGTCTGGCGTGGTGCCGCAGCAACCCCCGGCGATGTTCAGGAAACCGGCCTTGGCGAATTCCGCCATCAGCGCCCCGGTGACCGGCGGCGTTTCGTCGAAGCCGGTGTCGCTCATCGGGTTGGGCAGGCCGGCGTTGGGGTAGCAGCTGATGTAGGTGTCTGCCGCCACCTTCGACAGCTCTTCGATGTACGGCCGCATCAGCGTGGCGCCCAGCGCGCAGTTCAGGCCCACGGCCAGCGGGCGCGCGTGGCGCACGCTGTGCCAGAAGGCCGACACCGTTTGCCCGCTGAGGATGCGGCCCGAAGCGTCGGTGACCGTGCCACTGATGATGACCGGCAGGCGCTCGCCCGTGTCTTCCATCAGCTCGTCCAGCGCGAAGATGGCGGCTTTGGCGTTCAGCGTGTCGAAGATGGTTTCGACCATCAGCACGTCGGCGCCGCCTTCGACCAAGGCCTCCGCGGCTTCGCGGTACTGCGCGACGAGGGTGTCGAAATCGATGTTGCGGAAGGCCGGGTCGTTGACGTCGGGCGAGATGGACGCGGTGCGCGGCGTCGGGCCGAGCACGCCCACCACGAAGCGCGGCTTTGCCGGGTCACGGGCTTCGAATTCGGCGCATACGCCCTTGGCCAGCTTCGCCGCCTCGCGGTTCAGTTCGGGCACGAGGTGCTCTAGCCGGTAGTCGCCCTGCGCGACCCGCGTGCCGTTGAAGGTGTTGGTCTCGATCAGGTCGGCGCCGGCCTCGAGGTAGGCCCGGTGGATGCCGGCGATGATGTCCGGACGGGTGAGCACCAGCAGGTCGTTGTTGCCCTTGAGGTCGCTGCCGCAGCCGCAACCTTCGCCGTGCAGGTGGTCGGGCGCCAGCGGCGCGCGTTCGTGGCCCGAAGGAATGTCGCTGGCCTTCGGCGAGAACTGCAGGCCATCGAAGCCCTGCTTGAAGCGCTCGCCGCGGTAGTCGGCCTCGGTGAGCTGGTGCTTCTGCACCATCGTGCCCATGGCGCCGTCGAGTACGAGGATCCGCGAAGCCATGGCGTCCAGCAGCTGCTGGGCGCGGGCAGGGTGTTTCCAGGGCAAGCGGTTCATGCGTGCTTGCGCTCCGTCGACGAGCCCGGCTTGTGTGCGATCAGGCTGATCACCTCGAAGTGCGGCGGGCGTTTCTCCTTCGCCACCACCTCGCAGACGCGCACCTCGAGGCCGGCCTTCTCCGCCAGCTTGCGCAGCTCTTTTTCGGTGAAGCCGAGATTGAGGTGGCCGTAGGGCTCGACCACGGCTTTGTGCTCGTGCTTCGCCAGGCAGGTGGCGAGCAGGCGCCCGCCGGGTCGCAGCGCCCGCGCAGCTTCTGCCAGGGCCTTGGCGGGCTTTTCCGCGTAGGTGAGCGCGTGCATCAGCAGCACGAGGTCGAAGGCGGCGTTCGGGCACTCGATGGCGTGCATGTCGCCTTCGCGCAACTCGACGTGGGCGTATCGCGACAGGCGCTCGCGGGCGGCGGCGATCACCTTGGGGCTGGCGTCGATGCAGAGGTAGCGCCGTGAATGCGGCGCCAGCATTTCCGCCATGAGCCCGTCGCCGGAGGCGATGTCCAGCACGTCGACCGGCTCGAGCAGGGGGAGGGCACTGCGGGCCAGCGCCTCCCAGGTGCGGCCCGGCGAGTAGTGGCGTTCCATGTCGCCGGCCACGGAATCCGCCCAGTTCTGGTCGGAGGCGCGGGCCGTGAGGACGGTGGGGAGCCGCTCGGCGTCCTGCCGCAGCAGCGGGTCGCTGGCGCCGTCGCGCAGGGTGCGCCACAGCGCCGCTTCAGCGGGCTCGATGGCGTCATTGAAGCGGTAGTAGGCCGACACGCCCGAGCGCCGGTCGACGACCAGGGCGGCTTCGCGCAGCTTGGCGAGGTGGGTCGAGACACGGGGCTGCGCGAGGTGGGTGATGGTCGCGAGCTCGGCGACGGTCAGCTCTTCACGCTCGACGAGGGCCAGCAGGCGCACGCGGGTGGGGTCGGCCAGCACCTTGAGGCAGTCCGACCAGGCTTGCAGGTCCATATCTATCTTTGTATCCGAATTCAGCGATGAACTAGTCTGGAGGCCGCTCCCGGCCCGGTCAAGGCGCGTCTTCACCCCGACACCATGCCGTGGGGTATGGATGAACGGTTACACTCGCGACTTTCCTTTTGCCGATCGGGGTGTGCTGTGGATTTCGGATTCACTGAAGAGCAGTTGATGATCCAGGACGTGGCCCGTCGCATCGCGCAGGAGAAGATCGCGCCAAGCGCCGAGCACCACGACCAGACAGGCGAATTCCCGCTCGAGAACATCCGCATCCTCGGCGAGAACGGCCTGATGGGCATCGAAGTGCCGACCGAATACGGCGGCGCCGGCATGGACCCGATCAGCTACGTGCTCGCGATGATCGAGATCGCCGCCGCCGACTGCGCTCACAGCACCATCGTCTCGGTGAACAACTCGCTGTTCTGCAACGGCATCCTGAAGTTCGGTACCGAGGCGCAGAAGCAGCTTTATGTCCGCGCCATCGCCGAAGGCCGCGAGATCGGCGCCTTCGCCCTGACCGAGCCACAGTCCGGCTCCGACGCCACGGCCATGCGCTGCCGCGCCGTGAAGCAGGCCGATGGCACCTACGTCATCAACGGCAAGAAGAGCTGGATCACCTCCGGCCCGGTCGCCAAGTACATCATCCTGTTCGCGATGACCGACCCGTCGAAGGGCGCCAAGGGCATCACCGCATTCATGGTCGACACGGCCAAGCCGGGCTTCTTCCGCGGCAAGACCGAGCCGAAGCTGGGCATCCGCGCGTCGGCCACCTGCGAGATCGAGTTCCAGGACTACGTGGCCACCGCCGATGAAGTCGTCGGCGCCGAAGGCGAGGGCTTCAAGATCGCGATGGGCGTGCTGGATGCGGGCCGCATCGGCATCGCCTCGCAGGCTGTCGGCCTCGCGCGCGCCGCCTACGAGGCCAGCGTGGCCTACGTGAAGGAGCGCAAGAGCTTCGGCCAGGCCATCGGCAGCTTCCAGATGATCCAAGCCAAGATCGCCGACATGAAGTGCAAGCTCGATGCCGCGCAGATCCTGACGCTGCGCGCGGCGTGGGCCAAGGCGCAGACCGACAAGAACGGCGGCCGCTTCAGCACCGAGGCCTCGGTGGCCAAGCTCACGGCCTCCGAA
>JBKCUM010000114.1:0-29221 GCA_046318395.1 Rubrivivax sp.
GCCGGCCTGCGCGCCGACGAAGAACACGACCAACAAGGCGCGCTGCTGACGCCGGCCCTGGTGGACTGCCACACGCACCTGGTCTACGGCGGCCACCGCGCGAATGAGTTCGAACTGCGCTTGCAAGGCGCCAGCTACGAAGACATTGCGCGCGCAGGCGGTGGCATCCGCAGCACGGTGGCGGCCACACGCGCAGCCAGCGAAGAAGAACTTTTTGCCAGCGCCCTGCCCCGCGCCCAGGCGCTGATGAACGAAGGCGTGGCCACGCTGGAAATCAAAAGCGGCTACGGCCTGTCATTCGAAGACGAAGCCCGCTGCCTGCGGGTGGCACGCCGCCTGGGGGCTGAGCTGGCGCTGACCGTGCGCACCACCGGTCTGGCGGCCCATGCGCTGCCGCCTGAGTTTGAAGGCCGGCCCGACGACTACATCCACGCCATCTGCCAATGGCTGCCCCAGTGGCAGGCCGCCGACCTGCTGGACGCGGTGGACGCCTTCTGCGAACGCATCGCCTTCAGCCCGGCGCAGACCGAACAGGTGTTCAAGGCCGCCCGCGCGCTGGGCCTGCCGGTGAAGCTGCACGCCGAGCAACTCAGCGACCAGGGCGGTGCCGCGCTGGCCGCGCAACACCAGGCGCTGAGCGCCGACCACCTGGAATGGCTGTCGCCCGCAGGCGTGGCCGCCCTGGCCGGCGCCGGCACCGTGGCCGTGCTGCTGCCCGGGGCTTACTACTTCCTGCGCGAAACGAAGTTGCCCCCCGTGCAGGCCCTGCGCGACGCCGGTGTGCCCATCGCCATCGCCAGCGACCACAACCCCGGTTCGTCGCCGGGTTTGAGCCTGCTGCTGATGCTGAACATGGCCTGCACCTTCTTCCGCCTGACGCCGGAAGAGGCCGTGCGCGGTGCCACGCAAAACGCCGCGCGCGCGCTGGGCTTGCACGACCGCGGTACCCTGGCGGTGGGCCAGCGCGCCGACATCGCCGCCTGGGCCCTGGAACACCCGCGTGAACTGGCCTACCGTTTCGGCCACAACCCGCTGCTGCACACCCTGGTGGGTGGGCGGCTGCGGCCCAGGACGATTGCATGAACCACCCTGCCACCACCACCGCCGCGACCGCAGCGCCGGTCTACACGCTGCACCGCGGCACACGGCCGCTGCTGGTCAGCGTCCCGCACGTGGGCACGGCCATCCCGGCCGACATCGCCGCACGGCTGCAGCCCCGCGCGCTGGACTGTGAAGACGCCGACTGGCACCTTCAGCGCCTCTACGCCTTCGTGAAGGACCTGGGCGCCAGCCTGTTGGTGCCCCATTTTTCGCGTTACGTGGTGGACCTGAACCGCCCGCCCGAGAACACGCCCATGTACCCGGGTGTGAACAACACCGAGCTCTGCCCCACACGCTTCTTCAGCGGCGAGCCGCTGTACCTGGCCGGCGCGGCGCCTGATGAGGCCGAGGTTCAGCAGCGGGTGGCCACCTACTGGCGCCCGTACCACGACGCCCTGGCCGGCGAGCTGGCCCGCCTGCGCACCGAACACGGCCACGCCGTGCTGTTCGACGGCCACAGCATCCAGGCCGAACTGCCCTGGCTGTTCGAAGGCCGCCTGCCCGACCTGACCCTGGGCACGGCCAGCGGTGCGGCCTGCAGCCCGGTGTTGCGCGACCAGCTGGCCGCTGTGCTGGCCGGCCAAAGCCGCTACAGCCAGGTGGTGGACGGCCGCTTCAAGGGCGGCCACATCACGCGCCACTACGGCCGCCCGGCCGAAGGTTGGCACGCGGTACAGATGGAAATGGGCTGGCACTGCTACATGGCGCCGCCCCACCACTACGACGAAGCCCGGGCCGCCGAAGCGCAGACCGTGCTGCGCGCCCTGGTGCAGGCCATGCTGGCCTTTCAACCATGAACACCGACACCGGCCACCACGAAGGCAGCCTGCACGCGGGCGCGCCTGCGCCCCAGGCGCCACTGCCGGGCCTGCTGTGGGCACCCTGGGCCTGGGTGGGCGGGCAGTGGCTGCCCCAGGTGCTGCTGCGTGTGGGCCCCAAGGGCCAATGGGCCGAGGTTCAGCCGCACACGCTGCCACCGCCGCGTGCCGAGCGCCTGGCGGGCCCGGTGCTGCCCGGCCTGGTGTGCGCGCACAGCCACGCTTTCCAGCGCGCTTTTGTGGGCCTGGCCGAACGCCGCGACAGCGCCAGCGACGACTTCTGGAGCTGGCGCGACCGCATGTACCGCGTGGCGCTGCGCATCACGCCGGCACAGCTGCGTGCCATCGCCGAACACCTGTACGGCGAACTGCTGGCCGGCGGCTACACCCAGGTCTGCGAGTTCCACTACCTGCAGCACCGCGAAGACGGCAGCGCCTACGCCGAACCCGCAGAACTGGCCTTGGCGCTGGCCGACGCTGCGGCCAGCACCGGCCTGGGCCTGACGCTGCTGCCGGTGCTGTACGAACGCGCCGGTTTTGCGCAACCCGAACTGCGCCCGGACCAACGCCGTTTTGCCACCAATGCCGCGAGCGTGCTGGCCTTGCAGCAGGCCGTGCAGGCACGCGCCCGCCAACGCGGTGAAGGGCTGCTCAGCGCCGGTGTGGCCGTGCATTCGTTGCGCGCCGCACGGCCCGAGAGCATCAGCGCCTTGGCGGAAAGCAGCAGCGGCCCGCTGCACATCCACGTGGCCGAACAAATGGCCGAGGTGAACGACTGCCTGGCCAGCACCGGGCAGCGCCCCATCGCCTGGCTGCTGCAGCAGCAGGCGCTGGACGCCCGCTGGCAGCTGGTGCACGCCACGCACACGGTGCCGGCCGAAGTGGACGGCGTGGCCGCCACCGGCGCCGGCATGGTGGTGTGCCCCGGCACCGAAGCCAACCTGGGCGACGGTCTGTGCGACTGGCCGCGCTGGCTGGCCAGCGGCACGCCACTCAGCGTGGGCAGCGACAGCCAGGTGACCCGCAGCTGGCCCGAAGAACTGCGCTGGCTGGACTACGGCCAACGCCTGGCCCTGCAGCAGCGCAACGTGAGCGCCGCCCCCGGCACCCAGCCGGCCACCGCCGCACGTTTGTTCGAACGCCTGCTGGCCGGCGGCGCCGCGGCCGCGGGCCTGGGGCCCACGGGCCTGCAGCCCGGCGCACGCGCCGACCTGCTGGTGGTGAACGCCCAAGACAGCGCGCTGCGCGGCCTGCCGGCTTCGCACACGCTGGACGGCCTGGTGTTCGGCGCACCAGCCCGGCCTTTCGAACGGGTGATGGTGGCCGGCCGCTGGGCCGTGCTGCACGACGAAGCCCGCGCCCAGCGTTTTGAGTCCGTGATGCGGCAGCTGTGGGGCGACGGCGCGGGTTGAAGCCGACGGGTGCCGGCCGCAGCTTCAGCGCTTCAGCACGCCGGGCCTGGCGCCCAGCCCCGCGTGTTCAGGGCTTCGCGCCCGTCAGCGGTGCCATGCCGAACTGCCACAACAAGAAAGCGTAGCTGTCGGCCAGCTGGCCGGCGGCCTGCTGGGCTGTGCTGCCCATGCCGTGGCCGGCCTGACCGTCCAGGCGCAGCAACACCGGGCGGCCGCTGGTGCTGGCCTGCTGCAGGCGGGCGGCGGCCTTGGCGCTGTGCCAAGGTTCCACGCGTGGGTCGTTCAGGCCGTGGATCAACAACACGCCCGGGTAGGCCACGCCGTCTTGCACCTGGTGGTAGGTGCTCATGGCCAGCAGCGCACGGAACTCGTCGGGCTGGGCCACGGTGCCGAACTCCGAGATGTTGGTGACGCCGTTGGCCGTGGTCTCGCCACGCACCGCGTCCAGCTGGCCCACGTTGAAGATGGCCGCGGCGAACAACGCCGGTTCGCTGGTGACGGCGCGGCCCACGAAGATGCCACCCGCGCTGGTGCCTTCCACGGCCAGGCGCTCGGGCCGCGTGTAGCCCTGGGCCACCAACCAGCGTGCGGCGGCGATGCCGTCTTTCCAGGTGTTGGGCTTGGTGGTCTTGAAGCCGGCCAGGTGCCAGGCGCGGCCGTCGGCGCCGGACCCGCGCGGGTTCACGTAGGCCAGCACACCGCCGCGTTCCAGCCAGGCGAAACGGCGGGCGTCGTAGTAGGCCTGGGTGGTCAGGCCGTAAGCGCCGTAGCCGTCCAGCAGTGTGGGCGCGCTGCCGTCCAGGACCAGGCCTTTGCGGTGCAGCACGGCCAGTGGCACGGGCACGCCGTCGTGGCTGGGCACCAGCACCTCGCGCACCTCGATCTCGGGCACACCGGCCGGCAGCGGGTTGCGGCGCAGGCCGGTGTCGCTGAAATGGCCGTCGGCACCCCGGGCCAGCACACGCGAAGGTTCGGTCCAGGTGCTGGTCGCCAGCCACAGGGCGTTGTCGGGCCCGCCTTCTTCCAACAAGGCGTAGGTGGAACCGGGCAGTTGTGGCGCCACATCCACCCCGGCGCCGGGGCTTTGCACGTCGTGCCGCAGCACGCGCAGTGCAAAGCCTTGGCGGTGGCTGGTGTACAGGGCCTGCTGGCCCAGCTCGAAGCTCTCCAGCACGCCTTGTTGTGGCTCGGGCACCACCACACGCGCCTGGGCCAACTGCGGACGCGCCAAGGGCACGGCCAGCACACGCCCGCGTGGGGCGTCGCGGTGGCTGCGCAGGAACAGCGTGTCGCCGCGCATCTGCGCTTCGGTGACGGCGTCTTCGGGCATGGCCACCGCCTGCCAGCGCACGGGCCGGCCGGCATAGGCCGCGGGCAGCGCCGTCAGCGGCGCGACGAACCACTTGCCTTCGGGCGAGGTGGTGTCGGTGGTGCGCGCCAGCATGTGGCGGCTGCCGGGCGCGAAGGCCACGGTGGCGAAGTCCAGCCGGTCCAGCTTCAGCGCGCGGTTGACCAGCGGGCCGAAGAAGGGCCGCGGCGCGTGGGCGGGTTGCTGGCGGTCCAGCAGCATCACCGTGCTGTCCAGGTAGGTTTCGCGCTCGTCGGTGCCGGGCGCCAGGTCGCGCATCTGGTTGAAGGCGAGGTAGCGGTTGTCGGGGCTCCAGCCCAGGCGCTCCTCGTTCACGCGCGGCACGGGCGCGCGCAGCTGGCGACCGCTGGCCACGTCCATCAGGTGCAGGGAAGCCTGCTCAGAACCGCCGGCCGACACGCCATAAGCCACGGTGCGGCCGTCCCAGCTGGGCGTGAAGTAGTTGATGGCGTGCGGCACCCCGGTGGCTTGCGTCAACTGCTGCGGGTCCACCAGCACCCGCACGGGGCCTTGCAGGCCTTCGCGCACTACCAGCTTGAACTGGCCTGCACCGGCCGGGCGCAGCAGGTAGAACAAACGCCCGCCAGGCCGGCGTGTGATGGCGCTGACGCGGTCGCCGGTGGTGGCCGACAAGGCGGTGATGCGGGCCTGCAGCGGGTCGCGCACGGCGATGCGCGCCAACACGCCCGCGGCGTGTTCGCCCTGGGCCTGCAGCCACGCGCGGGTGGCCGGGGCTTTCAGGTCTTCCAGGTTGCGGAAGGGGTCGGGCACGGCCACGCCGTGGTGGGTGTCGGTGACCGGCACGCTGGGCGCGGCGGGCGGGCGGCTGGGGGCCGCCCAGGGCGGCGGTGCAGCAGGGGCCGTGGGGGTGACGGCGGGGGTGGCCGTGGCACTGGCGGCCTCGGTGGTGCGGGTCATGCCGGCGGGCAGCGGCTGCGCCGCGGTGGCGAACGCGGTACTGGCCAGGCCGGCCAGGCCCCAGGCGAAGAGCGCGCGGGCAGCGCGGGGCAGGTGGTGACGCCGTGGTGGTGTACGCATGCGGCATGGTAGCCGCGCGGCCTGGCCCAGGCCGTGCGGACCTAGGGTGCGGGCCCGGCGTCGCTCGCGGCCCGCCGCTGGCGCAACACCTTCACCATCACGTTGAAGGTGCGGCCCAGGCGGCCCAGTTCGTTGTGGCCGCCGGGAGCCACCGTGGCGGCGTCGAAATCGCCGCGCTTGAGGGCACCGGCCGCGGCCGTCAGCGCCTGCACCGGGCGCCGCAGGCGGCGGGCCAACACCACGCCCAACACGCTGGCCAGCAGGCCCACGCCGGCCAGGCTCCACCACAGCTGTTGGTACAGGCGACGCAGCGGGGCCTCGAACGCCTGGCGGGACTCGCTCAGCACCACGGTCCAAGGCTGGCCCGGCACCGCGGCAAAACCCGCCATCTCTTCGCCACCGGTGGTGGGGCTGTGGAAGCCCACGTGGCCACGCGGCGCGGCGCGCACGGCCGTCGCCAGGGCCTGTTCGTTGAGGCTGCGCAGGGGCCGGCTGCCAAAGCGCTGCTCGCGCAGCAGTTGCTGGGCGCGGGCATCGGGCAGGGGCAGCAAGGTGGCAAAGCGCAGCGCGGTGTCGGGGTGGTAGACCAGCACACCGTCGGCGTCCAGCAGCAGCGGTGTCAGCCGCGTGCCGGCCACGGTGCTCTGCAGCGTGCGCACCACCGGCGCGCCTTGCAGGCGCAGGGCCAGCACGCCCAGCACCGCGCCGTCGGGCCCCAGCACGGGCTGGGCGCAGAACAGGCCGGTGTCGCCGCCCACGTCCAGGTCCAGCACGGCGGTGAAGCCGCGGCCGGCCAGCCCCTCCAGGAAAAAGCGCCGCTGGTCCAGGCCGGGCAGTTCCTGCTGCCCGGTGGTGGACAGCACGACCTCGCCGCGCCGGTTCAGCACCAGCACGCGGTGCAGGCCGGGGTCGCCGGCCACGACGCGCTGCAAACGCTGGCGCAGCGCCTCGGCATCGGCCGCGCGGGCACCGGCCAACGGGGCGGCGGCCGCGGGTTGCAGCAAGGTCTGCACCTGCGGGTCCAAGGCCAGCAGGCGAGACAGGCGTTCGCCGCCAGCGACAAACTCGCCCAGCCGCGCCGCCCCACCCCAGGCCAGCTGTTCCACGTTGTGCAGTTCCGCCTGCCGCACGGCGTCCAGCGCGCCACGCAGGTTCACCAGGCCCGTGGCCAGCATGGGCAGCAGGGCGCTGCACAACAGCAGCAGCGGCAAGGTCAGCGCCAGCGGCCAGTCGCGCGGGCGCCAGCGGCGCAGCGCACGGCGCCAGCGTGGCCGGCGCGCGGCAGCGCGTGCGGGGTCGGGCGCGCCGGTCACGGTGTCCAGGCCGCTGTCGCCTTGCTGCAGCGCGTCTTCCAGGCGCAGCGCGGCCATGTGGTCGGCGCACAGCAGCCGGCGGAAGCTGGCCATGTCGCGCGGGCGCTGCGCCGGGTCCAGCGCCAGGCCGGCGTCGATGGCGGCCAGGAAGGCCGCGCCCCAGGGCCCGCCGCTGGCGGCCTGGGCCGCCGGCACCAGGCTGGCGGGGTCTTGCAGGCGCTGTTCTGCATCGGGCGGTTTGCGGCCGGTGACGGCCCAGTACAGCGTGGCGGCCAGGGCGTACACATCGGTCCACGGCCCCTGCGAACCCAGGCCGTACTGCTCGGGCGGCGCGTAGCCGGGCGTCAGCACCACGGCGCCGGCCTCGGCCACCGCCACGGCCTGGGCGGCCGAGCCGAAGTCCAGCAGCACGAAGCGGCTGCCTTCTTCGCGCACCTGCAGGTTGTCGGGCTTGATGTCGCGGTGCAGAAAACCCGCGGCGTGCACGCTCTCCAGGCCGTCGAACAGCGGCAGCAGGCGTTCCACCAGCCCGGCTTCGCCCAGGCCGCGCGCGCCCGGCCACCAGCGCTTGAACGACTGGCCGGCTTCGTAGGCCAGCACCATGTAGGCCGTGTGCCGCGCCTCGAAGTAGCGCAGCACCCGCACGATGGCCGGGTGCTGCAGGCTGGCCAGCGTGCGCGCCTCGTGCACAAAGCTGCGCAGGCCTTGTTCGTAGCGTTCACGGTGGCGCGTGGCGTTGGGGCCGACGTCGCCCGCGGCCGTGCGGAAGGCGATCTCTTCCGGCAGGTATTCCTTGATGGCCACGCGCGCGTGCAGGTGCACGTCGGTGGCCAGGTAGGTGATGCCGAAACCACCCTGGCCCAGCACGGCTTCCAACCGGTACTCGTGCAGCGTGGTGCCCGGCGGCAAGGCCACGGGCACCGCGGTGGGCAACCCACCGGGCGGGCCCAAAGGCAAGGTGGGCTGCGTGGGTTGGGTGGGTGGCCAGGGCCGTGTGGGCGCTTGTCCGGCTGGGCCGCCGGCCGGGCGCCGCAGGGGCACCACCACGGTGGCGTCGGCGTCGGGCGCACGCGGGGGCCGCGGGGACCGCCAAGCCGCCGGCGGGCGGACGACGGTGGCGTCGGGGTCGACCACAGGCCCCGCTGGCGGTGCTCGCACACCGCCGACGGCCGGGCGCACCACGGTGGCGTCAGGGTCGGCCGCGGGCGGGGGGGCGGGCGTGGGCGGCGCAGCACCCGGCCCATGGTGGGGGCTGGGGCGGGGTGGGGCGTCGGCCGGGCCGGGCTGCATGGCGCGATGCTGCCACGCCCAGGGCAGGGTTCAAGGGCCGATCACAGCCCCCATTGCCGCGCGGCCAGGTCTTTCATCACCTCTTCGCCACCACCGCCGATGACCATGACCTTCACCTCGCGGTACAGCCGCTCGGTGCGGCTGCCGCGCATGTAGCCCATGCCACCCAGCAGCTGCACGGCCTGGTCGGCGCAGAACTGGAAGGCCTGCGTGGCCGCCACCTTGGCCAGGCAGGTGCGGGCCACCAGGGTGGGCTGCGGGTCGGTGCGGTTTTGGGTGCGCCAGGCCAGGTCGTGCACCAGGGCGCGGGCGGTTTCCACACGCAAGGCCATGTCCACCAGCTTGTGCCGCACCACCTGGCGCTCCACCAGGGCGCTGCCGAAGGTGTGGCGCTGGCGCACCCAGTCCAGGGCTTCTTCGGTGCACACCTGGGCGTAACTGCAGGCCATGGCGGCCATCATCAGCCGCTCGTGGTTGAAGTTGTGCATGATGGCGCGGAAGCCCTGGCCTTCGGCACCGACCAGCCGGCTGACCGGCACGCGCACCAGGTCGAAGTGCAGGTGCGCGGTGTCGCTGGCCCACCAACCGGTCTTGGCCAGCGGGGTGCGGCGCAGGCCGGGCGTGTCGCCGTCCACCAGCAGCAGGCTGATGCCACCGGGCCCGCGGTCGGCCGGGTTGGTGCGCACGGCCACGGTCAGGACGTCGGCCCGGCAGCCGCTGGTGATGAAGGTCTTTTCGCCGTTCACCACGTAGCTGTCGCCATCGCGCACCGCGCTGCAGCGCAGCGCCGCAACGTCGCTGCCACCGCCAGGCTCGGTGATGGCCAGCGCGGCGATCTTCTCGCCCGCCAACACCGGTGGCACCCCCTGTTGCTGCAGCTCGGCCGAGCCCCCGGCCAGCAGGGGCGGCAAGGCGATGTGGTGCGAGCCCAAGCTGGCCTGCACGCCGCCGCTGCCGGCGCGGGCCAGCTCTTCGGCGGCCACCAGGGTGTAGCCCAGGTCAGCCGGCGTGCCGCCCAGGTGTTCCGGGTAGCCGATGCCCAGCAGGCCGATGCCCGCAGCGCGGGCGTACAGGCTGCGCGGGAAGCTGCCGGCTTCGTCCCACTCGGCGGCGAAAGGCGTGATCTCGCGCTCCACAAAAGCCCGCACCGTGCGGCGGAAGGCTTCGTGCTCGGGCGTGAACAGGTCGGGGCGGGGGGTGGTCTCGAACATGGCCAGAGTGTGGCCACCCGCGGCCCGGTGCACCACCGGGCAAGGCCCGATCACGCCAGCGCACCCCCACGGCGCTGCGCTGCCGGCCGCGGCGGCCAGCGTCAGGCGGTTGCCGTGCCAGGGCCGCGGCGTTGGCAGCGCTCAGGTCGCGTCGGGGCCGTCCACGTGTGACGCAGGCGGGACGGGCGCGGCCGCCACGGCCAGGGCCGCAGCGGCGCCACCAGCGGCGAGCGCCAACGCCGCCACCGAAGGGCGCACGTCCAGCACCACGGTGTGCGCGGTGCGGTCTTGGATGCCCTGGCGGTTGGGGTCGAACAACACCTGCAGAAAGCCCAGCCCGCCCGTGGCCATGCCGGCGGCATAACCACCGTAACGGCGCAGCCCGCGCATCACGGTGATGGGCTGGCCGGTGAGTTCCACCACCCGCAGCCCCAACAGCTTCTTGCCCAAGGTTTGCCCGCCCCACAAGGCCGGCAGCAAGGAGAAGTAGACGATGCCCCAGGCGAAGCTGATGCCCAGGCTGTCCAGGCCTTCGTCCAGCGTGCGCTGCAGGCTGAAGCGGTGGGGGCGGTCACCCGGTCCATCGTCTTCACCGGCGGCCTCGGCACGTTTCAACAGCAAGGCTTCCAGTTGGGCCACGCGCTCGGCGTCGCTGGCCGAAGCCGCACGCGCAGGCACGCCAGCGGTCTGCAGGGCCAGGGCCCGCGCGGCGTCCTCGATGCGCGCCTGGCCGGGTGAACGGGCGGCGTCCTGTGCGGTGGCGTTGACTTCGGCACCCGCCCCCTCGGCGGCCTGCGCCGCGACCCTGGAAGCCGCTGCCGCCGGCACCGCCGGTGCCACCTGGCCCACCACCTGCGCCACGACCTCGTCGGCCACCAACCGGCCCAGTTCTGCCGCTGAGGCCACCGGCGGCGCCGCCACCGCGGCTTCGTCGGCGGGCCCGCGCGCCGCCGACGCCGACGCCACCGCTGGCGTGGTGTTTTGGAACGGGTGCCAGCCGCGCCACATCAACAACTGTTCCAAGGCCAGCAGCAACAGCAGCACCGCGAACACCCAGCCCACACCACGCCGCCAGCGGGTGCTGCCACGGTCGCTGCGCAGCAGCAGCACCACCATCGCCAAGCCGCCCAGCAGCCACAGGTTGGACAAGCTGCTCAGCAGACCAATGGCCGCCAGGTCCAGGCCCAGCGCCCACAGGCGGCGCGCGGGCGTGCCCAGGGGCTGGCCGATGAGGCCCGGCGCCACGTTCAAAGGTTCCGGCGTCAACCAAGCCGGGCCGCGCCAGCGGCCACGCGGCGGTGTGCCCGGCGGGGGCGGGCTGCCGGCCAGGGCGGGGGGTTCAGGGTGCTGCACGGCGCAGGAGGTTACCGCCAGTCAGGGCGCGCGGCGGTGGCGGCGGGCCACGGCCGCACATTCGCGGGCCAGTTCGGCACGCAGGCTGGCCGGCGCCAGCACCTCCACTTCGCTGCCCAGGCGCATCAGCTGCCGCGCGGCGGTGGTGTCGGGTTCGATCGGAAGTTCAGCCTCCACCCAGCCGCGGCGTCCGGCCACACCGGGCGCTGGCGTCTGCGTGCGCTGCGCCCAGGCCGCCGCCGCCGGCTGCACCGCGCGCAGGATGGCCAAGCCCTGGGGCGACAGCCGAACCCGCGCGCGACCGGCCATGAGCCGGGCTTCGAACGCGGCCACCGCCTCGGGCCAATGCGCCGCCAGCACAAAACCCGCCGGGCGCTGCACCGGCAGCTTCAGCACCTGCAGGTGCTCGATGTGGCCCACGCGGTAGGTGCGGGGCGCAGCGGCCGCGCCACGCCCCGCGGCGCTGGCCACCAGGTACCACAGGCCCCCCTTGAGCACCAGGCCCAGCGGCGACACGGTGCGTTCGACCGGGCCTTGCCAGCTGTTGTAGTGGAAGCGCACCCGCTGGCCCGCCCACACGGCCGCGGCCAGGGGCGGCAGGCAGGGCAGCGTCTCCGGGCAGTGGTACCAGGGCAGCGGGTCGATGTGCACCCGCTCCGCGATGCAGCCGGCGTCGGCCGCGGCCTGCGGGGGCAGGCTGGCCAGCAGCTTCAGTTGCACTTCGGCCGCGTCGCCGCCCAGGCCCAGGTCGCGTGCGGCACTGGCCAGCCCCGCCAACGGCACGCTGCGGGCCTGGCCGTCGGTCAGCCCGGTGAGCTGGGTGCGCCAGCCGGCGGCCAGCACCACACCACCGCCGCGCCCACGCTCGGCATGCACGGGCACGCCGGCGGCGCTCAGCGCGTCCAGGTCGCGGTAGATGGTGCGCACCGCCACCTCGAACTCGCGTGCCAATTCACCCGCGGTGACACGGCCGCGCCACTGCAGCCGCAACAAGATGGACAACAAACGGCTGGAACGCATGGCCGCAGATTAGCTGACACCCGGTGTCAGGTTCAACACCGCAACATGCCGCCATGCACCGCACCAACGCCCTGGCCGCGCCCATGCCGCCGGCCCCCAACCGCCGCAGCTGGCTGCTGGCTTGCGCCGGCGGCCTGCTGCCTCTTCACCACCGCCTTGCATACACGGAGACCCACCCCATGCTGGACGACACGATGATCGACGCCGAAACACCACGCTTCGACCCGGTGCCCGCGCTGCCCACCACCCCCACGCCCGGCCGCGCGGGCGATTTCGGCTTCCTGGACGGGCGCTGGCACATCCGCCACCTGAAGCGCCGCGGCGCGCAATGGGACCGCTTCGACGGCGAGGCCCGGTGCTGGAGCATCCTGGGCGGCGTGGGGCACGTGGAGGAGTTGCTGATCCCGGCGCGCGACTTCAGCGGCCTGGGTCTGCGCATGCTGGACGTGCAGGCGCAACGCTGGTCAGACCACTGGGTGAACGCCAAACAAGGCGTGGTCACCGCACCAGGGCAAACCGGCAGCTTCGAGAACGGTGCCGGCCTGTTTGGCAGCACCTACGAAGACCAGGGCCGAACGTTCCAGAGCCTGGGCATCTGGGACCGCATCGGTGATGGCGTGTGCCGGTGGCGGCAGGTGGTGTCTGGCGACGGTGGCCAGACCTGGGAACACGACTGGGTGATGCACTGGCGCCGCGTGGGTTGACGCCCGCAGCCCCAGCAACCCCGCGCCACAAAGGGCTGTTGTGCACGGGGCTGACACAGACCCGCGCTACGCTACAGGGTTGGTCGGCAACGGGTGCTGCGTTTCCAACGGGCAGCCCCTGGCCCAGTAAGCACCCCCGCCCACCACGCACGCCCGCACCCCCTGGGGCCCCACCCCGGCCCCCACGCCCACCATGCGCACCGACACCCCCCCGCCGGCCGAACACCTGCACGAACGCCTGCAAGCCGCCGCCAACCGCCTGGCCGAACCCGATGGCGAACCGCTGGTGCGCCTGGACGACATCGCCCAGGCCCACGGCGCGGCGGCGCAAGGCACGCTGCTGGTGCTGATGGCCCTGCCCTGCATGCTGCCCATCCCCGGGGTGGGCACGGTGCTGGGCAGCGGGCTGTTGCTGATGGCCTTGCTGCTGTGGCGCCCGCAGGTGCCGCTGTCGCTGCCGGCGCGTGTGGCCCGGTTTGAACTGTCGAACAGCACGGCCCAGCGGGTGCTGCGCCACCTGGCCCGCATTTACCAACTGGCCAGCCGCCATGCCCGTGAACGCTGGGTGCCGTTGGCCACGCACCCCCTGCACCGCCTATGGCAAGTGCCCAAGGTGATGCTGATGGCCGGCATCATCATCCTGCCGCTGCCCTTGGGCAATGTGTTGCCCGCCATCGCCGTGGCCCTGCTGGGCCTGGGCCTGGCCTTCCGCGACGGGCTGGCCGTGCTGATGTCCACCGTGTTCGCCGCGCTGTCGGTCACTTACGTCAGCGCGCTGGGCCTGGGCCTGGTGCAGGTGGGCAGCTGGTTGGGCTGAGCAGCCCACGCGCCACCACAGGCGCCTCCACGCGCCAGCGGCGCTGAATGGCTTTCCACCGGCGGTCAGGGCCGGTGCACCACCACGGCTTACAGCGCCTGCGCACAGGCCGCGGCGCTGGCCCAGGCCCACTGGAAGTTGTAGCCGCCCAGCCAGCCGGTCACGTCCACCACCTCGCCAATGAAGTGCAGGCCGGGCACACGCTGGCTGGCCATGGTTTGTGACTGCAGCTCCCGCGTGTCCACGCCGCCCGCCATCACCTCGGCCTTGCGCCAGCCTTCGGTGCCGGTGGGCTGCACCTCCCAGCGCGCCAAGCCTTCCACCAGCCGCGCCAGGTCGCGGTCTTTCACCTCGGGCATGGGGCGGTCGGCGGGCAGTTGCTGCAGCTGCAGCCAGGTCTGCGCCAGGCGGTCGGGCAGGTGCTGGGCCAGTTCGTTGCCCAGGTGGCGCTGCGTACGGCCCTTGGCCTGCTGCAGCGCTTCGGCCAGGCCAGTGCCGGCCAGCGCGATGCGCAAGGGCGTGCCCGGCTGCCAGAAGCTGGAGATCTGCAGCACGCCCGGGCCGCTGAGGCCGCGGTGCGTGAACAGCAGGTCTTCCACAAAGCGCGCGCCCTGGGTCCAGGCCTTGCCTTTGGCGCCGTTGCCGGCGCCCTTGGCGGCCTTGCCATCGCCGGTGTCAATGGCCACTTCCAGCGACAAACCCGCCAGCGGCACAAACGGCGCCCAGGCCTCGGCGTCGAAGGTCAGTGGCACCAACGCCGGGCGCGGTTCCACCACGGCGTGGCCAAATTGTTTGGCCAGGCGCAGGCCCCAGTCGCTGGCGCCTATCTTAGGCACGGGCAGGCCGCCGGTGGCCACCACCAGGCGGGGTGTGCGCACCGTGCCCTGCTGGGTGTCCACCTCAAAACCCGCGGCGCCGTGCCGCACGGCGGCCACGCTGCAGGGCTGCCAGCGTGTCACCTGGCCGGCTTCGCACTCGGCCAGCAGCAGGCGGATGATCTGTTCGGCCGAGTCGTCGCAGAACAGCTGGCCGCGGTGCTTTTCGTGGAAGGCGATGCCGTGGCGCTGCACCAGGGCGATGAAGTCGGCCGGCGTGTAACGCGCCAACGCCGAGCGGCAGTAGTGCGGGTTGTCGGACAGAAAGTTGGCCGGCCCGACTTCACGGTTGGTGAAGTTGCAGCGGCCGCCGCCCGAGATGCGGATCTTTTCGGCCACCTTGGGCGCGTGGTCCACCAGCAGCACCCGCAGGCCCCGCTGACCGGCCAAGCCGGCACAGAACAGACCGGCCGCACCAGCGCCGACCACCACCACATCGAAAGCATCCATCGCCGCCATTATCCGGCGGGGGTCGGGCCCCAGCGGTCCGTCACGCGGACCGCGCCCGGCTACAGCAGCACGATGTCGTACTGCTCCGGGTTCATCGTCGGTTCCGCCGACAAAGAGATCGGTTTGCCGATGAACTCGCTCAGCCCCGCCAGGTGGGTGCTCTCTTCGTCGAGCAGCATCTCCACCACGGCGGCGCTGGCCACCACGCGGAATTCTTTGGGGTTGAACTGGCGGGCCTCGCGCAAGATCTCGCGCAGGATGTCGTAGCACACGCTGCGCGCGGTTTTCACCTGGCCGCGGCCCTCGCAGGTGGGGCAGGGTTCGCACAGCATGTGGGCCAGGCTTTCGCGGGTGCGCTTGCGCGTCATCTCCACCAGGCCCAGCTGCGTGAAGCCGCTCACCGTGGTGCGCGTGCGGTCGCGCGCGAGCTGCTTGCGCAGTTCGGCCAGCACGGCCTGCTGGTGGTCGTCGCGGGTCATGTCGATGAAGTCCGCGATGATGATGCCGCCCAGGTTGCGCAGCCGCAGTTGGCGCGCCATGGCGCCGGCGGCTTCCAGGTTGGTCTTGAAGATCGTGTCTTCGAAGTTGCGCGCACCCACATAACCGCCCGTGTTCACGTCCACCGTGGTCAGGGCTTCGGTCTGGTCGATGATGAGGTAGCCGCCGCTCTTCAGGTCCACACGCCGGGCCAGCGCGCGCTGGATTTCTTCTTCGATGCCGTACAGGTCGAAGATCGGCCGCTCGCCGCGGTACAGCGCCAGCTTGGCACGGGCGCCCGGCATGTAGGTGTCGCCGAAAGCGGCCAGCACGCCGAACTGCAGTGCGCTGTCGATGCGGATGGTCTGCGTCTGCTCGGTGGTCAGGTCGCGCAGCACCCGTTCAGCCAGGCTCAGGTCCTGGTGCAGCAGGCTGCCCGCGGGCAGGCGCTGGGCGCGTTCGCGGATGGTGGCCCAGGTCTTGCGCAGGTAGGCGATGTCGTCGCCCAGTTCCACGTCGCTGGCTTCTTCGGCGTTGGTGCGCAGGATGAAACCACCGGGCTTGTCGTTCGGGTCGGCCAAGGCCTTCAACGACAAAGCGGCCACGCGCTGGCGCAGCTGCTCGCGCAGTTCATGGCTGCCGATCTTCTGGCTGATGCCGATGTGGTTGTCGTGCGGCAGGAACACCAGCATGCGGCCGGCGATGCTGACCTGGGTGGACAGCCGCGCGCCCTTGGTGCCGATGGCGTCCTTGATGACCTGCACCGTCAGCGTCTGGCCTTCGAACACCTGGCGCTCGATGGGCGGCAGCGGCGCGTCGGGCCGCGTGGCGGGGTGGCCGTGCAGGTCGGCCACGTGCAAAAAGGCGGCGCGTTCCAGGCCGATGTCGATGAAGGCGCTTTGCATGCCCGGCAGCACACGCACCACCTTGCCCAGGTAGACGTTGCCGACCAGGCCGCGTTCCAACGTGCGCTCGATGTGCAGTTCCTGCACAGCGCCGTTTTCGACGATGGCCACGCGGGTTTCCTGCGGGGCCCAGTTGATGAGGATGTCCTGCGCCACGGTGCCTCTTGTTGTGCTTACAAACCTGTGCGAACCCGGGCCCGGGCCAGCAGCGCCTGCGTCTCGAACAGGGGCAAACCCATGATACCGGGGTAGCTGCCGTCGATGCGTTCCACAAAGCCCGCCAGCAGGCCCTGGATGGCGTAAGCGCCGGCCTTGCCAAAGGGTTCGCCGCTGGCGATGTAGCGCGCGATCAGCCCTTCGCTCAGCGGCGCGAACAGCACCCGCGAGCTGCTCAGCGCCACCAGCGTCTGCCGCCCGTGCGAAACGGCCACGGCCGTGTGCACCTTGTGCCAGCGGCCGGCCAACAGGCGCAGCATGCGCGCAGCGTCTTCGGCGTCGGCGGGTTTGGCCAGGATGCGGCGGCCCACGGCCACCGTGGTGTCGGCACACAGGATGGGCGCTTCGGCCAGGCCACGCGCCTTCAGCCGCGCCCGCGCGGCCTGCAGCTTGGCGCGCGTGACGCGCTGCACGTAGTCGGCCGGTGTCTCGCCAGGCCGTTCGGCCTCCAGCGCCTCGGCGGCTTCGGCCTCGAAGCCGGCGTTCGGCACCAGCGGCTGGTGGGCCACACCCAGCTGGGCCAGCAGTTGGGCGCGGCGTGGGCTGGCACTGGCCAGGTAGACGAAGGGGTGCAGGTTGACAGGCGGCATGGCGGAGGGCGTGCTTCGGTAGAGCGTGCGGATACGGGCAATGGCGGGCCCACCAAGCTGGCCACCGGCGCGGGGCAAGCGGCCGGACGGCAGGGTCTGGGCGTGCTGTAATTTACCGGTGACCACCCCTGCACCGGCGTCAGCCCCAACGCCACCCCTGGCCCCGCTGGGCTACCACCCGCAGCGCCTGCGCCATGCCCAGGTGCTGCTGCTGCGCTGGGTGCGGCGCTGGGCGGTGTTTTTGGCCACCGGGCTGCTGCTGCTGGCGGCCGGTGCCAGCAGCGCCTGGCACATCGCCGCCACGGTGTTGGGCGCCCTCGTGGCGCCCTTGCTGCTGGCCGGGCAGCACCCGGTCCTGGGCCTGGCACTGGCGGCCACGTATGCGCTGTTGTGCGGCCTGCCGGTGGTCGCCACCCGGCCGCTGTGGTGGCCGCGCCGCTGGGCCGAAGCCGAACGGGCGCTGCCGCTGCCCCCTGGGGTGCTGCTGGACTCCGACCGGCGCCTGCAGCGCTGGTTGCTGGGTCCGCCGCTGGCCCTGCTGTGGGCCGGCATGGGCGTGCTGGCCTGGGAACAAGGCCGCAGCCAACCAGCGGCCCTGGCGGCCGCCGTGCTGGTGCTGGCCGTGGCCAGCGGCACCGCGCACTGGTGGACGGCCCGCTGGATGCACCACCTGCGCCGCCAGCAAGGCGTGCTGCACCATGACCGCCCGCCACTGCTGGCCCTGCCGGCCCAGCCGGCCGATGCCGCGGCCCGCGCAAGGCTGCAGCGCCCAGGGGCGGCCACCCGCCCGCCAATCACAGCGCCCGCACTGCGGCGCGTGGCCTGGCCGCGGGCCCTGTGGTGGTGGCCGCTGTGGCGCGGGCAAGCCCGGCGCACGGCCCGTGGCCTGGTGCTGGCCTGCCCCGCGACACCGGCCCTGGCCGCCGCCCCCCTGGCGGCGCCGGCCGCCACCGGTTGGTGGCTGGCGGCACTGGCCGGGGCGGTGCTGGTGGCCACGGCCTGGCTGCGTTCACGCACCGAAGTGGAATTCCAGACCCGCTGGCCGCGCCTGTGCCACCTGCCCATCGCGCCCACGCGCTGGCGGGCCGCGCAGCGCAGCCTGGTGCTGGCGCCGCTGGCCCTGGCGGCGGCCCTCGCCCTGGCCGCCACCGGCCCGATGCTCATGGCACAAGGCGCCCGCCTGGGGCCATGGTTGGGCTACTGGGCGGCGCTGGCGGTGGGCGCGGCCCTGGAAGCGCTGCCACCACCCGCCGACGCGGGCCACCACGCCGCCCGCGCCCTGCTGTGTCTGGTGCTGGCCGTGGCCCTGGGCTCGGAAGTTTGGCCCTGACGCCACCCGCCCGGCGCCCAACGCTTTGTTGCTGACGATGAACCTGAGTGCACCCACCCCCTTGCCCCCTTCGTCCACCCTGCCCCCCGTGTTGACGGCCGAGGCCCTGGACTTCTGGTACCCCGACCGCCCGGTGTTCGCCGGCTGGTCGCACCACTTCCGGCCCGGCTTGACCTGGGTACGCGGCGACAACGGCTGCGGCAAGTCCACGCTGCTGCGCCTGCTGGGCGGGGCCTTGGCGCCGCAAGGCGGCCAGCTGCTGTTGAGCACCGACCGCGGCCCCGTGAACGCCGCCGCCCAGCCGCTGGCTTACCGGCAACAGGTGTTCTGGTGCGGCCCCGACCCGCTGGCCTTCGAACACCTGACACCGCCGGAGTATTTCGGCTTCATCGCCGGTCTGTACCCGGGCCTGGACGCCGCGCTGCTGGCCGAACATGTGGCGGCCTTGGGCCTTCAGCCGCACCTGGAAAAGCGCCTGGACCAGCTGAGCACCGGCACCCAGCGCAAGGTGGCCTTGGCCGCCGCGCTGGTGGCGCCCACGCGCGTGGTGCTGCTGGACGAGCCGCTGGCCGCGCTGGACCGCGCCTCGGTGCGCCACGTGTGCGAGGTGCTGGAAGACGCGGCCGAAGCGCGCGACCAGGCCTGGATCGTCACCAGCCACGAAGACCTGGGCGCCGCGGGCGAGGCGGCGGTGGACCGGCTGCAGCTGCAGCCCCTGCCCTGACATCCACCCTGGGGGGCCCCGCGGGCGCTGCCAACACCGCACCGCCTGCAGCCACTAACATGCCAAAGATGTCGCAGTCCCCCCACCCGCGCGGGCGCCTTGGTGCCTTCCCAGCCTGGCGCCGGTTCGGCCTGGCTGCCGGCCTGGTCGCCGGGCTGGCCTTGCCGGCCCTGTCGGTACAGGCCGCACCAGCGGCTGCACCCGCGACCGCCACCCCGGAAGCTTCGCCAGCACCCACCGGTGCCGGCCAGCGCATCTACGAGCGCACCCGCGCAAAGCTGCTGCAGGTTCGCACCTTGTTGAAGACGCAGGACAGCCAGTCTTCCGTGGGTTCCGGCTTTCTGGTGGAAGGCGGCCAGTTCCTGGTGACCAACTACCACGTCGTCAGCCAGTTCGCGCTGCGCCCCGAACAGCACCGCCTGGTCTACGCCACCGTGGACGGCCGCCAAGGCGCGCTGGAGTTGCTGGCTTTCGACGTGCTGCACGACCTGGCCCTGTTGCGCCCGGTCGACCGGCAGGCTTGGGCCGGTCGGGGCGCGGTGGAACTGCGCCCCGCTGACGAGACCCTGCCCCGCGGGGCGCGCATCTACAGCCTGGGCAACCCGCTGGACGTGGGTTTCGCCGTCGCCGAGGGCGCGTACAACGGGCCGGCCGAGCGCAGTTTCCTGCCCACGCTGTTCTTCGGCGGTTCGCTGTCGGGCGGCATGAGCGGCGGCCCGGCCTTGGACGAACAAGGGCGGCTGATCGGTGTGAACGTGGCCGCACGGCGGGACGGTGAACAGGTCAGCTTCCTGGTGCCCGCAGCCTTTGTGCGGCAGCTGATCGAACGTGGCCGCCAGGCGGCACCCATTGGCAAACCGGTGTGGCCCGGTGTCACCGAACAACTGCGCCAGCACCAAGCGGCGCTGACCGACGGTTTCCTGGCCCAGCCCTGGCGCGACGCCGGCCACCCGAGCTACCGCGTGCCCGTGCCGCAAGAAACCTGGATGCGCTGCTGGGGCCAGGGCTCGCCGCAGTCTGACAAGGGCCTGCAGTTCGAACGCTCGGACTGCGCCATGGTCAGCCGCGTGTACGTGAGTGGCAGCCTGCAAACAGGCTTCATCACCGTGCGCCACGAGGCCTACGACGGGCAGTCGCTGGGCCGGCTGCGCTTCGGCCACCACTACAGCGCCAACTTCACCAACGAGGTGATGGGCGCCGACGACAAGATGCGCACCGCCGCCCAATGCCGTGAGCGCACGCTCAAGGCCGGGACCGACGGGCTGCCGTTGCGGGCGGTGATCTGCCTGCGCGCCTACAAAAAACTGCCCGGCCTGCACGACCTGGTGGTGATGGTGGCCACGCTGGACGGCACCGTCACGGGCGTGCAGGGCCGGCTGGATGCGCTGGGCGTCACCCTGGACAGCGCACAACGCCTGACAAAGCACTACCTGGACGGATTTGCATGGAACTCGCGCAAGACACGGGTCACCCCGGCCGCGCCCGCCGCCTCGCGCTGATCGAACTGCTGGACCGCGAGGGCCAGGTGCTGCGTGCGGTGGACGTGCAGCACTGGCCGCTGACCTTGGGCCGGGCACTCGACAACGACGTGGTGCTGGACAGCGCCCACCTGGCCGCGCACCACGCCACGCTGGCGCTGGACGAGCAGGGCGTGCTGACACTGCAGGTCGGCGCCACGCGCAATGGCGCCCGCCTGGACGGCCAGGCCCTGCGGGCCGGCGACCGCCAAGCCGTGCCCGCGGCCGGTGCCACGCTGGTGCTGGGCGGACTGTCCCTGCGCCTGCGTTTGCCCGGGGAGACCTTGGCGGAGGAACAAGCCCTCCCCCAAAACACCCGGTCGCGTTGGCCCCGCCTGCTGGGCCTGCTGCTGGCCCTGGTGGCGATGGGCGGCTTGGACCACTGGTTGCGCCTGGAGCCTGGCGCAGGTTTCAACGCCTGGTTGCCCCTGGTGCTGGCCCTGTCGGCCTTGCTGCTGCTGTGGCCGGGCGCCTGGAGCCTGCTGTCCAAACTGTTCCGTCAGCACTTCGATTTCTGGGGCCACCTGAACACGGCCCTGCCGTGGGTGCTGTTGCTGACCGCCGTGGGCCTGTGGTGGGGTGCCACCGCGGCCACGCTGGGCTGGGTGTGGATGTGGCGGCTGGAAGGGCCGGTGGAGGGGCTGCTGATGCTGCTGTGGGTGCGGGCCCACCTGCTGCAGGTGCTGCCCGCCAACGGGCGTGCGGTGGGCGTGACCTTGGCCCTGGCGGGTCTGCTGTGGGCGGGTTACGTCGGTGTGACCACCCACCGGCAGACCGATCGCCTGTTCCGCGCGCCCTACATGGGACAACTGCCGCTGCCCGGCCTGCAGTGGGCGCCCACCCAAGCGCCGCAGGCCCTGGTGGACGACCTGGCCGCGTTGGCCGCCAAGCAGGCGGCACGCGTGCAACAGGCCCAGGAGGACGGACCGGACGACGGCGGCGGCCTCGAAGACTGAAGGGGCTGACCCAGGCGCCGCCGCGCTGCGGCGCGGTGCCTCACTCCCGGTGGTAGGGGTGCCCCGTGCTAAGAGACCAGGCGCGGTACAAACCTTCGGCCAACAGCACACGCGCAAAGGCGTGCGGCAGGGTCAGGTCGCTCAGGCGCAGGGTTTCGCTGGCGGTGTTTTTCAGCTCGGGGTCCAGGCCGTCGGGGCCGCCGATCAAGAAGGCCACGTCGCGGCCTTCGCCGCGCCAGACTTGCAGGCGTGTGGCCAGCGTGGCGCTGGTGTGGCGCGTGCCCCGTTCGTCCAGCACCACACGCAGGCAGCCCTTGGGCAGGGCGGCCTCGAAGCGGGCGGCTTCGGCGGCCATGCACTGCGCGGCGGTTTTGCCGCCCTGGCGCGGTTCGGCCTTCAGCGCCTTCAGCTCCAGCCGCATTTCCGGCGGAAACCGTTTGGCGAAGTCGGCCCAGGCCTCGTCGGCCCAACCGGGTTGGCGTTGACCAATGGCGACGACCAGCAGCTTCATGGCAGGGGCTGAAAAAGCACACAGCGCCCGGGTGGGCGCTGCGGCGGGGTTTCAACGAACGGCGGACCGGGGCGGGTGCCCAACCCAGGCCGCGCCATCGGCACCGGCTGGGCTGTAGACCGGCCCAGCCGCCCGGGCGTCAGCGCGCGGTCTTGCGCGCAGGCGCCTTCTTGGCCGCGGGTTTGGCGGCCGGTTTGGCCGCCGGTTTGGCCGCCGGTGCCGCGGCCTTGCGCGCCACCGTCTTCTTGGCCGGTGCCTTCTTGGCCGGCGCCGCCTTCTTGGCGGCCGGCTTGCGCGTGGCCGGCGCGCCGACCACGATGGTCTTGGTCTTCACCGGCGCGGCCTTCTTGGCCGGCGCCTTGGTGGCGGTTTTGGCCGGGGCCTTCGCCGGCGCCAGGGCGGCGGCCTTGGCCGCGGCCTGGGCCTGCGCCTTGACGGTGGGTTTCTTCGCCGCCGCCTTCTTGGCCGCCACGGTGGAACCCACCGCCTTCTTCACCGCGGCCACGGGCTTGGCGGCCGCGGTCTTGCGGGCCGGCTTGGCCACGGGCTTCTCGGCGGCTTCGGCGCGGCTGCCACCGCGCTTGGCGGCCACCGGCTTGGCGGCGGGCACGGTGGTGCCCGGCACGGCCTTGGCGGCTTTCTTCGCCGGCTTCTTGGCCGGGGCTTCGTCGTCGTCGCCGCCTTCCGAGGCCTTCACCAGCTTGGTGCCGCCGGCGGCCAGCTTCAGCTTGACGGGCTTGTCGCCCCAGATTTCTTCGAGGTGGTAGTACTCGCGGATGCCCGGCTGCATCACGTGCACCACGGCGGCGCCGCAGTCCACGATGATCCATTCGCCGTTGTCCTCGCCCTCGGTGCTGAGGATGGGGTAACCCAGCTCGCGCACGGCGTCGCGCACGCTGGCCGCCAAGGCCTTGGTCTGGCGGTTGCTGGTGCCCGAGGCGACGATCACGCGCTCGAACATCGAGCTCAGGTGCTCGGTGTTGAAGACGGCGATGTTCTGCGCCTTGACGTCTTCCAGGCCATCGATGATGGCCCGTTGCAGCTTGCGAATGTCCATTCAGCTTCCGTTTGCAGCGCGGTACAGCGCCTGTTGGTCAATATAGCGTGCCACCTCGGGTGGCACCAGTTCGGTGATGTTCAGCCCGGCTGCCACACGTTGGCGCACCTGGGTGGAAGAAATGTCCATCATGGCCAGCGGCACAGCGCGGTGCGGAAAGGCCAGCACCTCGGGGTGCACGGCGGCGGGCACCCCGGGCCGGTTGGCCACGGCCAGCACCACGCGTTGCAGCAGCTCGCGCCAGCCGTTCCAGGTGTGCAGGTTGGCGTACTGGTCCTGGCCGATCAACAGCGTCCATTCGGCACCGGGCCAGCGCTGCTGAAGCTCGCGCACGGTGTCCAGCGTGTAACTGGGGCCGGGGCGCGCCAGTTCGGTGCGGTCCAGCACGAAACGCGGCTCGCCTGCGATGGCCAGGCGCACCAGGGCTTCGCGCTGCGCGGCCGGCGTGATGGCGCGGGTCTTCTGCCAGGGCTGGCCGGTGGGCAGCCAGCGCACCTCGTGCAGGTCCAGCGCGGCCAGGGCCTCGCGCGCCAGCGCCACGTGGGCACGGTGCACCGGGTCGAAGCTGCCGCCGAACAAGCCGATGCGGCGCGCGGGGGTGTCGCTCAAGCCGGGTTCCCGTCGGCCCACTCGCGCGGGCGCAGAAAGTCGCTGTACAAGCGCGCTTCGGGCGAGCCGGGCTGGGGCGCCCAGCTGTAGCGCCACTTCACCAGCGGCGGCATGCTCATCAGGATGCTCTCGGTGCGGCCGCCGCTTTGCAGGCCGAACAAGGTGCCGCGGTCGAACACGAGGTTGAACTCCACATACCGGCCGCGGCGGTAGGCCTGGAAGTCACGCTCGCGCTCGCCATAGGGCAGGTGGCGGCGGCGCTGCACGATGGGCAGGTAGGCGTCGACGAAGGCATCGCCCACCGCCCGCATCATGGCAAAGCTGCCCTCGAAGCCCAGTTCGGCAAAGTCGTCGAAGAACACGCCCCCCACGCCGCGCGGCTCACCCCGGTGCTTGAGGAAGAAGTACTCGTCGCACCAGGTCTTGAAGCGCGGGTAGAGCGCGGGGTTGATCGGGTCCAGCGCTTGGCGGCAGGTGCGGTGAAAGTGCTGCGCATCCTCCTCGAAGCCGTAGTAGGGCGTGAGGTCCATGCCACCACCGAACCACACCACGGGCGCCTTGCCCTCTGGCAGGGCAGCGAACATGCGCACGTTCATGTGCACCGTCGGCACATACGGGTTGCGCGGGTGCATCACCAATGACACGCCCATCGCCTCAAAAGGGGCGCCGGCCAGTTCCGGCCGGTGTTGGGTGGCCGAAGGAGGCAGGGTCTTGCCCTTCACGTGGCTGAAGTTGCAGCCGCCACGTTCCAGCAAACCGCCCTCCTCCACCAGCCGCGACAGGCCGTCGCCTTCCAGCCGGCCACCGGGCTCGCGCGTCCAGCCGTCGCTGAGGAACGGGTGCCCGTCCTCGGCCTGCAAGGCGTTGATGATCTGGTCCTGCAGGTTCAGCAGGTAGTGCCGGACCGCGAGGGTGTCGGCAACGGCGGCTGTGGAAGGGGCTGTGGCGCTCAAGGTGTCTCCGGTCGGTGCGAGGTGGGAGCGGTGTGGGCGTTCAGGGCGGCGCTTCGCCAGATGGCCGCCCCTCATCCGTCTGCCGGATTAGACACTTGCCGCTGTCAATGCAAGCATGACCTGGATCAGAGGCCAGGGGAAGGGACACGCTCACACCAGCTTGATCGGTGCAGCTTTTTCGGGCCGGCAGCCGCGGGCCGGGCCGAGGCGCCTTTCGATCTCGGCGAAGTCCAGGTCGGGGTCGCCACTGAGTTGCAGGCAGGAGTGCACCCCGACGCGCCGGCGTCCGAAGTCCAGGTAGGCCAGGGCCAACGGCACCTGCGCACCCAACGCCACCCGGTAGAAGCCGCTGCGCCAGCCCGGCCCCAGCGACCGTGTACCCTCAGGCGCCACCACCAGCCACATGAACTCGTCACGCTCGCGCGCTTCGCGCATCTGCCGGGCCATGTCGGCCACGATGCCGCCGGGCGCGCTGCGGTTGACGGGCACGCCCCCCATCCAGCGCAGCCAGGGGCCGAAGAGCGGGATGCGGAACAACGAGTCCTTGCCCCAGATCGTGACGCTCAGGCCCATGGCCCACTTGGCGAAAATGCCGACGATGAAGTCCCAGTTGGAGGTGTGCGGGTACACCGCGATCACCCCCTGGCGAGCCGGCAGGCCGTCAAAGTCCAGCTGCCAGCCGGCGCGATGCAGGCACCACAGCGCCAGGCGGCTGCCCTGGAACTGCACGGGTCGTTCCCGCAACTCTTGCGGCCCCACCGCCACGGTGGGCTGAAGCTCCTGAATAGCCGGCTTGAGGACAGCGCTCATCGCGGCTTGATGGCGCGGTGGCCGATGTCGCGCCGCCACTGCGCACCGTCGAACGAGATCGGGTTCAGCAGCTCGTAGGCCCGCTGTTGCGCGGTGCGCACCGAATCGCCCAGCGCCGTGACGCACAGCACGCGGCCGCCGCTGGTGCGCACAGCGCCATCGGCCATGCGTTCTGTGCCGGCATGAAACACATGCCCGTCATCGCCGGGCCCCGGCAATCCGGTGATGACATCGCCCCGGCGCGGCGCCTGCGGGTAGCCGGCCGCGGCCATCACCACGCCCAGCGCCACATGGCGGTCCCACTGCAGTTCCACCTGGTCCAGCGTGCCGTCGGTGGCGTGCAAGAACAGGTCCAGGGGGTCGCTCTTCAGGCGCATCAGCAGCACCTGCGCCTCGGGGTCACCCAGACGGGCGTTGAACTCCACGGTGCGCGGGCGGCCCTGCGCATCGATCATCAGCCCGGCATAGAGAAACCCAGTGAAGGGCATGCCGTCCTTGCGCATGCCGGCCACGGTGGGGCCGATGATTTCGCGCATCACGCGGGCATGGACGTCGGGCGTCACCACGGGCGCGGGGGAGTAGGCGCCCATGCCGCCGGTGTTGGGGCCCTGGTCGCCGTCGAAGATGCGCTTGTGGTCCTGGCTGGTGGCCAGCGACACGACGTTCAGGCCATCGCTGGCCACGATGAAGCTGGCCTCCTCGCCGGCCATGAACTCCTCGATCACGACGCGTGCGCCGCTCTCGTTGTGCTGCACGCCCAGGGTGTTGGCCGCCAGCATGTCGTCGATGGCGGCATGGGCTTCCTCTTCGGTCATGGCCACCACCACGCCCTTGCCCGCGGCCAGGCCATCGGCCTTGATGACGATGGGGGCCCCGGTGGCGCGCACGTGCTCATGCGCCGGCACCGCGTGGCTGAAGGTGGCGTACTGCGCCGTCGGAATGCCGTGGCGCTGCATGAACTCCTTGGCAAAGGCCTTGGAGCTCTCCAGCTGGGCCGCCGCCCGCGTGGGGCCGAAGATGCGCAGGCCGCGGGCGCGGAACAGGTCCACGATGCCGGCGGCCAGCGGCGCCTCGGGGCCCACCACCGTGAGGCCCACCTTCTCCTCGGCGGCAAAGTCGGCCAGCGCGTGCAGGTCGGTGATGGGCACGTTGCGCACGCCGGGCTCGCCCGCCGTGCCCCCGTTGCCCGGGGCCACGAAGACGGTCTGCACCTTCGGGCTGCCGGCCAACCTCCAGGCCAGCGCGTGCTCGCGCCCGCCGCTGCCGACGACAAGGACCTTCATTCGCTGATCAGCGCGTTGTGGAACACGTCCTGCACGTCGTCCAGGTCTTCCAGCACGTCCAGCAGTTTCTGCATGCGCACGGCGTCTTCACCCGAGACTTCAATGGGGTTCTCGGCGCGCATGGTGACCTCGGCCACTTCAGGCGTCAGGCCCGCCGCCTCCAGGGCGTTCTTCACCGCCTCGAAGTCACCCGGCGCGCTCAACACCTCGATGGAGCCATCCTCGCCCGTGATGACGTCTTCGGCGCCGGCCTCCAGCGCCACCTCCATCACCTTGTCTTCGCTGAGGCCGGGCGCGAACACGAACTGTCCGCAATGCTTGAACTGGAAGGCCACCGAGCCCTCGGTGCCGAGGTTGCCGCCGTACTTGCTGAAGGCGTGGCGCACCTCGGCCACGGTGCGCACGCGGTTGTCGGTCATGCAGTCCACGATGACCGCCGCGCCGCCAATGCCATAGCCCTCGTAGCGGATCTCCTCATAGCTCACGCCTTCGAGGTTGCCCGTGGCCTTGTCGATGTTGCGCTTGACCGTGTCCACCGGCAGGTTCACCGCCTTGGCCTTCTCGATGGCCAGGCGCAGGCGAGGGTTGGCGCTTGGGTCGCCACCGCCCAAGCGGGCGGCCACCATGATTTCGCGGATCACCCGCGTCCAGGCCTTGCCCCGCTTCTCATCCTGCCGCCCCTTGCGGTGCTGGATGTTGGCCCATTTGGAATGCCCGGCCATCGAATCTCCTTGCCCCGCGCCCGAACAGCGGCCAAGGTCTGGGCCGGGTCAGGTGCAGGGACACATGTGGTTTGTATAGACTGCCCCGAGTTTACCGGCCGCCCCTTTCGGGGGCCGTTCTTCTTGGACCCTGCCCCAGGACGCCCCATGCCCGAGCCCATCCTTGTCGCCCGCCACGGCCCCACCGAATGCCATCTGCTGCCGGCCCTGGCCAACCGCCACGGCCTGATCACCGGGGCCACCGGCACCGGCAAGACCATCACCCTGCAGACCCTGGCCGAGGGCTTCAGCCGCATCGGCGTGCCGGTGTTCATGGCCGATGTGAAGGGCGACCTCACCGGCATCAGCCAGACCGGGCGGGTCTCTGACAAGCTGGCCCGCGTGCTGGCCGAACGCGGCATCGAGGCGCCCACCCCGCTGGCCTGCCCCACGACCCTGTGGGATGTGTTCGGCGAGCAAGGCCATCCGGTACGCGCCACCATCAGCGACATGGGGCCGCTGCTGCTGTCGCGCATGCTGGCGCTGAACGAGACGCAGGCCGGCGTGATGAACCTGGTGTTCAAGATCGCCGACGACCACGGCCTGGCCCTGCTGGACCTGAAAGACCTGCGCGCCATGCTGCAGCACGTGGGCGAGAACGCCAAGGACTTCACCACTCAGTACGGCAACATCAGCGCAGCCAGCGTGGGCGCCATCCAGCGCGGGCTGCTGCAGATCGAGCAGCAAGGCGGCGACCGCTTCTTTGGCGAGCCGATGCTGGACATCGCCGACTTCATGCAGACGGTGGAAGGGCGCGGGGTGGTCAACATCCTGGCGGCCGACAAGCTGATGACGGCGCCGCGCCTGTACGCCACCTTCCTGCTGTGGATGTTGTCGGAGCTGTTCGAGACCCTGCCCGAGGTGGGCGACCTGGAACAGCCCAAGCTGGTGTTCTTCTTCGACGAGGCGCACCTGCTTTTCAACGAGGCGCCGAAAGTGCTGGTGGAGCGCATCGAGCTGGTGGTGCGCCTGGTGCGCTCCAAGGGCGTGGGGGTGTACTTCGTCACCCAGAACCCGCTGGACATCCCCGACAGCGTGCTGGGCCAGCTGGGCAACCGCGTGCAGCACGCGCTGCGCGCCTTCACCCCGCGCGACCAGAAAGCGGTGCAATCGGCCGCCAGCACCATGCGCGCCAACCCGAAGCTGGACATCGCCACCGCCATCACCGAACTCGGCGTGGGCGAGGCGCTGGTGAGTTTCCTGGACGAGAAAGGCCGTCCGGCCGTCACCGAACGGGTGTTCGTGATGCCGCCAGGCGGCCAGATCGGCCCGGTGACGCCCCAGCAGCGCGAAGCACTTCGCCAGGGCTCGCTGGTGGCCGGCGTGTACGAGGCGACGGTGGACCGCGAGTCGGCCTTTGAAAAGCTCAAGGGCCGGGCGGCCGTGGCGCCGGGTGCGTCCGTCGCCGCCCCTGCCGGCCTTCCCGGCACATCCGGTGCCGGCGGGCCAGCCGACGCGGCGGCGGGCGGCGGGCTGCTGGGCGGCTTGTCCGACATGCTGTTCGGCAGCACCGGCCCGCGCGGCGGGCGCCGGCCCGGGCTGATGGAAGCGGCCGCCGGCTCGGCGGTGCGCAGCATCGGCACGGCGGTGGGCAAGGAAATCATCCGCGGCGTGCTGGGCTCGCTGCTCGGCGGCAGCAAGCGCCGCTGAGGCGGCCCGGCTTGAAAGCACCCATGACCCGTTGGCTCCTCATCATCGTCGCCGCGCTGGGCGGTCTGGCCCTGCTGGGCATCGCCGCCGGCCGCCTGGGC
>JBKCUM010000115.1:0-3568 GCA_046318395.1 Rubrivivax sp.
AGCCAACCGCCGCAGC
Source organism: Rubrivivax sp. (assembly GCA_046318395.1). Classification (GTDB taxonomy): domain Bacteria; phylum Pseudomonadota; class Gammaproteobacteria; order Burkholderiales; family Burkholderiaceae_C; genus Rubrivivax. Next base: position 17 of record JBKCUM010000115.1, read on the forward strand.
CGCAACATCACCGAGGGCGTCGCCCGCGCGCCCAATCGCAGCATGTACTACGGCATGGGCTACGAGGAGGGCGACTTCGGCAAGCCGATGATCGGCGTGGCCAACGGCCACAGCACGATCACGCCCTGCAACAGCGGGCTGCAGCGGCTGGCCGACGCCGCCGCGGCCGAGCTCAAGGCGAGCGGGGCCAACCCGCAGCTCTTCGGCACGCCGACGATCAGCGACGGCATGGCGATGGGCACCGAGGGCATGAAGTACAGCCTCGTCTCGCGCGAGGTGATCGCCGACTGCGTCGAGACCTGCGTGGGCGGGCAGTGGATGGACGGCGTGCTCGTGATCGGCGGATGCGACAAGAACATGCCGGGCGGCATGATGGGCATGCTCCGCGCCAACGTGCCCTCGATCTACGTGTACGGCGGCACCATCCTGCCCGGCCGCTACAAGGGCGAGGACCTCAACATCGTCAGCGTCTTCGAGGCCGTGGGCCAGTTCAGCGCCGGCAAGATGAGCGAAGAAGACTTCTGCCAGATCGAAAAGCGCGCCATCCCCGGCAGCGGCAGCTGCGGCGGCATGTACACGGCCAACACGATGAGTTCGGCCTTTGAAGCCCTGGGCATGAGCCTGCCGTATTCGTCCAGCATGTCCAACGTCGAGGACGAGGTGGTCGAGAACGTGAAGCTGGCGGCCGCGGTGCTGGTGGAAGCCGTCAAGGCCGACCTGAAGCCGCGCGACATCGTCACCAAGAAGTCCATCGCGAACGCGGTGGCCGTCATCATGGCCACCGGCGGTTCGACCCCCGCCGTGCTGCACTTCCTGGCCATCGCGCACGCGGCCGAGGTGGACTGGACCATCGATGACTTCGAGCGCATGCGCAAGAAGATCCCGGTGCTGTGCAACCTGAAGCCCAGCGGCCAGTTCCTGGCGGTGGACCTGCACAAGGCCGGTGGCATCCCGGCGGTGATGAAGGAACTGCTGAAGGCTGGCCTGCTGCACGGCGACTGCATCACCATCACCGGCAAGACCGTGGCCGAGAACCTGGCCGATGTGCCCGACCTGTCGCCCGAGCAGCAGGTCATCCAGCCCGTGTCCAGCCCCGTCTACGCCCAAGGCCACCTGGCCATCCTGAAGGGCAACCTCAGCCCCGAGGGCTGCGTGGCCAAGATCACCGGCCTGAAGAACCCCGTCATCACCGGCCCGGCACGGGTGTTCGACGATGAACAAAGTGCGCTGGCGGCCATCATGGCCAACCAAATCGTCGCCGGCGACGTGATGGTGCTGCGCTACCTGGGCCCCACGGGCGGCCCCGGCATGCCGGAAATGCTGGCGCCCACGGGCGCGCTGATCGGCCAGGGCCTGGGCGAAAGCGTGGGCCTGATCACCGACGGCCGTTTCAGCGGTGGCACCTGGGGCATGGTGGTGGGCCACGTGGCGCCCGAGGCCTTTGAAGGCGGCCTGATCGCGCTGGTGAACGAAGGCGACAGCATCACCATCGACGCCCATACCTTGAAGCTGGAACTGAACGTGCCGGCCGAAGAGATCGAACGCCGCCGCGCCACTTGGGTGAAGCCGGCGCCGCGCTACACGCGCGGCGTGCTGGCCAAGTTCGCGAAGAACGCCGCCAGCGCCAGCCAAGGCGCGGTGTTGGATGCGGATTGAGGACGAGAAGACGTGCCTGCGCACGTCTTCAAACCACCAACCGAACCCGAACGCCGCCCGTCCCACCTGAGGCCGAGGCCGCTGCCCCCGAGCCAAGCACGCACGGCCCACCCAGTCACCACGGCCAACGCGCTCAAGCCCCTGAGCGGCCCGCCGAAAGCCAGGCATGGCGCCTGGCTTTTTTCATTGGCAGCGTTCGCGGCCCCTGGCCATTGCGGGGTGGGCCGGGGTGGTCCTGCTCACGCTGGCCGGGCCTGCCCGGGCCCAGACACCGCCCTCGCACAGCCTGCCCTCGGAAGAAGCCTTCCACCAGGCGCTGGAGCAGGCCCGGCCTGGCGCCCATCGCGCCGGCCTGCGCCTGCGCAGCGACGGCCTGTGGCTGGCCCTGCTGAAGGCGCGCACACCGCTGCTGGCCGCCCGGCACGGGGCCGATTGCCACATCGGCTACACCCGCTACACCCCCGGGGCGGCCATGGGCTGGTTGTTCCCGCCTGGCCCGGCGTCAACGCGCGCACTCTGGATGGCCGGCCTGGTGCGCCACGAGATCGCCCATTGCCTGCTGCAGGGCGAAACCGTGGCCGCAGCCGCCAGCGGCGATACCGCCGGACACCCTGCCGCGTCTGGCACAGCTGCCTTGGCGCATGCCGAGGCGTTTCAGCGGGCCCAGCGTGCCGAAGCCTTGGCCGACCTGGCCTTTGCGCTGCACGTCGACAGCGAACCGGGTGGTGACACCCTGGTGGAACAGCTGGCCCGGTTGCGGGCCGACCGGGCCCATGCAGACCCGCTGCACGACGCATCGGCTGCGCTGCGGTGTTATCTGCACCACCCACAGCGCCGCGCGGAAGCCGACCCGGGCTTGCCGACCCTGTTGCTGTGGGGCGCACGCTGCCTCTCAGCCGCCCCCCGGCGCGACGCCGGTCCGGAAGCAGGGCCCTAGAGGCCGGGGTCGCGTCGTTCTGGCGGGGGCGCCACCGCGTCCTCGGCCAGTTCACCACGGCGTCGCTGTTGGCGGGCGCGGTCGGCGGTGTCACGGATGACCTTCACCTGCGTCTCGTGGCGCACGTTCAGGCCCAGGGCTTCCATGTCGCGCTCGCGGCGTTCGACCTTGCGACGCTCCATCTTCTCGATCGCACGGCGCTGCGTGAGGCCGCTGTTGTCGGCGAAAGTCCACCACAGCACGGCACCACCGAACGGCAGCAGCAACCATGGCCAGTGCCAGGAAGCGACCGGCTCGACACCCGCCAGGTACAGCGCGCCCAAAGCCAACCCCAGCAACAACAGCCACATCGTGCAAGCCCTTTCCTGGCCCATTGAAGCCGCACCGCGGCGCGGCGCTACCATGCGACCAACGAATGTAGCCCAAGCCTCCCAGGATGAAGCCCTCTCGACGCACCCTGTTGCAGCCCTTTGACCGGGCCCCGGCCGCCCTGGCCGCTGCCGCCCTGCTGGCCAGCTTGGCGAGCAGCCCTGCCTGGGCCAGCCCCGAACTGGCACAAAAGCGCATCTGCATGGGTTGCCACGCCGTTGCCGAAAAGCGCGTGGGGCCGGCCTTCAAAGACATCGCCGCGCGCTACGCCGGCCAGAGAGACGCCGTGGCCAAACTGGCGGAAAAGATCGTCAAGGGCGGCGGTGGCGCCTGGGGCGCCGTGCCCATGCCCGCCAACCCGAAGGTGACGCCGGAAGAGGCCCGGCAACTGGCGCAGTGGGTGTTGGCCACCAAGTGAAGCGGCCTGTCGCACAGGTATGAAAAAGGGGCCCGAGCAGTCCGTGTCAATACTCTGACGCCGATCTGAAGCCCTGAACACAATGCCCTGCAGCGAAAGCTGCAGGGCATTGTTCATATGGGCTACGTGCAAGGACACAGTCGAGACCAAGGCGGCCTGTTTCCGGTGTCGC
>JBKCUM010000116.1:0-5850 GCA_046318395.1 Rubrivivax sp.
GAACAGCATGGTGTACTCGCGCACCAAGCGGCCGGTGGACCAATTGGCCTCGAGGATGACGTCGACAAACGGCTCGAGCACGGCGCGGTCGCTGCTCAGGCGGATGACCTGGCGGCCGTCGGCGCGGCGCTGCAGCGTGACCTGGGCCGTGGACAACACGGGGTTGAACTCGACACCGGCGGCGCGGTAGGCCTCGGCCGGCGCCACACGCAGACGCAGCGTGGACAGCTCTTCGGGCGTGATGCTGGTGACGTCGATCTCGGCCCACAAGGCCTCACCCAACGACGATTGCACGCTCAGCCGCCCCAGGCCCAAGGCCCAGGCCTGTGCGCCCCAGAGGCAGCCGGCGGCCAGGGCCACCCCAGTCAGCGCAAAGCGCGCAGCGTTTGTCGTGCGGTTCTTCAAGGCGTCTCCCAAAACGTTCAGCGGGGGTGCGCCACAACGCCCCCGCTGTCCTCCGGCCCTCAGGCCCCACCACCACAGACCAGGCACACAGGCCAAGCCCGGCCGCAATGGCGGAAAATCGCAATGCTATCAAGCATATAGCCGGGCAAGCTCAGGCACTGCCTGACGTTCGCGGCAGAAATGCTTTGTTTCCGGCCCGCCAAGGCCATGTTGCCGCTGGGCAACGGCCCCCATTCGCGGGGGCCGCAGGGCAGCCCCCGCGCGGCCCGCAGCTGCGCCACTTCAGGTGAAGCGGCTTTGCCGGGCACCTGCATTCCCCGCAAGGGGCGCGCTGGGCGCAACACGCCCCTGGGGAACGCTCAGTGCGCCAAGAGGATGCGCAGCATGCGGCGCAGCGGCTCGGCCGCACCCCAGAGCAGTTGGTCGCCGATGGTGAAGGCGCCCACGTACTCGGGGCCCATGGCCAGTTTGCGGATGCGGCCCACCGGGATGGTCATCGTGCCGGTCACGGCCACGGGCGTGAGGTCACGCAGGGTGGCTTCGCGCGTGTTCGGCACCACCTTCACCCATTCGTTGTCGGCCGCGATCATGGCCTCCAGGTCGGCCGTGGGCACGTCCTTCTTCAGCTTCAAGGTCAGCGCCTGGCTGTGGCAACGCATGGCGCCCACCCGCACGCAGAAGCCGTCCACGGGGATGGCAGCACTGCCGAAGCCTTCACCTTGGCCGAGGATCTTGTTGGTCTCGGCCATGCCCTTCCACTCTTCCTTGGACATGCCATTGCCCAAGTCCTTGTCGATCCACGGGATCAACGAGCCACCCAGCGGCACGCCGAAGTTGGCGGTGGCTTCAGCGCTGAGGCCACGCTGCGTGGCGATGACCTGGCGGTCGATCTCCAGGATGGCGCTCTTGGGGTCGTCCAGCAGGGCCTTCACCGAGGCGTTCAGCGTGCCGTACTGCGTCAGCAGCTCGCGCATGTGCTGGGCACCACCGCCGCTGGCGGCCTGGTAGGTCTGGGTGCTCATCCACTCCACCAGCCCGGCCTTGTACAGCGCACCCACGCCCATCAGCATGCAGCTGACGGTGCAGTTGCCGCCCACCCAGTTCTTGCCACCGGCGGCCAGCGCCTTCTGGATGACGGGCATGTTCACCGGGTCCAGGATGATGACGGCGTCGCTTTCCATGCGCAGCGTGCTGGCGGCGTCGATCCAGTGGCCGTTCCAGCCGGCGGCGCGCAGCTTGGGGAACACGGCGCTGGTGTAGTCGCCGCCCTGGGCGGTGATGACGACCTCGCAGCGCTTCAGCGCTTCGATGTCGAAAGCGTCTTGCAGCTGCGTTTCGTTCTTCGCCTGCGCGGGCGCGGCGCCACCGGCATTGCTGGTGCTGAAGAACAGCGGCTCGATGTGGGCGAAGTCGTCTTCGGCCTGCATGCGGTCCATCAGGACCGAGCCGACCATGCCGCGCCAACCCACGAGGCCCACGAGGGGGTTCTTGGACAGTGCCATCTCAATTACCTTTTCAACAAGACTCCGGACCCTGGGTTCTCCCGGCTCGTTCGCCAGGGTCCAGAGGGAGGGTGTGGGCGAAACGATCCGAGAGCGTCAGCTCTTGGTGATGGTTTTGCCGGTAATCGCCGCGACCACGGCGTCGCCCATGGCGACGGTGCCCACACGCTGCGTGCCCTCAGACCAGATGTCGCCGGTGCGCAGACCGGCGGACAGCACCGCCTTCACCGCAGACTCGATGCGGTCGGCGGCTTGCGGTTGGTTCAGGGTGTAGCGGAGCATCATGGCAGCAGACAAGATTGTAGCCAGCGGATTGGCCACGCCCTTGCCCGCGATGTCCGGCGCGCTGCCGTGGCTGGGTTCGTACAGGCCCTTGTTGGCTTTGTCCAACGAAGCGCTGGGCAGCATGCCGATGGAGCCCGTCAGCATCGCGGCCTCGTCGCTGAGGATGTCGCCGAACATGTTGCCGGTGACCACCACGTCAAAGGCCTTGGGCGCCTTCACCAACTGCATGGCCGCGTTATCGACGTACATGTGCTCCAACTGAACGTCGGGGTACTGGGCGTGCACCTCGGTGACCACGTCTTTCCAGAACTGGAAGGTCTCCAGCACGTTGGCCTTGTCCACCGACGTGACCTTCTTGTTGCGCTGGCGCGCGGCCTGGAAAGCGACGTGCGCGATGCGCTCGATTTCCGGCCGGCTGTAGCGCATGGTGTCGAAGGCTTCTTCGGCGCCGGGGAAGTGGCCGTCCACAGCGGTGCGGCGGCCACGCGGCTGGCCGAAGTAGATGTCGCCGGTGAGCTCGCGGATGATCAGGATGTCCAAGCCCGCCACCAGTTCAGGCTTCAGGCTGCTGGCGTGCGTGAGCTGCTCGTAGCAGATGGCCGGGCGGAAGTTGGCGAACAGGCCCAGGTGCTTGCGCAGGCCCAGGATGGCTTGTTCGGGGCGGAACTGGCGCTCCAGCTTGTCGTACTTCCAGTCGCCCACGGCGCCAAACAGCACGGCGTCGGCGGCCTTGGCCAGGTTCAGCGTGGCCTCGGGCAACGGGTGGCCATGGGCCTCGTAGGCGGCACCGCCCACCAGGGCGGTTTCCGTCTCGAACGGCAGGTCCAGCACCTGCAACACCTTCACGGCCTCGGCCATGATTTCAGTGCCAATGCCGTCACCGGGCAGGATCGCGATCTTCATGGGGGATGTCCTTTGCAACGGTCAAAGAGAAAAAACGGGTTCAAGCAGGCAGCGCTGCGCGGGCTTTTCGGGGTTGAGGGGCCAGCGACCAGGGTCGCTCGATCAGCAGAAACAAGGCCAAAGACGGCACACAGCTGAGCACAAAGGCCAGCGGCAGCCAGAGAAACACCCCTGGTTCAGGCGCAGGCGGCCACCACTTGGCCACCACCATGAACATCCCCTTCAGCGCCAAGCCGTGGATCAGGTAATAGGAGTAGCTGATGTTGCCCAACCAACGCAGGGGCGTCCACGACAGAGCCTGGGCCAAACGGCCGGTGGCGTCGGTGAACGCTGAATGGCAAACCACCAGGAACAACACACCCAAAAGACCCAGCTTCAAGGCCAGACCCGCGTGGCCCGCTGCGGGCCAGGCCGCCAACGCAAGGGCCGCAACGAGCGCCAGCCCGCCCCAAGCGCTGCGGCCACGGGTGCGGGGCGCAATCAACAGGCATTCGTACAGCACGATGCCAGCCACGAACATCGCCAAGCGGACAGGCCCGCCCCAGATGCCGAAACCCACCAAAGCCAGGACCCCGGCCAGCACGAAACACACCAAACGCCAAACGGGGGTGCGCTGGTGCAGCCCGAGAAGCAGCACCACGAACGGCGTGACCAGGTAGTAGGCGAACTCGTAACTCAGCGACCAAGCCACCGTGATCATCGGCTCGATGGGCGCCAAACCAGGCAGCAACAGCAGGTTGGCCAGCAGGTACCAGGCCACCTCGAGCCCGCCTTCTGGCAGCTTGCTTTCTGCTGGAAACAGCAACGACAGGGCCAGGTACAGCGCAAAGACGACCAAGAAAGTGGGATAGATGCGCACCACACGCCGCCAGATGAAAGCACCGTAGGCCTGGCGCTTCGCCACCAAGGAACCGTAGATCAGGTAGCCGCTGAGGACGAAGAACAGGTCGACCCCGACGTTGCCCATGGCATGGAGTCCATGCGCCCACTGGGCCTGGACAGAGTCCACCGGCACCCAAGGCAGGCTCAGCGAGATGTAGTGCACCAGGAAGACCAAGAACACCGCAAAGCCACGCAAACCCTCCATGGGCCGCACGTTGTGACCCGTGCCGCCGCGGGAGAGCTCCAAACGGTCCACCAGCGCCGCCCTGCAGCGGCCCAGCCACGAGGCGCTGGGCAGCTTCTCGTCGGCCGTCACAGCAGCCGCTGGCCCAACCAGGGCATGCGCGCCAGGCGTTCGGCCTCGAAGGCCTTGATCTTGTCGGCGTGGCGCAGCGTCAGCCCGATGTCGTCGAAGCCGTTGACCAGGCAGTACTTGCGGAAGGGCTGCACTTCAAATGGCAGCTCGCTGCCGTCGGGCTTGACCACCACTTGCCGGGGCAGGTCGATGGTGAGCGCGTAGCCCACGAAGCCCTTGACCTCGTCGAACAGGCGCGCGATCTGCTCTTCCGGCAGCACGATGGGCAGCAGGCCGTTCTTGAAGCAGTTGGAGAAGAAGATGTCAGCAAAGCTGGGCGCCAGGATGGCCCGGAAGCCGTACTGGTCCAACGCCCAGGGCGCATGCTCGCGGCTGGAGCCGCAGCCAAAGTTGCGCCGCGCGATCAGCACCGAGGCGCCCTGGTAGCGCGGGTTGTTCAGCACGAAATCCGGGTTGGGGCGGCGCGAGGCCGGGTCCTGCCCGGGCTCGCCCTTGTCCAGGTAGCGCCACTCGTCGAAGAGGTTCGGACCGAAGCCGGTGCGGGCGATCGACTTCAGGAACTGCTTGGGGATGATGGCGTCGGTGTCGACGTTCTCGCGGTCCATCGGGGCCACGAGCCCCTTGTGCACGGTGAAGGCTTGCATGGCGGAGGTCCTCAAGCGATGCGTCGTACATCGACGAAATGGCCGGCCAGGGCGGCGGCGGCGGCCATCGCCGGGCTGACCAGGTGGGTGCGGCCGCCCGCGCCCTGACGGCCCTCGAAGTTGCGGTTGCTGGTGGAGGCGCAGCGCTCGCCCGGCTCCAGCCGGTCGGCGTTCATGGCCAGGCACATGCTGCAGCCCGGCTCGCGCCACTCAAAGCCCGCACCGCGGAAGACCTCGTGCAGCCCCTCGGCTTCGGCCTGCGCCTTCACCAGGCCCGAGCCCGGCACCACCATGGCCACCTTGACGTTGGGGGCCACGCGGCCACCGGCCTTGCGCACCACAGCGGCCGCCTCGCGCAGGTCTTCGATGCGGCTGTTGGTGCACGAGCCGATGAAGATCTTGTCGACCACGATGTCGGCAATGGGCTTGTTGGGCGTGAGACCCATGTAGGTGAGCGCTCGCTCGATGGCACCGCGCTTGACGGCGTCCTTCTCCTTGTCAGGGTCGGGCACGCGGTCTTCGATGGACAGCACCATCTCCGGGCTGGTGCCCCAGGTGACCTGCGGGCGGATCTGCGCGGCGTCCAGTTCCACCACCACATCGAACGCGGCATCGGCGTCCGTGTGCAGCGTGCGCCAGTGCGCCACGGCGCTGTCCCACTCCGGGCCGCCAACGAAGCGGCCGGTGGCGGCGTCCGTGCCCGGCGCAAAAGGCCGGCCCTTGACGTACTCGATGGTCTTGTCGTCCACGGCCACCAGGCCAGCGCGTGCACCCGCCTCGATGGCCATGTTGCACACCGTCATGCGGCCTTCCATGCTCAATGCGCGAATGGCAGAGCCTCCAAACTCGAAGGTGTAGCCCGTGCCGCAGGCGGTGCCTATTTTACCAATCATGGCTAAGACGATGTCTTGGG
>JBKCUM010000117.1:0-14008 GCA_046318395.1 Rubrivivax sp.
GCGGCATCGCCGGTCTCGTCGCGCAGGCTCTCCTGCACGGCGCGGCGGATCAGCTCCACCGCCGCCGTCACGTCGAAGGGCTTGGGCAGGTACTCGAAGGCGCCGCCCTGGAAGGCGCTGACGGCGCTGTCGAGGTCGGAGTACGCCGTCATGATGATGACGGGCAGCCCCGGCAGGCGCTGCTTCACGGTGTTGAGCAGATCGATGCCGCTGCCACCGGGCATGCGGATGTCGCTCACCAGCACCTGCGGCGAGTCGTCCTCGAGCGCCTTGAGCACGTCGCGCGGGCTGGCAAAGGCGCGCACCGGAAACTGCTCACGGGCCAGCGCCTTCTCGAGCACGAAGCGGATCGATTGATCGTCGTCGACGACCCAGATGGGTTTCATGGGCCTGTCGCACTCCCTAGAGGTTGGTGCCCTCGGCTAGGGCAATGGAATCAGGATCTTGAACAGCGTCCGCCCCGGGATGCTGTCGCATTCGATCGTGCCGCTGTGCTGCTGCACGAAGGTCTGCGCCAGCGTGAGCCCGAGTCCGCTGCCGCCCTCGCGCCCGCTCACGAGCGGGTGAAAGATGCGGTCTCGGATGTCCTCGGGCACACCAGGGCCGTTGTCCTCGATATGCAATTCCAGTGCCAGTCGGAAGCGCTGGCGACCAAATGTCACCTGTCGCGCCACGCGGGTGCGCAGCAGCAGCTGCGCCGTGCCCGACGCGATGCGCTCAGACAGCACCTGCGTCGCGTTATGCGCGATGTTGAGCACCGCCTGGATCAGTTGTTCGCGGTCGCCGCGGAACTCGGGGATGCTGGCGTCGTAGTCGCGCACCACGGTCAGGCCGCGCGGGTGCTCGGCCAGGATCAGCGCACGCACGCGTTCGCAGACCTCGTGGATGTTGACGTCGGCCACCACGTGCGGGCGGCGGTGCGGCGCGAGCAGCCGGTCGACCAGGCTCTGCAGGCGGTCGGCCTCGTGGATGATGACCTGCGTGTACTCCGTGAGCTCCTTCGAGTTCACCTCCATCTGCAGCAGCTGCGCCGCGCCGCGGATGCCGCCCAGCGGGTTCTTGATCTCGTGCGCCAGGTTGCGCACCAGGTCCTTGCTGCTCTGGGCCAGCGTGTGGGCGCGCTCTTCGCGGTCGATGCGGGCCTGCTGCTCGACTTCGATCAGCTCCACCAGCACGCAGCCGGGCAGATCGCTCTGCGTGACGATGGCATGCACCGGCAGGTCGGTGGCGCCGGCGCGCTTGAGGTGGGTGTCGAAGCGGCTGGTGGTGACGAAGTTGCCCGCCACCGCGTGCAGCGTCTCGCGCATCGGCGCGGGCTCGACGAGCCAGTCGAGCATCGAGCTGCGCTGCAGCGAGCGGCGCGACGCGGCCAGCGTGTTCTCGAGCGCGCCATTGACGCGCAGCACATGGCCGTCGGCGTGCACCAGCGCCACCATCGACGCCAGCTGGTCGAAGGCGTCGAAACGTTCGGGGTCGTTGTCGAACTCGCGACCGGTGTCGCGGGCGCCCGGGTTCATGGCGGCGGCGCCTGGGGCGCTCACGACGGCGCGAGCTTCGAGAGCTCGCGCTTCAGCGCCGCGATGTCGGCTTCCTTGCGCAGGATGGCGGCACGCATCTCGGCCACACGCTCCTGAAAACGCGCGAAGTTGCGCTCGTCGCCACGGCGCTCGGGCTGGCCGTTGTTGAACTCGGCGCGCAGTTGGCCCAGGCGCTCTTCCTCGCGCTGCAGTTCCTCTTGCAGGATGCGGCGCGCGTCGGCGTCGCGCGCACGTTGCGAGGCGGGGTCGATGCGGGTGTCGCCGGCGGGGCGCGCCCCGGCCGGTGCCGACGCCGGGTTCGCGGGTGCACGCCGCGGCGGCGACTGCACCACGGTGACGGTGGCGCCTTCGATGGTGCGGCAGTTGCGGTCGCGGGCCTCTTGCGGCGACAGCGTGTCGGTGTACAGCACCGGCGGCCCAGGGCAGCGGTAGACGGTGCGCGAGTCCTGTGCAGCCGCCCACGGCGCGAGAACCGTCTGCAGCAGCACGGCGGCACCAGCGGCGAATCGGGTGTTGCAGCGCATGCGCGGATTGTGGCCCAGCACGGACGGCCCCATGAAAAACGGCCCCCGAAGGGGCCGTGGTCGAGTTCTGCGCGTCGGCCCGAGGGCCGGCGCCGAGCTCAGCGCGCTGTGATCACAGCGAGTAGTACATGTCGAACTCGACGGGGTGCGCGGCCATGCGGAAGCGCGTCACTTCCTGCATCTTCAGGTCGATGTAGGCGTCGATGTAGCTGTCGGTGAAGACACCGCCCTTGGTCAGGAACGCGCGGCCCTTGTCCAGGTACTCGAGCGCCTGCTCGAGGCTGGCGCAGACGGTCGGGATCTTCGCGTCTTCTTCGGGCGGCAGGTGGTACAGGTCCTTGGTGGCGGCTTCGCCCGGGTGGATCTTGTTCTCCACGCCATCCAGACCCGCCATCAGCAGCGCGCTGAAGCCCAGGTACGGGTTCATCAGCGGATCCGGGAAACGCGCCTCGACGCGGCGGCCCTTGGGGTTGGCCACGTACGGGATGCGGATCGAGGCCGAGCGGTTCTTGGCCGAGTACGCCAGCTTCACCGGCGCCTCGAAGCCGGGCACCAGGCGCTTGTAGCTGTTGGTGCCGGGGTTCGTGATGGCGTTCAGCGCGCGGGCGTGCTTGATGATGCCGCCGATGTAGTACAGCGCGAAGTCGCTCAGGCCGGCGTAGCCGTCACCGGCGAACAGGTTCTTGCCGTCCTTCCACACGCTCTGGTGCACGTGCATGCCGCTGCCGTTGTCGCCGACGATGGGCTTGGGCATGAACGTGGCGGTCTTGCCGTAAGCGGCGGCCACGTTGTGGATGACGTACTTCTGCAGCTGCACCCAGTCGGCGCGCTGGATCAGCGTGCTGAACTTGGTGCCGATTTCCATCTGGCCGGCGTTGGCCACTTCGTGGTGGTGCACTTCGACCGGGATGCCCAGGCTTTCCAGGATCAGGCACATCTCCGAGCGCAGGTCCTGGCCGCTGTCGACCGGAGGCACGGGGAAGTAGCCACCCTTGACGGTGGGGCGGAAGCCCTTGTTGCCGTGCTCGTATTCCTTGCCGGTGTTCCAGGCGGCTTCTTCAGCTTCGATCTTGCTGAAGCAGCCCGACATGTCGTTGCCCCAACGCACGCTGTCGAACACGAAGAATTCGGGTTCCGGACCGAAGTAGGCGGTGTCGCCCAGGCCGGTGCTCTTCATGTAGGCCTCGGCGCGCTTGGCCAGCGAACGCGGGTCGCGCTCGTAGGGCTTGCCGTCGGCGGGGTCGATGACGTCGCAGGTCAGGATCAGCGTCGGCTCTTCGAAGAAGGGGTCGATGTTGGCCGTGGTCGGGTCGGGCATCAGCTGCATGTCGGAGGCTTCGATGCCCTTCCAACCAGCGATGGACGAGCCGTCAAAGGCATGGCCCGAGGTGAACTTCTCTTCGTCGAAATGGGACACAGGCACGCTGACGTGCTGTTCCTTGCCGCGGGTGTCGGTGAAGCGGAAGTCAACGAACTTGATCTCGTTGTCCTTGACCAGCTTCATCACGTCGGCAACGGTCTTTGCCATGCAGTCTCTCCTAGCGGGGCTCGTGGGTGTTGGTGGGCGGTCTGCTGGAGGTCAGGGCCGAGGCCCCGCCCCACCAGGCGCCAAGCAATTTAGCAGAAAGCGTGCCCAGGCCCGCCGATCAAGGGGCTGACCGGGGCACCGCCTCGGCGCGCGCCGTGCACCGGCTTTGGGCACCAACGGCGCGCACAACGATGCGCCATTTCGGTGCGTTTCAACGCACCATTTCGGGGCCGAGTTGACCACCCAGGGCCAGCACACCGTCGCGCAGCTGGGCAAAGGGGGCGTCCAACGGCTGGCTGCTCAGGGCCTTGACGCCCAGCTCGATGTGGCGGCCGTACTGCGGATGGTCCACGCTGGGCAGGCTGTACACCTTCACGCCGGGGTGGGCGGCTTCCACCGCTTCCATCAGCGGCGTCAGCGTGGCTTCCATCGCGCCCAGCACGATGACGCCGCGTTCGTGCTGCCGTGCAGCGCCGTGCAGGTGCGCGTAGGGGCCGTCGAGCAGCTGTTCGATCATCGGCCAGGCCATCACCGGAAAGCCCGGCACGCAGTGCACATGGCCCACGCTGAAGCCGGGGATCTTGTTGTACGGGTTGGGGATGATGGCCGCGCCCTGCGGGAACATGCCCATGTTCAGGCGGTGCAGGTTGTCGGGCCGCTCGGGTTCAAACGGCAGGCCTTGTTCGGCGGCCACGTCGCGCATGCGCTCCAGGATGAGTTCGCGCGCCTGCGGGTGCAGGGCCAGCGGCACGCCCAAGGCGGCGGCTGCGCATTGCCGCGTGTGGTCGTCGGGCGTGGCGCCGATGCCGCCGCAGCTGAAGACCAGGTCGCCGCTGGCGTAAGCGGCCTGCAGCGCTTCGGTGATGCGCGGGCGGTCGTCGCCCACGTAGCGCGCCCAGGCCAGGGCCAGGCCGCGGGCGTTCAGCAGTTCGATGACCTTGGCCAGGTGCTTGTCCTGGCGCTTGCCGCTGAGGATCTCGTCGCCGACGATGACGAGGCCGATGTTCATGGTGCAGCGTCCAGGGTCAAGGCGCCCACGTCGGCCGCGGGCAGCACCACCTCGGCGGTGCCGGCTTCTGCCCGCAGCTGGGCCAAGGCCGCCAGCGCGTAATGGGCGAACCAGCAGCCAGCAAAGGCAAACACCAGGGTGTACAGCCACACCGACGCCACCATCAGCAACGGGGCCAGGATCAAGGCGCCAGCGCCCGCGGCCCACAGCAGCGAAGGCAAAGCGCCCAGGTAGCCGCTGACCAAGCCCATGGCCAGCAAGGGCCAGCGGTGGCGGCGCAGCAGCTGTCGCCGTTCGGGCCCGCTGGCGTGCAGGGCCAGCACGTCGAAGGCGAACACCCGGTAGGTCAGCCAGCCCCAGATGAGCGGCGGCAACACCAGCACCAGCGGCGGCACGAACCACAGCGGCACGCTCAGCACCAGCGCCGCCAGCGCCGCGGCCGTGCAAGCCAGGGCCCAGCCCAGGCCCTGCCACCAGCCGGCGCCCTGCTTCTTCTGCAGCCCCACAAAGCGGCGGTTGGCCACCATGCCCACGATGGCCGGCACCATCAACTGCCCCACCAGCAGCAGCGAGACCAGCACCACCACCGGCACGGCCAGGGCCACCACGATCAGCGGTGCGATCAGCGCCCGCAGCGCCTGCAGGCCCATGCCGTCCAACCAGCGCATCACAGCGGCGATCAGCGACCACTGCTCCAGCGCCGCGCGCACACCGGCCACGGCCGCTTCCCAGTAGAACCAGCCCAGCACGAAGGTGCCACCGCCGGCCAGCAGCAAGGGCAGCAGCGACCACAGCATCAACCGCGGGTGCAGGCAGTAGGCGGCGGCGCGCCAGAAGGCGTCGAAGATGGCTTGCATGGGCGATTCAGGGGTACGACAGACGGGGTGAACCGGGCGGCCAGCAGCGGCGCACGGGCAGGCGGGAAGACAGGCAGACGGTCAGGATCGGTGTGCGCAGTTCAGGCACGTGCGCCCACCAGCCGCTTCAAGCCTAGCCATTGTTGTGCCCAGAAGCCCTGGCCGTAGTCGCGGCCGCTGAGCTGGTCGCGCAAGCCCGTGGGCTGCAGCGGTGAACGCAGGTCGGCGGTGCGGAACAGCAGGTCCCACACCGGGAACAGCACGGCGAAGTTCACACCGCCCAGGCTGCCCGGCCCCTTCGATTCATGGCCCACGCCGATGGCGTGGTGCAGGCGGTGGAAACGCGGGCTGACCAGCACACGGCCCAGCACCGGGCCGAAGTCCATGCGCACGTTGGCGTGCGACAGGCTTTCCAGCAGCTGCGTGCAAGCCACCACGGCCACGAACTGTTCGGGCGGGATGCCCACCAGCAGCGCCACCAGCACGAAGACGCTGTCGCGCAGCACGTCGTCCAGCAGGTGGTTGCGGTTGTCGCTCCACAGCGTCATCTGGCGCTGGCTGTGGTGCAGCGCATGCAGCTGCCACAACCAGGGCAGGTGGTGCTGGGCGCGGTGGTAGGCGTAGTCCACGGCGTCGAACAACAGCAGGTACAGCACGAAGCTCACCCACGCCAGGTCGGTGACGCCGGGCCAGAGGTCGTCCAGCACAAAGCTGGGCAGGCCGGCCACACGCAGTTGGCCGACCAGGCTGTCCCACAGCGGGTCCAGCAGGAAGAACAGCACCACGCGGAACAAGCCCAGCCGGTGCACCAGGGTGTAGACCATGTCCACGCGCACAGCGCGGCGGTCGGTCACGGGTTCCACCGGCCGCCAACGTTCCAGCGCCCGGAACAGCGTCACCATCAACACAATTTGCAGCAGGCCCACCAGCAACCAGCCGGTGGCGCGGTAGCCGTCTTCCAGCAGGTTGCCCAGCCCGGTGTGGAACAGCAGCGGCTGCACCAGGCTTTCAAACAAGGCTTGTTGGATGTGCGCGAAGAGTTCCATGCGAGGAGAAAGCGGCGGGTTCGGCGGGGTGGGGCGGCTTCAGCGCGCGTTGGCGCTGGCGCCGGGCGCTCGGCGCATCAACCGGGGGTGTTCGTTCAGGGTGGCGAAACAATAACCGCGGCGCTTCAGCCCCACGACCAGCGGTTCCAACACCGCGGGCGCCCACGGGTCCTGGCGCGACCAGATACCCAGGTGGGCCAGCAGCACATCCCCCTTGCGGATGCGCTTGAGCGCTTGTTGCAGCAGTTGTTCGTTGGGGTAGCGGTCGCTGGGCAGTTCGTCGCCCAGAAACCCGGCCGGGGCCCAGCCCACGTGCGTCCAGCCACAGCGTTCGGCCGCGGCCAGCAGGGCTGACGAAGTCTTGCCGCCAGGCGCTCGGAACCAGGGGCCCATGGTCTGGCCGGTCATGGCCTTGAAGCGGGCCGCGGACTGGTTCAACTCGGCGCAGTAGGCCGCTTCGTCCAGCACCTGCACCTGGCCCGCCTGCGGTCCTGCCGTGGGCTTCATGCGGAAGCGGCGACCCGGCAGGTCGGCCAACCAGATGGGGTGGTTCCAGGTGTGCGAACCAAAGGCGTGGCCTTCTGCGGCGCGGGCGCGCCACCAAGGGGCCCACACGTCGTCGAGGCTGGTGCCACCGGTCTTGGTGGGCTCGTTGGCCAAGAAGAACGTGGCGCGCACCTGGTGGCGTTGCAACACATCGGCCACCAGGGGCGCCACGCCCATGTGGCCGGTGTCGAAGGTCAGGTAAACCGGGTGGCTGCAGACCGGCGTTGCGCTGGGTGCCGCCTGCGTGAGGGGCGCCGCGGCAGCGGCCAGGGCCAAGCCCGTGGCGGCCCGGGCCAGTTTCTTCAACGTGGTGTTGTCAACGCGGCGCATGGTCCAGTGTCCACACGCCATGCGGCGAGCGGCCAACCGGGATCTGGCGCACCACCTTGCGGGTCTCCAGGTCCACAAAGGTCAACTTGCGCGCCCAGCGCGAGGTGACCAGCAGGGTGCGGCCGTCTGCCAGCAGTTCCATGCAGTCTGGGCCACCGGGGCCGGGGTACTGGCCCACCACGGCCAGCGTCTGCGTGTCGATCTGGCTGATGGTGTTGGCCACGCGGTTGCTGACGAACACGTGGCGCTTGTCGCCGCGTGCGCGGAAAGCGTGCGCACCGTCGCCGGTGGCGATGCGCTTGACCAGCTTGGGCGCGGCGCCACTGACGTCGTAGGCCTCGACGAAACGGTCGCCGGTGAGGGCCACCAGCAAGGTTTTGTCGTCGGCGGTGAGGTGCAGGTCGGCCGGCATCTTGCCGACCTTCACCTTCCACCGCGTTTGCTGCGTGGCCAGGTCGATGGCCAGCAGTTCGTCGCTGTCCTGCAGCGTGATGTAGACCACGCTGCTCTTGCTGTCGATGGCCAGGTGGCTGGGCGTCTTCGGCGCTTCGATGCGCTTCACCAGTTTCAGCGGCTGCTCCGTGTTGGTCGGCACCCAGTGGTACAGGTCCACGTGGTTCAGCCGGTTGGCCGCCGTCACGAACCACTTCATGTCCGGCGAAAAGCGCAGGTGGTAGGGGTCTTCAATGTCGCGCAGCGTGCGCTGCACCTGGCCCGTGGTGGGGTCCATGAAGGTCAGCGAATTGCCGGTGGCGTTGGCCACGATCAGGCTCTTTTCGTCCGGCGTCAGGTACAGGTGGTGCGGCTCTTTGCCGGTGGGCACGCGGCGCACTTCCTTGAAGCTGACGGGGTCGATGACGCTGACGTTGGCGTCCTGCGAGTTCAACACGAAGATGGGACGCGCGGCCTGGGCCGCGGTAAAGCCCAGCAGACCACACAGGGCCAGGGCGCAAAGGAAGGAAGTCTTCAAGCAGGGTCCAACTCAAACAACAACAACAACAACAACAACATCAACAAAAGGCCAGTGCCACCCCCGGTGGCCCGGCGCGGGGGTCTCAATCGCGGTCGCCGCCCAGAAGACCGCCCAGCACACCACCGCCTACGGCGAAGCCGGGCAATACAGAACCTTCCTCGCGCGAGCCGCCCATCTGCGGCGCTGCGGCGAACACGCGGCTGGCCAGTCGGCTGAACGGCAGGCTTTGCAGCCACACCGTGCCCGGCCCCGTGACACGCGCGAAGAACAGGCCTTCGCCACCGAACAACGCGGTCTTGACCTTGCCCACGTACTGGATCTCGAAGTCCACGCTCGGCGTGTAGGCCACCAGGCAACCGGTGTCCACCAACAGCGACTGGCCGGGCTGCAGTTCGCGGCGCACCACCGTGCCGCCGGCGTGCACAAAGGCCAGGCCGTCGCCTTCCAGGCGCTGCATGATGAACCCTTCACCACCGAAGAAGCCGGTGCTGATCTTGCGCTGGAATGCGATGCCCAGCGACACGCCACGCGCGGCGCACAGGAAGGCGTCTTTCTGGCAAATCAGCGTGCCACCCAGCTGGCGCAGGTCCATGGGCAGGATCTTGCCGGGGTAAGGCGCAGCAAAGGCCACGCGTTGTTTGCCACTGCCCTGGTTGGTGTACACCGTGGTGAACAGCGACTCGCCCGTCACCAGGCGCTTGCCGGCCGACAGCAGCTTGCCGAACAGGCCGCCGCTTTGTTGGGCACCGTCACCGAACACGGTGTCCATGGTGATGGCCGGGTCCATGAACATCATGCTGCCCGCTTCACCGATGGCGGCCTCACCCGGGTCCAGTTCCACCTCGACGAACTGCATCTCCGCACCGCGGATCTCGTAGTCCACCACGTCCATAGCCATGATTCGAATTCCTTGCTGAAGCTGTTGCACGGCGCGCGCCGCAACCGGCGGGCATGGTACCGAATGCGCGGCGCCTGCCCGGCGAAAAACCGTGCTGCGCCAGGCCCTGGCCGCGCAAGCGTTGCGCTGCCGCAAAGCCTGGGCTGCGGCGCCGGCCGTCGATAATCGGCCGACCCATGCCCGAAGCCCCCCAAGCCCCCACCGCCGCCGACAGCACCCCGCTGCCGGGCGACGCCTACGTGCAGTCGTTCGCACGGGGCCTGGCCGTCATCCGCAGTTTCAGCAGCCAACACCCCAGCCAGACGCTGGCCGACGTGGCGCGCCAGACCGGGCTGACGCGCGCCGGCGCCCGCCGCATCCTGCTGACGCTGCAGCACCTGGGCTATGTGCAGGCCGACGGCCGCCAGTTCAGCCTGACGCCACGCATCCTGGACCTGGGCTTCGCCTACCTGTCGTCGCTGCCGCTGTGGAACCTGGCGCAACCGGTGATGGAAGGCCTGGTGACGGTGCTGCGCGAGTCCTGTTCGGCCGCGGTGCTGGACGGCGCCGACATCGTCTACGTGCTGCGGGTGCCCACGCACCAGATCATGAGCATCAACCTGGGCACGGGCAGCCGCCTGCCCGCCACCTGCACCAGCATGGGCCGCGTGTTGCTGGCCGGCCTGCCGCCCGAAGAAGCGCGCCAACGGGTGCTGGCCGCACCGCGCCAGGCGCTGACCACACGCACCCTCACCGACCCCGAGGCCGTGCTGGCCGCCATCCAGCAAACCCGCCAACAAGGCTGGTGCCTGGTGGATCAGGAACTGGAAGACGGCTTGATCTCGCTGGCCGCGCCACTGCGCGACCGCGCCGGCCGCACCATCGCCGCGCTGAACGTCAGCGGCCACACCCAGCGCACGCCCGCCGACCACCTGTTGGCGCATGCCCTGCCCCGCCTGCTGCAAGCCGCCGAACAGATTTCGCAGCTGCTGGCCATGAAGACCGGCGGCGCCAGGCCGCCAGGCCTGGGGACACGCGCATGAACGGCCTGCCCCGGAGGACACCAGCATGGTGAGCGGTTTGTCGGCCCTGGCCGTGGCCGGTGGTGCGGCCCTGGGGGCCTTGTTGCGCTGGGGCTTGGGCCTGGCCTTGAACGGCCTGTGCCCTGCCCTGCCCGCGGGCACCCTGGCCGCCAACCTGCTGGGGGGTTACCTGGCTGGGCTGTGCATGGCCTTGTTCGCCCACCAGGTGAACCTGCCACCGGAATGGCGGCTGCTGCTCGTCACGGGTTTCCTGGGCGGGCTGACCACGTTCTCCAGCTTCTCGGCCGAAGTGGTGCAACTGCTGCAACAAGGCCGGCTGGCCTGGGCCGGCGCCGCCGTGGGCTTGCACGTGGCCGGTTCCCTGTTGGCCACCTGGGCCGGCCTGATCAGCTACGAAGCGCTGCGCCGGGGCGGCTGAAGGCGCTGCCGCCTCCAAGCCCCCGGTCGGCCAGGCCTTCCGGGGTTCTTCAGGCGGCCGCGAGCAGCAGGCGCTCCGGCGCCAGGTAGGCTTGGCGGAAGGCCTCGAAGTCGCCGTGGTCGGCGGCCTCCAGCGCCCGCTGCTGCTGCACCGAGGCCTGGGCCTCGGCCACGCAGGCCTGGTGCTGCGCATCGCTCCAAGGCAAAGCCAGCAAGGCGGCGCGCGTCTGCACCGACTGCGCCCGCACAAAGGCCGCGAACGAGCGGTTGAAATCGGCCTCCATGACCTGCAGCGCACGGGCCGAGGGCGTGGTGTCGGGATGGGCCAAGCGTTGTTCGGCCTCGGCCAAGGCTTCACCGTAGGCCGTGCCGCCATGCGCAGCGTCCAAGCGCATCGCCAAGGGCCGGTAGGCCTGCAAGAGCTCGTGGGCCCAGTCCTGCAACGCCACTTCAGCGCCGTCGCGCTCCAGGCGCAAACCCGGCTCACGGCCGTGCGAGGCCGTGCGGTGCTGGTTGCGCGCCAGCGCGGCGATCTCGTCGGGCGTGTCCGGCGGGCTGTCGCTGACCGCGCAGTGCAGCAGGAACATGTCCAAGAAGCGCATCGTCGAAGCGCTGATGCCCAGCGGCTCGAACGGGTCCAGGTCCATGCAACGCACCTCGATGTACTCCACGCCACGCTCACGCAGCGCGTGCAGAGGACGCTCGCCGGCGCGGATGGTGCGCTTGGGGCGGATGGTGCCGTAGAACTCGTTCTCGATCTGCAGCAGCGTCGTGGCCAGCTGGTTGTACTCGCCCCCCAGGTTCTTCACACCGATGGCTTCGTAGGCCGGGTATGGCCGGGTCAGTGCGTCGTGCAGCGAGGCCGCGTAACTCTCCAGGCTGTTGAAGCTGGCGCGGATGCTGGCCTGTGCATCACTCTGGTAGCCCAACCGACCCATGCGCAGCGAGGTCGCGTGCGGCAGGGCCAGGCTGCCTTCACCCCAGGGCTGCAAGCCATGCTCACGCCCTTCAACAAAGCTGCGGCACAGCGCGGGCGAAGCACCGAACAAAAACAGCAGCAGGAAGGCGTGGCGGCGGAAATTGCGGATCAGCGCGAAGTGGTCGGCATCGCTGAGCCCCGGCATCGACCAGTTGTAGTGGATGCCCGAGATGGTCTGCATGCGCCGGCCATAACGGTGGCCCAGGCCCATGCGGTAGATGCTCTTGGCCCGGCCGACGTTGGAGGTGCCATACCGGCCCAAGGGGATGGTTTCGTCGCCGGGCAGCCGACAAGGCATGCTGCCCACCCACATCAGTTCGTCGCCCATCTGCCGGTAGACGAACTGGTGCAGGTGCTGCATTTCCTGCAGGCAAGCCTCGGCGCTGGCGTGCACGCCGGTGATCAACTCGAGCTGCGACTCGCTGAAGTCGGTGGTGACCCTGGCGTGGGTCAGGGCCGAGCCCAAGGCGGCCGGGTGCGGCGTCACGGCCAAGCTGCCGTCGACGTTGGCGCGCAAGCTCTCTTTTTCGATGCCTCGGCGCAGGCCCCGCAGGCGGTCGGGCGTCAGGTCTTGCAGTCGCGGCATGGTTGGTCAGGGCTTGGTCGTTCGGGGCCGCATTGTGGCCGTTCGTGCAGGTTCCTGCAGGCCCAGCCCCAGAACAGCCCCAAGCACCTGTGGCGCGCTGGGGCATGACCAGGGTTCACCACAGATTCACAAAGGAAGCCTGCTGCGCAAGGCGGCCCCGGCGACGGACCCTTGGCCGCCCGGCCGGCCGGCGTTGGTCGGCGCTTCAGCCGCGCAGAAAGTGCACCAGCCCGTACAGACCGCCGCCGGCGATCACCACCACCAAGGCCAAGCCAAACCACAAGGTGGCCGCGCTGCCGCCTTTCTTCTGGGCTGGGCGCGGCCGTGCACGCTCCAGGTGGTGGACCTGCGCACTGCGCGCGCCAAACTTCGAGTTTCGCGAAACCGCGGTTTGGCTGAGGAACAGCGACGACTCGGCAAATTCACTAGGACGCTCCTGGGTGGGTTCGGAGTCCCAATCGATGACGGTCGTGCCCTTGAACTTGCGGACGTCCTCGCTCCGCCTTTGTGGTTTTTGCGCCATGTGTGTGCCCTTTGCCGACCGGCCTGCCGTGCCCTCCGCCCTGCACCCTGTGACCCAAGCGCCCTGACGAACACACCGAAGCAGCGTCAGCGCGTGTAACGAATGATCTCCGAATCAACGCGCCAAAGCAAAAAAATGGTGCACGGATCGCGCCCGTTATGCACGCTCAGCGCTGGAAATGTGACATTTCCAGGTCAATCTGCAAGAAAAAAGGCCCGGAGGTGACTCCGGGCCCAGGCAGGTGGACCGGGGTCTATCGAACTGTGGCCGGAAAGCCGCATGAATGCTCACTTTCGGCCGCTTCGCGCCTCAGAGTTGTCCGGTTTGTTATCCGGTCAGCGGTTCCGCTAGGCGCCCGGCAGGGCCACCCATCGGGATGCATTTCAGGTCCAGTGTCGCGCCACCATTGACCTACTGGCGCCTACTGTAGAAGCGCCGCCGCGCGCGCGGACTGTTCGGCATGGGCCGGCCAGTTGCCGCACCTAACCTCGCAGGGTGCTTCGCGTGCGCGTGCGCGACATTGGCGGCATGAGGCAAGGCGTCGAAGTGAACCGCACTCTGACGTGCACAGCGACGTGGTGAAGAACTAAGACAAGGAATCGACCACGATTCACCGACACCTACAGCGACAACCAGCGGGCCACATTCGCCTAGGTGGCAGCGCCTCTTTCACTCTGACGCCAACCAGAGCCGGCTGCCCGGATAGTCCAACCATGTCCACCAACGGCGCGTTAAGTGTTGATGGAAATGGCTATCCTTGGTGCATGTCTGAAGGCGATGTGCGCACCTCCTGCGAAAACCACCATGGTTAGAAAGACGAATGCGCAGTGCCCAAAAGACAGAACCCCGGAAGTGGTTGCACACGACCGGGGTCCTGAGCGCCGAGGCGCCATGTCACTTGGGGAAGTTGACTTGGCGAATGTACCGCATCGAACTTGCCTGTGGGACAGGCGGGTTTGTGCTGCATGAACTTCTGGCGCGTTTGTGTTTGTCCCGTATCGGTTCAACCAAATGAGCGACCAAGTAAACGCCAAACAACCCACGCCAACCCCTGCAGCCCCTGCGCTGCTGCCCCCCCAGCTACCCGCCGGCCTGGCGGATGTGGCCCTGATCCCCGCCAAGCAATGCGCCGAAGTGGGCGCCATGAGCTTGAGCTGGTGGCATGCCGAAGTGGCCGCAGGCCGCGCACCCAGGCCCGTGATTCAGGGCCAACGCTGCACCCGCTGGGCTGT
>JBKCUM010000118.1:0-14865 GCA_046318395.1 Rubrivivax sp.
GAGGTGGTGCGCGAGATGACGGTGAAGAGCGGCCAAAAGTGCACCGCCATCCGCCGTGTCTTCGTGCCCGAGGCGCTGGCCGCGCAGGCCGCCGAAGCCATAGCCGCCCGTTTGAAGAAAACCACCGTGGGCAACCCGCGCAGCGATGCCGTGCGCATGGGCGCGCTGGTGAACCGTGCGCAGTACAACGCCGTGCGCGAAGGCCTGGCCACCCTGCAAGCCCAGGCCCAGGTGCTGCACGATGGTGCCAGCCATGCCTTGGTGGACGCCGACCCCGCCGTGGCCTGCTGCGTGGGCCCCACGCTGCTGGGCCTGGCCGACGCCGCGGCCAGCGACGCCGCCGACCGTGTGCACGACACCGAAGTCTTCGGCCCCGTGGCCACCCTGGTGCCCTACCGCAGCGCCGAACACGCGGTGCAGCTGGCCTACCGCGGCCAGGGCTCGCTGGTGGCCTCGCTGTACGGCAGCGACCCCGCCGCGCTGCAGGCCATGGCGCTGCAACTGGCGCCCGCGCATGGCCGGGTGCACGTCGTCAGCCCCGACGTGGCAGCCCTGCACAGCGGCCACGGCAACGTGATGCCGCAGTCGCTGCACGGCGGCCCGGGCCGCGCCGGTGGCGGTGAAGAACTGGGCGGCGCGCGGGCGCTGAACTTCTACCACCGGCGCAGCGCACTGCAGGCCAGCACCGCGGTGCTGGCCGGGCTGTGAAGCCATGAACCGGCACTGAAAAAACAAGGCGGCTTGGCTGCGGCCAGGCGGCCACCACGCCAGCAGCGGCCCGGCAGAGGCGGCGCGGCACCCCCGACAGGAGACCAGCCATGCAGCCCAGCCCCACGCCGCCCACCGACTTCAACTTCGCCGCCCATGTGCTGGCGCTGAACGCCGGGCGGCCCGACAAGCCCGCCTTCATCGACGACCACGGCAGGCTGACCTACGGCGAGCTGGACCAACAAGTGCGGCGCTGCGCCGCGGCCTTGCTGGCCGCCGGCCTGCGGCGCGAAGAACGGCTGCTGGTGCTGATGCACGACAACCAGCATTGGCCCGTGGCCTTCCTGGGCGCGCTGTACGCGGGCGTGGTGCCGGTGGCCGTGAACACCCTGCTGCCGCCCGCCGACCTGGCCTACATGCTGGCCCACAGCCGGGCGCAGGCCGCCGTGGTGTCGGCCGCGCTGTGGCCCAGCCTGCAGGCCGCCATGGCCGAAGGTGGGCATGAACTGCAGCGGCTGTGGGTGTCCCGCCCCCAGGGCGCGGTGCCGGCCGGCACCGTGGACTTCGCCGCGGCCTTGGACGCTGCCGCACCGCTGGCGCAGCCCGCGGCCACCACCGGCGAAGAACCCGGCTTCTGGCTGTACAGCTCGGGCTCCACCGGCCGGCCCAAGGGCACGGTGCATGCCCAGGCCAGCCTGCGGGCCACGGCCGACCTGTACGGCACGGCGGTCCTGGGCCTGCGCGAAAGCGACGTGTGTTTTTCCGCCGCCAAACTGTTCTTCGCCTACGGCCTGGGCAATGGCCTGAGCTTTCCGCTGAGCGTGGGCGCCACGGTGCTGCTGATGGCCGAAAGGCCCACACCCGAAGCCACCTTCAAGCGCTGGCGCGGCGAGGTGGGCGGTGTGAAACCCACGGTGTTCTTTGGCGCGCCCACGGGCTTTGCTGGCATGCTGGCCCACGCCGACAAACCGGCGCGCCACGAGGTGGCCTTGCGCCTGGCCTCTTCGGCCGGTGAAGCCCTGCCGGCCGACATCGGCCAACGTTTCACCGCCCATTACGGCGTGGAGACCATCGACGGCATCGGCAGCACCGAGATGCTGCACATCTTCTTGTCCAACCAGCCCGGCCGCGTGCGTTACGGCACCACGGGCTGGCCCGTGCCCGGCTACACGCTGGAACTGCGCGGCGACGACGGCCGCCCGGTGCCCGACGGTGACACCGGCGACCTCTACATCCAGGGCCCCACGGCGGCGCTGATGTACTGGGGCAACCGCGAGAAAAGCCGCGACACCTTCCAAGGCGCGTGGACCAAGAGCGGCGACAAGTACGTGCGCAACGCCGACGGCAGCTTCACCTACTCCGGCCGAAGCGACGACATGCTGAAGGTCAGCGGCATTTACGTCAGCCCCTTCGAGGTGGAAGCCACCCTGGTACAGCACCCGGCGGTGCTGGAGGCCGCCGTCATCGGTGTGGCCGACGCCGAAGGGCTGACCAAGACCAAGGCCTTCGTGGTGCTGAAGGCCGGCGTAGCGCCGCAGGACGCCGACGAAGCCGCGCTGAAGGCGTTTGTCAAAGAGCGCCTGGCGCCCTACAAGTACCCCCGGCAGATCGAGTTCTTGGCCGAACTGCCCAAGACGGCCACCGGCAAGATCCAGCGCTTCAAGCTGCGGGAACGTGAGGCCCCCAAGCTCCCTGACGGTCGCTACCCCCCGAGGGGGCCGTCCGCCGGCGGTCCGGCAGAGCCGGTCCCGCGGCGGGAAACTTGATCGGGGGCGCGGCTTTGGCGTTTGCTGACATCGTGTGGGCGGAGCGGGCGGTTCGCATCGAGTTCGCCTGGGTCGGTGTGGTGCAGCCGGGCGCACCGGTCGTTGTGTTCCTGCACGAAGGCCTGGGCTCGCGGGCCATGTGGAAAGGGTTTCCCGACCAGCTGTGCACCGCGCTGGGCGCCCGCGGCCTGGTGTTTTCGCGCCCGGGTTATGGCCAGAGTACGCCGCGCCCACCCGACGAGGTGTGGGCGCCAGACTTTCTGCACCAGCAGGCTTTGGAAGTGCTGCCGGCCTTCTTCCAGGCCATCAACTTCAGCCCGGCCGCCCAGCCCACCGTGCTGTTCGGCCACAGCGACGGCGGCAGCATCGCGCTGCTGCACGCGGCGCGGCACAGCGCCGACTTCGCCGCCACCGTGGTGCTGGCGCCGCACCTGTTCGTCGAAGACCTGTCGGTGTTGAACATCGAACGGGCGCGCCAAGCCTATGTGGACGGTGACCTGAAGCGTGGCCTGGCCAAGTACCACGACGACCCCGACAGCGCCTTCTGGGGCTGGAACAAGGTGTGGCTGAGCCCGGCCTTCCGCGCCTGGAACATCGAGGCCGAGATCGCCGGCATCGGCCACCCGCTGTTGGCGGTGCAAGGGCTGGACGACGAATACGGCACGCTGGCGCAGATCCGCCACATCGTGCCGCGGGTGCCGCAGGCCCAGCTGCTGGAACTGCCGGCCTGCGGCCATTCACCGCAGCGCGACCAGCCTGCGGCCGTGGTGGCCGCGGTGCAGGCGCTGCTGCGCGGCCAGCCGGGCTTCAGTATTCCGTCAGCCTGAGCAGGGCCGAACCGAAACTGTCGCTGCCGCCGCCTTGGCCCTGGCCCAGCAGCCATTGCAGGCGCGCGCGGCCCTGCGCGTCGGTGAGCGCCTTGGTGAAGGGGCCGTCCTTCAACGGGCTCAGGTGGTCCAGCGGGCGCGGTTGGTCGCTCACCATCACCAGCAACTGGTTCTCACCGGGCGGCCCACCGGCCAGCACCTGCCATTGCGCGCGCGGCAGCACCAGGGTCTGGCCGGCGGCGATGCGGTTGTCGCTGTCCAGGCCGTTGGGGAACAGCACGTACAGCGAGCGCTGGTCGCTGCCCAGCAGCGCCACCGTCACATGGCCGGCGTGGCTGCTGGTGATGGCGAAGTCCAGCCCGTCGCGGCCGATGCGCAAGCGGTCTTGGCTGAGTTGCACGCCCACGCGCCGCTTGCTGTCGCGCTGGGCGTGCAGCTGCGCCAGCACGTTGGCCATGTCGGCGCCGGTGGCGGGGGCGGGGGCGGGCGAGGCGGGTGCGGTGGCCGTGGTGGGCGCAGCGGGCTTGGCCGGCGCTGGCGTGGGCGGGGGCGCTGCAACGGGTTTTGCGGGCTGGGCGAAGTAGGCGGGCACGAAGTCGCGGTTGCCGCTGACCACCAGGTGGTGTGGCAGCAGGTCGCGCTGGCCCTGCATGGCGCTGTTGACCTTGGCCTGGGCGCAGGCCACCAGCTCCTGCACGCTGACGCTGCCACTGCCGTCCAGGTCGCGCGCTTCGCCTTGCAGGCACTGGCGCAGCGCCGTGGTGGCCAGGCCTCCGGTCTGCGGGTTGTCGAAACTCACCTCATCGGGCCGCGACGACGACAGGTGCACCACGTCCTGCCCGCTCAGGCCCACGCTGGGCGCCACCTGGCCCCAGGCGCGTTGGCGGATGTTGCTGGCCACCTGGCAGGCGTCACCCCCGGTGGTGAACTTCGGCGTGAAGACCGGCAAGCCGGTGCTTGGCGCCGGCAGGCTGCGCGTGGCCACGGCGCCGCCGCTGTGGCAGGCGTCGAACACCACCATCAGCTTGTCGGCCTGGGCCGCCAGCGGCTGCACCCAGGCGGCGAATTCCGCGTGGCTGATGTCCTTCAGGTCGTAGGGCACCAGGGCTTCCACACAACCACCCGCGGTGGTGTCCAGGTAGCGCGTGCCGTGGCCCGACCAGTAAATGAAGGCGCGGTCGCCCAGTTTCATGCGCTGCTGCAGCGCGGCCAGTGCCTGGCGCACGCCTTCGCGTGTGGCGGCGCTGTCGCGCAGCAGGGTCACCTGGTCGGGGGGCACTTGCAGCAGCTGTGCGATGGCCAGCGCACTGGCCATGTCGTGCTGCACACCGGCCAGGGGCGGTACCGGGCGGGCGCTGTCGCGCTGGTACTGGCCCACGCCCACCACCAGGGCGTGGCGGTTGCTGCGCGGGGGCAGCTGGCGCACGCCCAGGGTGACGGCGCTGGCGCCGGCCTGGCGGCGCCCGGTGTCTTGCTGGCTGGCGGCGGCCACCTCGGCGCCCGGCAGGCGCAGCTGTGACGCGCGCACCCAGCCTTGTTGCGTGCCGGCCTGCACCTGCACCCAGCCGCCGTTCATCTGCAGCAGCTGCACGGCTTGGCCGGCGTTCAGCGTGGCCACGGTGGCGGCGTCGGCCTGCTTGTCGGCGCGCAGCGGTGCGGCCTGCAGCAGGCTGAGGCTTTGCGCTCCCGTGGCGGTGGTGCCCAGCAGGCCGCAGGCCAGCAGCGCCACGGTGCAGCTTCCACGCTGCAGGCGGTGCAGGCTGTACCACGGCGGGGTGGGCGGTGCTGCGCGGTGGGGGTGGGCGGTGAGGCAGGCGGTCATGGTGGCGGTGGCGGTGGCCGTGGTGGGGGCAGCAAGGCGTTCAGGCGGTGGCACGGCCGGTGCCCACCGAGGCGGGGGTGGGCAGGTCCAGCGGCGTGTTCTGCGGTGGGGGCGCGTCCAACCAGGCCTGGGCGCAGGCCAGGGCCAGCGAGGCCTGCGGGTGGTGGCCCGGTTCGAAGGCCTGGTGCCAGGCGGTGGTGTCACCCAGGGCCTGCGCGGCTTGTTGGGTGGTGGTTTCGTCGGGCAGGCCCCACAGGGTCCAGCGCAGCTGGGCGGGGCCAGCGTCGCCCGCGGCCATGGCGCCTCCGCTGACCTTCCATCCGCGCAAGGCGGCCAGGTCGAACACCGCGCGCTCCAAGCGCTCGCCGTGGGCGCTGGGGCCGCCGCACACCAGGGCCCAGGGGCCGGCGGGCGCGTCAGCGGCCTGGCCATGGTGTTGGCGTCGCCAGCCGTCCAGCGTGGCCACGGCCGACAGGAAGGTCAGCGCAGCGCCGGCGGGCAGCGCCAGGTCCAGGTACAGGCTTTCGCTGTGCAGGCTGGCCCAGGCCAGGGCCATCAACGCCGACGGCAGCAGCCACAGCGCACGCCCACTGGCGCCGGCCCGGCCGCGCCGCACCGCGTGCCAAGCCAGGCCCAGGGCCAGCAGGCAGGCGGCCCAACGCGCAGCGCCGGGCAGTTCGCGCAGCTCGCGGCGGTGCAGGGCGTTGTCGATCAGCGTGGCCAGCATGTCCACGCCGGTGTGTTGCAGGGCCAGCGGCGAGGTCTTGATGTCGTGCAGCGCCGCGGCCGTGGCGCCGATGATCAACACCTTGCCGTTCAGCGTGGGGCAGTCGGCGCGCTGCGCGCCTTCAGCACAGGCGAAGGCCACTGCAAACGGCACGCGCGGGTAGGCCTCGGCCTGGCGGCGCCAGACGATGAGCCGCGCCTGGCCGCTGTCCAGCGGCGCCACGCCCAGGTGCGCGGCCACGGCCGCCGGCATGCTGCGCAGCTGCCAGCCGCCGGCCAGGTGCTCGTGGAAGGCGAAGCGGCGCACCTTGCCGTCGCTGTCCAGCGTGGCCGTGTGCGTGCCCAGGCGGCCGCTGGCCAGCATGGTTTGCATGAAGGGCAGCACGGCGGCCAGGCGGGGCGCTGGGGCGCTGGCCGCCGTCGCCGGCGGCAGGGCCAGGCCAGGCAGCTGGTCCACACGCAGCTCGCTGGTGGTGTCCAGCGCGGGCTGCAGGCGCATCACCGGGAAGAAGCCGGCGCCCTGGGCCACGGCCGCCGACAAGGCGGCGTCGCCGCCGGGGTGCAGGCGGTCGGGGTCGCTGAACAGCACGTCGAACACCACGGCGGCCGCGCCCTGCGCCTGCGCGTGCTGCAGCACGGTGGCCAGGGTGTCGCGTGGCCAGGGCCAGCGGCCGAACTCGCCGGCCATGTCGGCCAGCGAACGTTCGTCGATGTCGATGACCAGCAGCCGCGGGTCGGGCGCGCTGGCCCACAGGCGGCGCTGCTGCAGTTGGTCGTAGGTGCCGGCCGACAGGCCATCGGCCGGGGCCGGGCCCAGGCATTGCCAGCCGGTCCACACCACCAGCGCCAGCGCCACCACGGCGTGCACCTGGGCCGCGGGCCGCCGCCAGGGCAGCAGGTGCTGCCAGCGGGCCCACCAGCGGGTGGCGAGCGCCATGCCCTCAGCGCTGGGCCGACAGGCCAGGGCCCATCAGCGTGAAGCTGGTGAGCTCTTCGCGCTCACGCAGACCGGGGCGACCGTCCCAGGTGGTTTCCAGGTCCTGGGCCACCAGGGTGTGCAGCTCTGGCGCGTACCAGAGCGTGACCTGCACCGTGCCGAAACCCAGGCGGCCCACCGCGCTGACGCTGCCCTTGTGAACGATCTTCAAGGTCTTGAACTCACCGGCCGGCACACGCACGGTTTCTTCGCCCACCACACGCGCTTCGGTGCTGACGCGGTTGAGCTGGCCGGGCCAGTGTTCGTCGTACTCGAAGCGGCGCTGCTCGCCCACGCGCATGTCGGCCCACCAGCGGGCGCCATGGGGCACCAGGCGGCGGGCTTCGCCGGCGCCGTTGGTCCACTGCGTGAGCCGCCCCAGTTCGTCGTACTGGTTGGTGCCGCTTTGCCAGCTGCCGTCGGCGTTCATCTTGGTGACGCGCAGGCTGAAGTTGCGCACCACCTCGCCGCGGAAACGGTCCACCACCTGGTAGTTCCAGCGGTCGCCCACGGTGAAGCCGTGGCGGTTGCTGGCGGGCGCGCCAGGCGGCGCCTTCATCGGTGCTTTCAGCGGCGGTTTGGCCGCCAGTTCGGCCAGCCATTCGGCGGTGCGGCGGTCCACCTCGCTGCGCGAAGACTCGGCCGGTGGCACAGCCCCGGCGACGGGTCGCGGCGCGGCGGGCGCTGCCGCCACGGGCACGGGGGCCGGCGACGGGCTCGGGGCCGGGGGGCTGGGGCGGCCCAGTTCTTTCAACAATTCTTGCGTGCGCTGGTCGTGGCCAGGGTCGCGGCCGGGCTTGGGGGCGGGCAAGGCGGCGGCCACCACCGCAGCGGCCGCCGTGGGCGTTGGCACTTGGGCCGTCGGGGGGCGCGGCGTCGCGGCGGTGGCTGTGGCTGTGGCGAGGGCGGCTGGCGGGGCCGCGGCGGCTTGCGCCGCCGCCTGCTGTGCCAACGCGGCCGCCTGGGCCCGCGCTGCAGCCTGGGCCACCAGCACGCTGAGTTGGCTTTGTGCCTCGGCCACGTGCAGGCCTTTGGGGAAGCGGCGCAGGTAGGCGCGCAGGTCGGCGGCGTCGGTGCTGCCCTTCACGCCCTCCCACATGGCGTGGTCCAGCGCCACGGCGGGGTCCACCGGCGGCGGGGCCGCCACCGGCGCGTGGAAGTAGAAGTCGCCTTCCAGCGAGGTGCTTTCCCACGGGATCTGCTTGCCCTGCGAGTCGCGCCGCACGGCGGCACGCACTTGCTTGAACACGTCCTCCACCTTGGCGCCGTGCGTGCGCATGGCGTTCAGCAGGTGCTGGGTGTACAGGCCGTTGGCGGTGTTGCCGTCGCTGGCCACGGCGCCGGGCGCGGTGGCAAAGGCCACCAGGGTGCCCACCGGTGCCTCCATCTGCGCCAGGCCCTGGGTGCTGCTGCGGAAGCTGCGCGCGAACGGGTTGTTGCGGCAGGCGTCCAGGATCATCAGGTTGGTGCCGTTGCCGGCGGCCTCCATCTTGTCCAGCACCGCTTGCGCATCCAACGCGGCGTAGGCCACCTCGTCTTCACGCTGGATGTCGGCGGCCACCGGCACCAGGTAGTTGCGGCCCTTGATCTGCATGCCGTGACCGGCGAAGTAGAAGACGCCGACGCCGCCTTGTTTGAGCCGGTTGCCGAACTCGCGCACGGCGTTCAGCAGGCCGCGGTGGTCCACATCGGTGTGCAGCAGCACGGTGAAGCCGGCCTGGCGCAGCGCTGCGGCCATGGCGCGCGCGTCGTTCACCGGGTTCAGCAAGGGCGCTTCTTTGTAGGCCGCGTTGCCGATGACCAGGGCCAAACGTTGTTCCTGGCGCGCTGGCGGCTGGCTGGCCACGGCCACCTGCAGGTTGCGGGCGTCGGCAGGGCCAGGCTGGGCCGAAACCGGCCAGGGCAAGGTGGCCAGACCCGGCACCAACAGGCCGGCGACCCAGGGATGAAGGCGCTTCATCCCGGGTGTATCGGCGGCCACGGGCGCCGCCTTGAGAATTGGTTACAAATGAAGCCGGTACCGGTGGGCGGGGGGCCGGCCTCTGGGGCTCACTCGATGTTCTGCACCTGCTCGCGCATCTGCTCGACCAGCACCTTCATTTCCACCGAGATGGCGGTCAGCTCGATGGCCGGGCTCTTGCTGCCCAGGGTGTTGGCCTCGCGTTGCAGTTCCTGGATCAGGAAGTCCAGGCGTTTGCCCAGTTCACCGCCGGCTTTCAGCAAGCGGGTGATCTCGTCCAGGTGCGAGCGCAGCCGGGTCAGTTCTTCGGCCACGTCGATGCGGATGGCGAAGGCCGCGGCTTCCGTCATCGCACGCTCGTGAAGGGCCGCGCTGGACACCGTGCCGCCGCTGTTGGCCTGGGCCAGGGCCTCGTTCCAGCGCTCCAGGAAACGCTGCTGTTGGCGCTGCACCACGGCCGGCAGCAGCGGCTCGGCCTGCTCGGCCAGGGCGCGCAGCTTGGCCACGCGGTCCAGCAGCATCTCCACCAGGCGGGCGCCTTCGCGCTCGCGGGCTTCGCGCAGGCCCTGGAAACAGCGTTTGGCGGCTTCCAGCGCCACGTCGTCCAGCTTCTCGCTGCCAGCGCCGTGCCGGCACAGCGCCAACGCCTCACCCACCGACAGGCCGCGGGCCTGTGGCAGCCAGCTCTGCACGGTGTTTTCCAGCCGTGCCAGGCGGTTCAGCTGCTCGCTGCTGGGTTGGGGCCAGGCGTTCTCGTTGTCGCGCTGGGTGCTGATGCGCACCTCGATCTTGCCGCGGCGGAACTGGGCGCCCAGCAGGTCGCGCAGCGCCGGTTCCAGGCCGCGCAGGTCGTCGGGCATGCGGAAGGCCAGGTCCAGAAAGCGGCCGTTGACCGACCGCGCTTCCACCGTCACCTGGGCGGTGGCGCTGGGGTTGGGCGCGGCCGTGGCGGCGGTTTCACCCTGGGGAGATGCCCCACCGGCGGCCGCGTTGGCGTACCCGGTCATGCTGTAGACTGGCATCGAATCTCACCTTGTAGAACTTCAAGCGATTATGTCGAAGCCCAAACCCGCGCCGCTGCCTTCGGGTACCGTGGTCGGGGGCTACCAGATCATCAAGAAACTGGCGGCCGGTGGCTTTGGCGTGGTGTACCTCGCCGAAGGCGAAGGCCAACAGCTGGTGGCCGTCAAGGAATACCTGCCCTCTTCGCTGGCCGAGCGCTCGCCGGGCGAGTTGACGCCGCGCGTCAAGCCCGACAAACAGCCGCTGTACCGCCTGGGCCTGAAGAGCTTCTTCGAAGAAGGCCGTTCGCTCGCACAGATCAGCCACCCCAGCGTGGTCAGCGTGCTGAACTTCTTCCGCGAGAACGAAACCGTCTACATGGTGATGAACTACCTGCAGGGCGACACCCTGCAGGACTTCATCGTCACCGCCCGCGACCTCAAGCGCGACAAGGTGTTCCGCGAGAGCACCATCCGCAGCCTGTTCGATGAAATCTTGCGCGGCTTGCGCATCGTGCACCAGCACAAGATGCTGCACCTGGACATCAAGCCGGCCAACATCTTCATCACCAACGAGAACAAGGCCGTGCTGCTGGACTTTGGCGCCGCGCGCGAAGTGCTGAGCAAAGAAGGCAACTTCATCCGGCCGATGTACACGCCGGGTTTTGCCGCGCCCGAGATGTACCGCCGCGACGGTTCGTTGGGCCCCTGGACCGACATCTACGCCATCGGTGCCTGCATCTACGCCTGCATGCAGGGCTACCCGCCCAACGACGCGCCGCAGCGCTTGGAAAAAGACCGCCTGGCGCTGAGCCTGAGCCGCCTGCGCAACGTTTACTCCGACAACCTGATCGAAGTGACGGAGTGGTGCATGAGCCTGGACCCGCTGAGCCGTCCGCAGAGTGTGTTCGCGCTGCAAAAAGAGCTGTCGCGCGAGACCGAACGCCGCTACACCAAGCTGAGTTTCAGTGAACGGCTGAAGCTGCAGTTGGAAACCCTGAAAACCGGGCAAAAGGCGTGAGGTGGTGGTGCCCCCAAGCTCGCTGGCGCTCGCTACCCCCCAAGGGGGCCGTCCGCCTGCGGCCCGGCAAAGCCGGTTCCGCGCCGGGAAGCTTGGCTTTTTGCCTCTGCCGGGACACTGACTGACCATGCGGTTTTCTGTCTACCAAGTCAGCCGCAAAGGCGGGCGCGAGAAGAACGAAGACCGCATGGGCTATTGCTACACGCGGGATTCTGGTTTGTTCGCCCTGGCCGACGGCATGGGCGGCCACCCCGAGGGCGAGGTGGCATCGCAGCTGGCGCTGCAGACGCTGGCGGCCATGTTCCAGCGCGAGGCCAAGCCCAAGCTGGCCGACCCGCTGCGCTTTCTGCACGACGCCGTCATCGCCGGCCACCACCAGTTGCTCCGGTATGCCACCGAACGGTCGTTGGTCGACACGCCGCGCACCACCGTGGTGGCCTGTGTG
Organism: Rubrivivax sp.; assembly: GCA_046318395.1. GTDB lineage: Bacteria > Pseudomonadota > Gammaproteobacteria > Burkholderiales > Burkholderiaceae_C > Rubrivivax. The sequence continues at coordinate 11,253 of JBKCUM010000118.1, forward strand.
CTGCAGGGCCAGTCGGCGTACTGGGCGCACTGTGGGGATTCGCGGTTGTACCTGGTGCGCGGCGACAAGCTGATCGCCCGCACGCGCGACCATTCCTATTCCGAGCTGCAAGAAACGCTGAGCCACGTAGTGCCCATGGGCGAGCGCTTCAACCGCAACGTGCTGTTCACCTGCCTGGGCAGCCCTGGCAAGCCCGTGGTCGACACCGCTGGCCCGCTGGTGATGCACCCTGGCGACCGCGTGCTGCTGTGCAGCGACGGCCTGTGGGGCAGCGTCAGCGACGCCGCCATCACCGACATGCTGGCCCAGCAGCCCATCTCCGAAGCCGTGCCCGAATTGGTGGAGCAGGCCTTGCGCCACGCCGGCCCCAAGAGCGACAACGTCACCGTCATCGCGGTGGAATGGGAAGGCACGGAAGACGGCGACAGCACCAGCGGTGTGTCCACCCAGTCGCTGGGCGAAGAGGTCTTCGCGTCCACCATCCAGGCCAGCCTGGCCGGTGAAATGACCGACGAACTGGACGAAGCCGAGATCGAACGTTCGATCCGCGAGATCAACGAAGCCATCCAGCGTTCGTCGCAGAAACGCAAGTAGACGGGTGCCTTGCGCCCGGTGCGGACTTCGGCCCCTCCAGGGGCCGGGCCGCCTGTTTTTTCTTTGGCGGTGTCGTGTCTTCGCACGGCCCACATTCAACGAGGTTTCCCATGGGTTTTGAACGTTCATCGGGCCGTGCGGCCCACGCGCTGCGTCCGGTCAGCATCACGCGCCACTACACCTGCCACGCCGAAGGTTCGGTGCTGGTCGCTTTCGGCAACACCAAGGTGCTGTGCACGGCGTCGGTGGAAGAACGTGTGCCGCCGCACAAACGGGGCAGCGGCGAAGGCTGGGTGACGGCCGAGTACGGCATGCTGCCGCGCGCCACGCACACGCGCAGCGACCGCGAAGCCGCCAAGGGCAAACAGAGCGGCCGCACGCAAGAGATCCAGCGCCTCATCGGCCGCAGCCTGCGCACGGTGTTCGACCTGGGCGTCTTGGGCGAGCGCAGCATCCTGATCGACTGCGACGTGCTGCAGGCCGACGGTGGCACACGCACGGCGGCCATCACCGGCGCCTTCGTGGCCGCGCACGACGCGGTGGGCACGCTGCTGGCCAGCGGCAAGCTCAGCGCCAGCCCCATCCGCGACTTCGTGGCCGCGGTGTCGGTGGGCATCGTGCAAGGCACACCGCTGCTGGACCTGGAATACACCGAAGACTCGTCTTGCGACACCGACATGAACGTGGTGATGACGGGCGTCGGCGGCTTTGTGGAAGTGCAGGGCACGGCCGAGGGCGCGGCCTTCAGCCGTGCCGAGATGGACCAGCTGCTGGGCCTGGCCGATGCCGGCATCCGCGAGTTGGTGGCGCTGCAGCGCGCGGCCCTCGGCGTTTGAGGGCCCAGGCCCATGGCTGAAGCTTTGCGTCTGGTGCTGGCGTCCAACAACGCCAAGAAGCTGTCGGAGATGCAGGCGCTGTTTGCCGCGTTGCCACTGCAGCTGGTGCCGCAAGGCGCGCTGGGCATCCCCGAGGCCGACGAGCCGCACCACACCTTCATCGAGAACGCACTGGTGAAGGCGCGGCAGGCGGCGCGGCTGTCGGGCGGGGCGGCCATGGCCGACGACTCCGGCCTGTGTGTCGACGCCCTGGGTGGTGCGCCCGGTGTGGTCTCGGCCCACTACGGAGGCGAGGTCGTGTTCGACGGTGAACGCGAGCAGCGCCGCGCCGTGCAGGACGCCACCAACAACCAGCGGGTGCTGGCCGAACTGGCGCAGCGCAGGGCGCCGGGCGAGCGCCGCGCAGCCTTCCTGTGCACCCTGGTGGCCATCCGCCACGCCGACGACCCCGAACCGCTGGTGGCCGTGGGCCGCTGGCCGGGTGAACTGCTGACCGCACCGCGGGGCCACCAGGGCTTCGGCTACGACCCGCTGATGTTCATCCCCGCGCTGGGCTGCACCGTGGCCGAGCTGGACGCGGCCACCAAGAACCGGCACAGCCACCGCGCCCGCGCCGCCGCACGCATGGTGGCGCTGATGCAGGAGGCCTGGCACCTTGGCTGAGCGCGCCAACGGACCCGCGGGCCCGCTGGATGGCTTGCCCGCGCAGGTGGTGCAGTTCATCCGCCCGGGCCAGGTGCGCCTGGGTGCGCTGCCGCCGCTGGCGCTGTACATCCACCTGCCCTGGTGCCTGAAGAAGTGCCCGTACTGCGACTTCAACTCGCACGAGCTGAAGCCTGGCAGCGCGGCCGACAGCGCCGCACAACAAGACCGTTATGTGGACGCCGTCATCGCCGACCTGGAGGCCTCGTTGCCGCTGGTGTGGGGCCGGCGCGTCATCAGCGTGTTCATCGGCGGTGGCACGCCCAGCCTGTTCAGCCCCGAGGCCATCGACCGCCTGCTGGCCGCTGTGCGCGCGCGCCTGCCGCTGGAAGCCGGCTGCGAGGTGACGCTGGAAGCCAACCCCGGCACCTTCGAGCGTGAACGTTTCAAGGCCTTCCGTGCTGCCGGTGTGAACCGCTTGTCGGTGGGCGTGCAGAGCTTCGACGACGCCGCGCTGCAGCGCATCGGCCGTGTGCACGACGGCGCGCAGGCGCGTGCGGCGTTGGCCGAAGCCGCCGAGGCTTTCGACACCTTCAACCTCGACCTGATGTACGCGCTGCCGGGGCAGGACCTGGCGGCGCTGGCACGCGACCTGGACACGGCCCTGGCCTTCAAGCCGCCGCACCTGTCCATCTACCACCTGACGGTGGAGCCCAACACGGTGTTCGCCAACCGGCCGCCGGTGCTGCCCGACGACGACCTGGCCAGCGACATGCTGGACCTCATCACCGAACGCACGGCCGGCGTGGGCCTGCAGCGCTACGAGGTTTCGGCCTTCGCCCAGGCCGGCCACCGCTGTGTGCACAACCTGAACTACTGGCAGTTTGGCGACTACCTGGGCCTGGGCGCGGGCGCGCACGGCAAGCTGTCCTTCCCCGAGCGCATCGTGCGCCAGGTGCGCTGGCGCGAACCAGCGGCCTACATGGCCAAGGCGCTGGCCGGTCAGGCGGTGAGCAACGAACACGAGGTGGGTCCCGCGGACCTGCCTTTCGAGTTCATGCTGAACGCGCTGCGGCTGCGCGAAGGCTTTTCGCTGGCGCGTTTCACCGAGCGCACGGGCCAGCCGGCGCGGCGCATCGAAGCCGCCGTGGCCCAGGCCCTGGCCCAAGGCCTGCTGGAACAGCAGGGCGAGGTGCTGCGGCCCAGCGACCGCGGCTTTGATTTCCTGAGCGACCTGCAGCAGCTGTTCCTGGCCGACGCGCCCTGAAGCCTGGCCGCAGAAACGACAACGCCGCCCCAGGCAGTCCGTGTCAATACTCTGACGCCGATCTGAAGCCCTGAACACAATGCCCTGCAGCGAAAGCTGCAGGGCAGTGTTCATATGGGCTACGTGCAAGGACCCAGTCGAGACCAAGGCGGCCTGTTTCCGGTGTCGCTGGACGAGTTGATCGGGCCGGAGCATGTGTGCCGCGTGATCGCGGCGTTCGTGGCGCGGCTGGACTTGAAGGCGCTCGGATTTTCGCGGGCCCGCAGCAAGCCCA